>JAEHHF010000097.1 GCA_019248085.1 Candidatus Dojkabacteria bacterium S2_J21 | reverse complement strand
AATAGGAAAGTTTAGTTTATTTATTCTTTGGTAATTCATAGTAATGTTTTGTTGAATAGATCTCCAATTCCCAAGTATTATACAGTATAATCTTTTTATATTGGGACTATCTACATATAGGATAAAATTTTTAAGAGGGACATCCGAGTTTGTATATAAAGAACTTCTAGAAAAGTATTCAGATGTAGAGATTGTTAAAAAGAATGAATTAGAGATTGTTTTTAGGAGTAAAGAAGATAATATTGAGAAGAGGATTAATATGATTTATGAACAAGATGCGAATTGTGGATGTTTAGAATAACCGATGAAAGGTCGGGG
>JAEHHF010000096.1 GCA_019248085.1 Candidatus Dojkabacteria bacterium S2_J21 | reverse complement strand
CTATACTCAAATACAGGGTTGTAAGTCTCACTTTCAAAGAATTTCTTCTTTTCTGTTTCTAAATTGGTAGGTGTAAATACTAATGCTGTTGGTATTCTTAAGTCACTAAATTACTTAGTGAATTAAGAATACCAACAGCATTAGTATTCTTAAGTCACTAAATTACTTAGTGAATTAAGAATACTAATGCTGTTGGTATTCTTAATTCACTAAGTAATTTAGTGAATTAAGAATACCAACAGCATTAGTATTTACACCTACCAATTTAGAAACAGAAAAGAAGAAATTCTTTGAAAGTGAGACTTACAACCCTGTATTT
>JAEHHF010000095.1 GCA_019248085.1 Candidatus Dojkabacteria bacterium S2_J21 | reverse complement strand
TTTTCTATCATAATTGTATTTTTTCTCAATCAGCTCAAACAGTTCACTATATTTAAAATCTTTATCATTACCTAATTTTTCACTATTTTCATCAAACAAATATTTAATAGTTACTCCAATATCTAATAATTCTTTTTCATTTTTAAACTTTCTAATCGAATGCAACTCTGGAAACTCAACAGGACTCAATCCAAGCTTTCTAATTAATTGATTCATTCTTCTTGGTTTACTTGCTCAATTGATAACATTTTCATCATCTCTTTATCATTTCTCAATCCATCAAAATCTGCTATCGTAACAACATTATCTTTCCAATCATA
>JAEHHF010000094.1 GCA_019248085.1 Candidatus Dojkabacteria bacterium S2_J21 | reverse complement strand
GGTTGATGTAAAATATCTGTTTTATATGTACTGTTAAACTTTCTAGCCAATACTCTTGTATCTTCAATCATAGGAGCCTGATCCTTACCAACTGGTACCAATTCTGCGTTAACACAAAGAATATCTGCAGCTTGGTGTATAGGGTAAATGAAAAAACCCAAAGGAGTAGAAACCTCCATACCCTTCTGCCTTTTATATATTATTTTTTTTACATATTATTTGTAGAAACGATGAAAGAGGAGTGCATGAAATTCCTGAATTCTATAAATATGACCACAGATTGGGTTCCAGAAGAAATATACAACAATTATTACAATGATT
>JAEHHF010000093.1 GCA_019248085.1 Candidatus Dojkabacteria bacterium S2_J21 | reverse complement strand
AAAATATACCACTTCAAGAAATATTAGTTAAACATTTCTAATCTTAACAAATTCTCTTGTATTAACATCTGTATAACATCCTGAGCACCAGGAGATAATCTCAGGGATAGAAGCAACTTGGGAAAGTGGGAATCTGATTAAGAATAAGGCTGAAGAAACGAGAATACCGATAGCTGAGAAGGTCAGTAGTGATTGCCATTTGAATTTGTTTAAATCATATTTATGATTCTCTCCAACATTTTTGGTAATAATTGCCTGGATAGAGGTAAATGGAATCTGGAGGAGATAGATAACAGCCATTGCAGCACTGAATGTGCCAAATATT
>JAEHHF010000092.1 GCA_019248085.1 Candidatus Dojkabacteria bacterium S2_J21 | reverse complement strand
ATATCGCTGTGGATTTAATTTTGAACTCCATGCCCTATTGGGTTTAGGAATTAACTACTACATTATACCGTAAAAATGTATTAAAGCTAGGCAAAGCTTCTTATATAATCTTGTGTATATGGAAAAATATAACGAGATTATTTCTGAAGACTTTGTAAAGAATTCTATTATTAAATGGCTATCTTTCAACGGTTGGGGTTTAAAAAATATATCCGTTTTTAATTATAAAGAGTTCAGCTATTTCAATATAGTTTTCTACACTCAAGCATCTCAGACAGAATTTTTAGAATACTACAAGAATCTCTTTGATGAGGAGATTGTAGAT
>JAEHHF010000091.1 GCA_019248085.1 Candidatus Dojkabacteria bacterium S2_J21 | reverse complement strand
TTACAGGTATCTGCCACATTGGCATAACCTTGTCTACACTTCCTAGTGTATCTAAATCTACCCAATCTACCTCATAGTTATCCCAGAACCTATGCCACATAGCATTCCATCTATCTTTGTATCCACCGATATATGTGTGTGATACTGCCATGAATTTTTCATTTTGTATTGCTCTCTTGTACTGTGTCTCCATATCAGACAGATCTAACCTCAGTAATGGAGACAATTACGGAGGCTCTGATCTATAGATATGCAATCTCCATAACCAAAAGAGAACCATAGTATTTCAGCCTTGACTGATATATATAGCAATGATATATTTCAA
>JAEHHF010000090.1 GCA_019248085.1 Candidatus Dojkabacteria bacterium S2_J21 | reverse complement strand
AGCAAGAACAATATTAAGGCTTCAAAAATTTACAGAATATGTATTAAAAGAATTAAAAGTTCAAGATTTCTTGGATGTTAAAAGCAAATATGGAACAAAAGCAGAGTATAGATTAGCAAAAGAAAGATTTGATTACATAAGTGATCCAGAAGTAGGATTAAGTGAGTTCATAGCTTTAGGATTGGAAAGATAATGTTGTTACGATAGCAGATTTTGATGGATTGAGAAATGATAAAGAAGAGGGCTGTAGAAATGTTTTGTTTACAGATATTATAAAGACTCCAGCACAACTAATTAAGAAACTTAGATAGGATTATCACTAGTTCCCAGA
>JAEHHF010000089.1 GCA_019248085.1 Candidatus Dojkabacteria bacterium S2_J21 | reverse complement strand
TTTGTTCTCCCCTATCTTGTCCCAATACTCGGTAACTAAATGAAGCTCCTGTGCGTCTATCTGATCATGTTCGAAACCAATAACATCTTGATATATCAACCTTCATCTTCTATGGCAAAGGTGCAAATCCAACATGCAATATTCAATATACCAACAGATTCGGAAGAACAAGAATGTATGATGCTGAATATGAAGGAGTCATAAACGAGTTGAACAGAAGATATAGGGAGACATCCTCTGATTATTCAAGGTTAGAGACAGAGAAATAGATGGTCGAACGAGAATGTGACGCATGTAATGGCAAGAGACTAAAACCATACACATTGGCAGTAAC
>JAEHHF010000088.1 GCA_019248085.1 Candidatus Dojkabacteria bacterium S2_J21 | reverse complement strand
TGGCGCCGGAGCATATTCTAGAGTAGAGGATATTAAGTCACATAACCCGGAAGATATACAAAGATATATACAAGGGGATTGGAATATTGAAAAGGAAGAAAGTAAAAAAGATGATGTGAAAGTTGAGAAACTAATGCTTGGTTTGAGATTAAACGAGGGTATTAAATATGAAGAGAAGCTATTTCATAAAGGGTACATGATGAAGATTGAAGACAATATGATTCTAAATACTAAGGGAAAAGATATGTACATGTATCATAGACCTAGATTCCATCAACGCACTCAAAAAAACCTTCAAAGACGCTCTGAAATGAAACCGCTAAACATATATATCCATATACCCTTTTGTTT
>JAEHHF010000009.1 GCA_019248085.1 Candidatus Dojkabacteria bacterium S2_J21 | reverse complement strand
ATCTACAATCTCCTCATCAAAGAGATTCTTGTAGTATTCTAAAAATTCTGTCTGAGATGCTTGAGTGTAGAAAACTATATTGAAATAGCTGAACTCTTTATCATCAAAAACCGATATATTTTTTAAATCCCAATTATTATATAGCTTACTAGAACTAACCTTAGTCATTTTATACAATGGTACTTGCCCTATTGGATATTTATCCAAAAGAAAATCCATTTCCTGATTATCTATTACTGTATTTTCCTTACTCTCCTTCTTACCCTCAGAAGAGTCATTTCCAAAATATTTGACTGAGATCACGATTAGGGCAATTATTACTACCCCTATTAGAACATATATTAGATATTTAGATTTGTTTTTCATAGCTAAAATATATTTAAATGTATTTATTAGATTGAGATATGCTCCAATTATAGCATCTTTTTATATCGAGAATATATTCTCTCCCGTGGTCAAGACTTATATGTCCCGCCAATTTCAATATATTCCAACAAGACCCGTGCACTATGTTTTAAAACCCTTATGCGGATTGAGTAATTTTGACTCTAAAAAGTGAAAGTCTAAAAAGTAAGGCCTGGTAGATGAAAAGAGTCAAAAAAGAGATGTTTTTAAGAGCTCTTGGTTCGAAGGTAGAATGCTTATATTTACTGACAACAAAAAACTATCCATAAAAACCCCTCTTTATAATCTCTCTAACAATCTCAATTATTTTGAACTCTTATAAAATTCTTTTTTATATCTACTAACAACAAACAATCCTGACATACTAATTATCCCTATTACAAAACTCCATACTATATTGTCATAGGTAGGAGGGTTGATAGGATCATTATATGCTAAAGCATATGTTGAATAAGCATCGGTATCAAATGTTAGGGTGCCTGTATTAGCATCATATACACCCTCTATTTCTTCAATTGTTCCTTCATGCTCTCTAAGTATCATATATTCTGCATGCCCTTTAAGATCCTCAGAAAGTGTTAATGTTACAGTTGTACTCTCATCAAGTTCAGTAATATTCGTTCTCCATACTTCTTCTGTAGTCCCTTTATATATAACTTCATTTAATGATAGGTCTAGATATGTACCAATCTCAAAATCACCAGCCTGTGATTCAAAAGAAGCCTCGTCAATATCTGTAGCATCTCCTATGAGGAGTTCTGCATTTCCATTAATTTCTGTAGAAGGTACTGTTAAAGTAGCACCTGCTATTTTTGTTGTTTCAATATCAACGATATCTGACATGCTTGCAAATATTGCACTTAAGTGTAAGTGATTATCAGGCATTGTAAATGTGTATGATGCTTTCCCGTCATCTGGGACGGTTTGGTTACCGTTTAATCCACCAGATACATATTGATATCCGTAATCAGGTAATAATTCAATTGTAACTGTACTACCCGCCTCGATAGAGTAATCGGTAAAATCGCCAGAAGTAAATCTAAAACCATTTGCAGCAATTACTCTAACTGTACCATTTGTTACAATAGAGTCCTCCGCATCTGGTATATTCCATCCAAGTTGATACAGTGTGCCTGCTGTTGATTCAAGTAAGAAATTTCCTTCTGTTGAGATCATAACATATTTATTTGTAGCATCAGTTCCTTCCTCGCATGTTACGGTTGTAGGTAAGGGATTTTCTTCTTCAGTTCCCGTCATATCTATCCATGGCCAATGTGATGCTTTAGGAGTAAATAAACCTAAACCAGAAACATATGAAAGATCTATTGTTCCACCTCCAGAAACTGCAACATCTAAAACATTAGCTGTTGCTATATCGCTCTCCACTATTAATGAATGTCCTGCCCCTGATTCTACAATCATCCCCTCTCCTTCTAAAGGAGTTCCATTGTAATACTGTAATCCTGTACCAGAGGTATAGATAGAGAGATTACTAGAACCTACGTATAAAGCTCTTGCACTAATACCTGTTATACTTGGTACACCAGAGCTCCCTATTGATATCATATTACTATCACGAACAGATACTTCTCCTTCTGTATATATTCCACCAACAAGACTTACATTACCACTTTCGTTACTTAGAAAAATCATTACATTACCATTCATATTGATTGATCTACTATCTTCATTTTCTGCAATTGAGAAGCTTCCGTCTATAGAACTTATTGAAAGAGCACCATCCCCTATTCCTGTGATATAAGGTAGTGTAGTCCCACCATCAACAGTTAATTGATAAATACCCATAAATCCTTGTTCAATACTCCATCCTGTACCACTAGCTGATGTAACTTGAGGATCTGCAGTTTCATCTATAACTAATGCCCCATCGATAGATATTTGTAAAGGATCTCCTGCAGGTGGTTCCATAGGGCCTCCGGAATCAGGTGAGTTAAAAGTATTTCCATCTACAATATATGTATCTTCACAGTTATTTAAGATTCCTTCTGTTACTGTAACAGTAATTACAGTTCCTTCTGCTCCAATTGTCAATCTTCCTCCAGCTCCAATTGAAATTGCAGGTTGATTACTAGCAAAGGCGGTAATTGATAAGGTGGCAGCATCTCCTGTAATTGTTAAATCTCCTCCCATTGCCAAAAGTGCTGCACTATCTGTCAAAACATCGATGGTATTATTCCCAACCAAAACTATATCAAGATCCCCATTGGCATGGACACTGTTAACATTTGCATGTGTCATTGTTAATATCTTCGTACCTTCATCAAATGTTATACCAGCAATACCATGAGATTCGTTATATCCGTCGGTTACATTGAAAACATTAACTCCATTTACATCTAAACTTTGTAATGGTGCTTCAAGTGCGAGAATTGAACTGATAGGTGCAATAAGTATTAAGAGAGTAACAAATAGCGATGATATCATTCTGAGACTAGCAAGATATTTAGAATTCATTTAATATGGCTAGTTAATTTATACTAGTATCAATGTAATACTTAGGATAGAATATGTCAATTATAGTATGGATAAAAAGAGATTCAAAAATAAAAAATTTGTTGTCCTATTACTAATTCTAGGGATTATTATTTCTTTCATATCAATAATTTTTTGGTATAAAGATAGAATTTCAGTACAGAATGAAACAGATTTAATAAATAAAGTAGTTAAGTTGGAAGAAAAAGAGCCTGATGATACACAATTGTTAGTAAATCCCCCATTAGATCGGAATAATCTATATTGGAAGTATATAAATACACCTTTATTAGAAGTAGATTTATCAGATTTAAAGGATATAAATTCTGAAACGATGGGTTGGATTCAAGTATTGGGTACTAATATTAACTATCCTTTTGTTCAGCACAATGATAATGAGTACTATTTAAACCATTCATTCAAAAGAGTAAAGAACGGTGCAGGTTGGGTATTTCTAGATTCAAGAAATAATATCGAAAACCTTGATAAAAATACAATTATCTATGCTCACGGGAGAATTGATTCTATTATGTTTGGAACTTTAAAAAATATTACTAAAAGTTCTTGGTATGAGAATAAAAATAACCATATTATCAGAATGTCAACAGAAGCACATAATACTTTGTGGCAAGTATTTTCTGTATATCATATTAAAACTACTAGTGATTATATTGTTAATAATTTTAGGAATGATAGTAGTTATGATAACTTTCTTAAACTTATTAAGGAGAGAAGTATTTATAAGTTTGATGTTGATTTAAATTCTAATGATAATGTTCTTACTCTTTCTACTTGCTATTCTAAATCAGAGAGGGTTGTAATGCATGCGAAGTTAATTAAACAGGAAAGCAATAAATAGAGATATTTCTGTACTTATTGTTTACTTGATCTAAGAATTTCCATTAATTTCGGATACCACGAATAAGACACTTTCTCACCCCTTTTTATACTGTCTCTTTTGTCCCATTCTCATTTAACATAGGCTCTACGTGTATGTCCCACCCTTATTTTGTATAATAAGGGATGGAGAAAACTATAAAATTCACCCCAGAACTAACAAATCTTATTAAACAAGGTAAAAAAACTTCTACTTGGAGACTTTTTGATGACAAGAATCTTTCCGAAGGAGATTCCATTATCCTTGCAACAAGGGATGGAGAAATGGTTACAAATTTTGGTAGAACTAAGATTAGGAAAATGGATATAAGAACCTTTAGGACTCTAAAACCCGAAGATTCTGTTGGACACGAACCAGTTGAAGACTTAATCTCCGGATACAAGAAGTTCTACGGAGACAAAGTTGATTTAGACACTGAGGTTAAAATAATACATTTTGGTAAAATCGAGATTTTCTAGGTAGGTACTAGACGCTTATGTCCCGCCATTTTCAACAAATGAAATACTCTATTATAAATATTTATAATATAATTAAATATGAATAAAAATAACCAATATTATTTCATTGACCTTAATGTAATTACTATGAAGATAGTTAATTGGGGTATATCTAATACTGCAACACTAACAGGAGAGACCTCAGATAAGGATGTTCATAGGATATTCCTAACAAAAGGTCAATACAATAAAGTAGTAAAGTACCTTAAATAAAGATTCTGTACCAGACGTGTATGTCCCGCCAATTTCAACATGTTCCAACAAGACCCGTCCCTATGCTTTAAAACCCTTATGGGGATTGAGTTATCTCATTTTGTTTTAGAATTGAGCATATAATTTTTTTAATTCCGAATCTATTCTTACTTTACTACCAGAAGGCAAACAAATCTGAGGGGAGGTATGACCAAAATCCATATTCTGGATAATTGGGATATGCCCATTATATCTTCTTACTATTTCTAAAACCATTTCTCTTTGTTCCTTTTTATACTCAAACTTCTCTTCATCAGTATGCTGTTTATCAAACTCCCATGCCTTTGGTCTACCAAAAAAGATACCTTTAATTTTCTTCAGAATTCCCCTTTCACCAAAGGCCCTAATAACCCTACGAACATAATCCGAAGAAGGAATTTCTTCTGATGTTTCCATAAATAGAATAATACTTTGGAAGTCTTCCATACTTGGAATCTCAATATTGTGCCTTAATAATTCATCAAGTGATTCGACACACCCACCCCACAAGACTCCCTCGGTACTCTCTTTTCCATCCCAGTACCAACCTTCGTTCTCTTGATATTTCCTTCTTTGATTTAATAGTTTAGAATCATCCCATGACAGACCAATATCATTAAAAATATTGCTTTGTTCTAATTCAAATTCTCCATCTTTAAACAGTGCATATTTTAGGTACTTAACAGTAAAGTCATCCATACTCCCTTGCACTGCAAATTCTGTAAACAAATGACCACCATAGTATGAAGGAATTCCACATAACCAGAGATGATTAATAAAATGGGTGTTATCACTATATCCAAAAAATGGCTTAGGATTATTAATAAAGGGTTCTTTTAGCAAATTCTTGATATATGTGATTTGGTCATCACCTCCCAAAGATGCTATAACAGCTTTAATTTCATTGTCCTCAAAAGCTTTCACTAAATCTTTTGCTCTGTCTTCTCCATTTGCTCCTATTTCTTTTGTAGTTTGAAATTCAACAGGTTCTAATCCGAAATTCTTTCTTAATCTCTCTAAACCAAATTGATATACATCTGGCCATTTTCCTGGGGCAGCAAAAGAAGGAGACAATACTGCAACTTTATCCCCTTGTTTTAATTTCACAAGCTTTTTGAATTCCATATCGTGATGAAATCATATTATTAAGACTATTATACACCTCTTTTATACCATTTCTTTTGTCTCATTCTCATTTTACATAGGGTCCAGACGTGTATGTCCCGCCATATTCCAACGGTTGCTACAAGACCCATCCACTATACGTGGGAACCTCTTGGTTGCTTCACTATTTTCTATCAAAAAAGCTAATACCAAATATCAAGGCCTGGTGTATGAATTTTACCCTTTTCAGGCTAGTTTTGAGTACCTCTCGGTTCGAAGGTAGAACGCCTACTTAACACAATGAATCTAGTTTCTAGCTCTTAAATCATCTATTCTTGTTTTGTATTTTTCAATAAACCAATCGTCAAGATACGGCAAGTATTTTAATTGTATATCTATTGGAAGTTTAAAAAAACTCCCTTGATATACTCCTCTACAATTTTGACTTCCACAATTACATTTAAATACTCCCTCATTGTCCCCATTAACAGAATAGTCATATGTAATTTCATCTCCTTTTTTTATATCTTGTAGTGCATATACATTTCTTACTCCATTCTTTGTTTTTACATAGACATTTGGATCACAAGAATGATTTATATATACTTCCGGTTCTTGCATTAAAACAATTTTATTGGAGAAATAATCACAATGGAATTCGTGTTGTTCTTTAGTAAGTTTTGATTCATCTGTAACAACATGAGAATCATCAATTTCTAAAACAAAATCTCCCTTGCTAAAATCGCGACTAGCAAAGACTCCCATCCCTTGTTTAGCAGATTTTCTTACTTCTACATTCTTATTCATACAATCGATTATACACTTTCCTGAAATTCTTTTCTGCTCCAGACCCGTATGTCCCGCCATTTTCAACATGTTCCAACAAGACCTGTCCACTATGTTTAAAAACCACTAGACAGGATTCTTAGTCTAGTCTGAAATTTATACTTCTGTTATACTAATTAAATGAAAAAATCAATAATAGCTATCGGAGCGTATGTTGGTATATACCTTTCTCTTTTATTTGCATACCCAATAATAGCTTCATTCTTTTTAAAACTTTCCCCAAGAGAAATTCTCATTAATTCACTTATTACTGCTCCCTGGTCCTTAATTTTCAATTTGTTTATAGCATTATTCCTATTCTTAGCAGGTTTATTATTTCTCTCCTTTATAGAGCTACGAAAAGCAAAAAATGCCTATAAAAATGCAAGAAATAGAATCGGTTTTATTAAAGATGGAGAAATTGTATGTTTTGAAGGAGAGATAGAACCACAAGAGGGATTGGCTCCGCTTATTTCTCCGATATCACAAACAGAATCTGTACTATATTGTTATGGTAATAACCAAGTAGGAGGCGGAGCATCACAGATTAAAACCGTTATCAAACCCTCTGGAGAAAATGTCCCATTAAATGGTTGGCTATCAGGAGAATATGTAGAAAGAAAGGAATACGATCCATTAAAAACTAATCTCAAACACCTATTCTCTTTTATGATGGGAAGGAAAGATTCGAAAGTCAAAGAACAAGATATCTCAGGAGCACCATTCTTTTACTCAACAGTACCTAGTAGTGATCAGAAAGATACTTTTTCTAACCATGAAATACTGGATACCCTCTCAGATGAAGAATTCAACAAATGCAAATATACAGAGATAGTGATACCAGTAGGAATATATGGTTGGGCCTTAGGGAGGTGGGATGACAAGAATAAACAATTAGTACCTTTAAGATTTTCAGGATTTATTTATGTAATACAGAAAGATTACAAGAATAGTTTCCTAAAATATATATCTAAGTACAAAATGCAATATCTGCTAAGCGCATTATGCCTTATCTTACTATCAATATTCTTATCTCTACCTGTCCTTGCTCCCCCTATATTTGGAAATATCTAAGCCGATATTAAACTCCATTTCGTTTTTATAATTTTCTTCTAATTTTACATAGGGTCAAGACCCTTATGTCCCGCCATATTCCTAAGGGTTATCGAATTATTAGGAAATGACGCCTACCTCTTCAGAACCTAATTAATATAATGGATAGAATGTCGATTCATAACAGACAAGTCTATTGGTATGTTCGCTTCTATCCCATAATTCTCAATTGTTCCTCTTGCATGACCAATAAATTCCTCTTCCGCGGCTGGTGTACTCGGTACAATCTCTAAAACAGTAACCGTTGTCTTCCACTCATTGTCTACAGGATCCTGGATCCTCTCCACCACATACCATTCATTTGAAAACTCCCAAGGCGTTGCAATTCCTCGAACAACAAAAGCTGAATTCCTTTGTGCATTGAAATTCCGTCTACTCTCTATTGCCCTTGTAATTACTTTGTACATAGGATCCTCCCCAATCCTACCATTCAACTCAGCAATCGTTTGCTCAAGTGTCCTACGTCTTTCTCTTAAATTACTGGCTTTTCCATGTAATTCTTCAAGCTCAGAGATTGTAATTAGTTCCCGAGAATTTCCTATTGAATGTGATTCATATCTCTGTCTTCCTCCTATAATATCACTCCTCAGAAAATCAGAATACCCGATTCCAGAGCTTGTTCTCGTCCATCTACTTAATAATAGATCTCTGAGTTCATTGCTAATTCGTACCTCTGATTCTGTCTGGGATTCATTTGTTTGACTGTCTATCGCTAATTGTTGTCGTAAATTATTTAATGCTTCTTGATTAGCAAGCCTTAGCCTTTGGAATTCTTCTTCCTCTTGAGCCATTCGGTCTCGAAAACTTCCGGGATTCAATTGCGATTCTGCGCTTTCAGAAGATTCTTGAGTCTGTGGTTCTTCAGGAGGTAGTGGTACTGCAGGAGCCTCAGGAGATTGATTGTTAGTTTCAGCTTCTGGGTTTACTTCCTGAGAGTCAATTTCCAAATCTACCTGTTCGTTTTGATCTCTTATATCCAACTCTGCTCGTCTTGCTGTGACATATGCACGTACAACCCTCTCCAAATATCCCCTCATCTCTCCCCTAAGTTCTTCGCAACTTTGATTAAGTTGGTCTTGCGTAACCGAGCTATCTTTACTCACTCTCAAATTATTTGTCCTTTGGGTTTCAAATTCAATCGTTGTAATTAGAGCTTTTCTCTTGTTGCCAACTTTTATTTGCTCCTTTACCCCCATTGCCAAAGTGGTAATATCACCAAGGATACCGTGTATTCCTTGAGTTTCTTTGACTGAATTACTTGATACAACACCGATCTCAGTCGGAACCTCAAGCTCTTTTAAAAGATCTAAATCAATTCCATTATAAAACATTTCCTCATTTTGAACTGGTTCATATACAGCACTTTTTACAAACAAACGCTTTCCGATATCTAGACGTGTAACCTCCTCCCTTTCAGAAAGAGCCGCGCGTAACTGCATCCCCGTATATGAATTTGGTCCCATCATAGTCCTATAAATAGCCTCGTTATCTACAGTCTGAGGAAATGGCGGATGCTTGGCATTATACCCAGAACTGCAACGAATATTTGACTCAGGCCCAAGGTTTGGATCGATATAATAGGCTATTACACATCCATCAAAATCGTAATAACCTCTTACCAATTCCTCCCAAGTGTTCCTTAGCCTTTCAAGTTCAATTGCATTGATTTCTTTATCATTAATAATATTGTCCTTAAATTGGCCAATTCCTATTTGGGGTTCTTCATCAAGAATTTCTCTAGCCATTTTGACTACTACTTAATTTATTTGTTACATTCATATTCGATTATAATATATACTTATCTCTTTTTATACTATCTTTTTTGTCTCTTTCTCATTTTGCACAGGGTCCAGACCCATATGTCCCATATTCAAACTGTGTAAATTTCTCAGACCTAACACCATTTATATACCATCATATTAAAAAATGATAATATAAAGATAGAAATTAATTAAGTAATTTGTTATATGTATAAAAACTTAAAAGCAGTTATATTTGATTTTGACGATACTCTTGTAGACACAGAGGCGTTTTTCCTAAGACATCTAATAAAAACTTTAACCGAGACATACGGACCAGACTACGATAAAAACCTTATTGAATCTGCGAAAGAAGCTTGGGCAAAGAACCTAGGTTTTGAGGATATATTCCAAGCAACCTTCGGACAAGAGTGGGAAAAAATACTTGAGAATTACAGGGCAGATGCCTTAGAGACAAAGTATACCCCTAGGGCAGAAATGCTTGAATATGTTACTCAGTTAAAAAACGAAGGTGTTAAGTTATACATCCTAAGCAACAGAACACGAATGTTAGATGTAAGATTAATACAAGCAGGTTTTGATCCTAATGATTTTCAAATTTATGAAGCTGTTAACAAGAAACCAAACCCCTTGGCATACTCTGAAGTCTTAAAAGATATTGAAGACCAAAATATAGAGAAAGAGGAGGTATTAATCTATGGTAATCACATAGATGACTACAATGCACTTCCAGATGAGTGGAAACATAGCTTTAGAGCCCTCCCAAAGAGCCAGGATATGTTTGATGAGTTCAGAAAGTTGTATGAAGAAGAAAAGGTTGAAAAAGAAAATATTCTGTTTCCAGAATTAAGAGAAATAAATTAAAAATATAACATTATATGGCAGAATTTCAAAAGGCAGCAGAGTTCTCTAATTTAGAAGCAATCGGATCTCTTGACGGAAGATTCAGGGGAAATATAGAAGACATACCTAATTACTTCTCAGAGTATGCAACTATGAGAACGAGAGTTGAATTAGAAATAGAATGGTTAGTATATATAAATGAAATTATTGGGGGAAAAGAGATAACCCGTGATCAAGTAGATCAGTTAAGAGATATTAAAAACAACTTCTCTCTCAAGGATGCTCAATGGATAGAAGAAAAAGATTTAGAAATCAATCATGACACAAAATCTGCAGAGTATTTCCTACGTATGAAAATGGAAGAGCTTGGCTTGGAAGAATTTGCTCCTCTCGTACATATTGGTTTAACTTCTGCCGATATAGACGATAATACTGTTAGGTTATGTATTAAAAATTTTGAAGAACAATATATTTCTGTAATGAGGGGTTCATTGCTTGAATACTTAAAGACACTTTCAATACAATATAAAGATTCTGTGTTTTTAGCTAAAACTCATGGAAGGCAAGCTATACCTACTACAATGGGCAAGGAACTTGCAAATTACCATAACAGACTCAATAAATTGGATACTAAATTAAGAGATTTCAAATTTGAAGGCAAATTAACAGGTGCTGTCGGGAACTTCAATGCACTATACCAAAACTATCCTGACCTAGATTGGAAAGAAATTAATAGTAAATTTTTAAAGAATTTAGATTTAGAACCGAATATGCTTACAACTCAAATTCTTCCTTATGAAAATCTCGTTGAATATTTAAATCTTACCAGTCAATATAATAATGTATTAGTTGATTTAGCTAGAAATATGTGGACATATATTAGTGAAGGATATATTAAACTTCAAATGAATAAGGGAGAAGTCGGTTCTTCTACTATGGCACATAAGGTAAATCCAATATCCTTCGAGGGGTGTGAGTCACATCTAACCATTTCAAATGGAATAATTGAGGTTTTAGCAAGGAATCTACCAACAAACAGATTACAACGAGATTTGACAGATAAGTATATGGTTAGAGAATTGGGTCTCGCTATGGCTAATACGGTTTTAGGCTATAGTATGATATATGGTGGAATTTCTCATGTTGATTTCAACGAAGAGTATGCTTTAGATGAATTGAATAATCACTGGGAAATACTTAGTGAACCAATGCAGACAATATTAAGAGAGTACGGCTATCAGGATGCATATGAGGTTATTAAAGATAAAACGAGAGGAAAGACTTTGACTGAAGATGAATATCAGAAATTAATAGAAGAATTAGATATATCAGAAAAAGCTAGAAAACAATTAAAAGAATTAAAACCTGAAGAGTATATCGGCTGGGCTAAGAAGATATAGAACAAAAGTGAAATCAAGTCAAATTCTTACTTTATACGCTGTCCCTTCTTCCCCATCTTGTGTATAATGACCTAGGTATATGGCTTTCAAACTTCATATACACAGTATTCTCCCAAACAAATATTCCCTAGACAGTATTTGCATTGAATAGCTTTAGGGACTTTGTCTGGATAGAATTTTAGTAAAAACAACTATGAAAGGTAAAATTAAATATTTTAAATATCTCTTGAAACACAAATGGTATGTCATGGTGGAGTGTTTTAAGTTTGAACTAACCTGGAGAGGATTAACACATGATTTAAGCAAATTCTCACCAAAGGAATTCTTCCCCTATGCAAACTTCTTCTACGGTAAAAACGGAGCATTAAACAAAAGCACTAACAAGAAAAATGGCTACTGCAAACCAAAAGAAACTGGAGACCCGCAATTCGATTCCGCATGGCAACACCATTGCAACACAAACAAACACCATTGGCAATGGTGGGTACGACAAAATGACAAAGCCATAGAAAGTATCCTCCCAATGCAAGAACCATACCTAACAGAAATGCTCTGCGATTGGGTCGGAGCAGGTAAAGCACAAGGGCATTTCTCTCCCGAAGACGACCCCTTCCTTAATGTAAGGAACTGGTACAAAGAGAATAGTTGGAAAATTAAACTCCATGAGCAAACCAAGAGAACCATTGAGGAAAGAATTGGATATACATATGCTTTTAACACTGGGGACAAGAAAACTGGTAGAATAGCGATATATGGTAAACCAATCAAAGCAATTCAATACAATAGATGAGTATATTAAATCCTTCCCGCAAGAAGACAGACTCATCCTTACTCAATTTAGACATGCAATTCAAACCGCAGCACCAGATGCAGCGGAAGCCATTAAATATCAGATGCCTACCTTCGTATTGTTTGGCAACTTAGTACACTTTGCCGGGTATAAACATCACATCGGCTTCTACCCTACTCCTTCCGGTATTGAAGCTTTCAAAAAAGAACTGTCTGGATTTGTTACATCCAAAGGTGCAATACAATTCCCAATGCGTAAACAAGTACCATTCAATTTGGTCAAAAAGATCGTCGAGTTTAGAGTTAAAGAAAATTTGAAAAAAGAAAAAGACCGAATAAATCAGCTCTAAAACTTCCATTCCAAACTCTGGAACTTTTGAAGAGTGGGCACAAGGACGTGTATACAATGCATTGGTTATAGAACTCTCGAATGCTTACTATGACCAATTCTTACAAAATACCAAAGCCATGTGGAGGATGGTCGAACAATAGGTACTGTCGCATGTACCTCTAGTATATATAAGGGCCTAAAAGTTGATTTCCAATACGATATCGGGATATATTTAATGAAGAACTTGCTTAATGTGAGAAACCATATATTGAGATATGAAAAAACCATTTAAAACGCCCCTTATCATCCTGTTTTTTGTCGCACTATGCTTTTCTATGTTCTTCATGTCTCAGAAGTTTCTCTTCTTAGTTAAAGCATTTGGCGGTGGAGACGGTACTCCAGGAAATCCATATCAAGTTACTGATTGTGTAGATCTTCAAGCAATTAGTACAGGTGCTGAACCTTATACATTAGATGCCTCATATATTGTAACCTCTGACTTTAGCTGTGCTGCAGTTACCGAATGGGATCCAATTGGGGGTAGTCCTGCAGCTCCTTTTACAGGAAGCTTTGATGGAGATGGACACACCATAAGCAATTTCACAAATCTTGGATCGATAGAATACAACGGAGTATTCGGGGCTATGTTAGGTGGAACTATAAAAGATTTGACTATTACTGGGATTAACTTCCCTCCTGAGGGTTGGGGTTGGGTTGGTGGATTGGTGGGAAGTATAAGCTCAGATATCGATAATCCGGCTTTAATTGATAATGTACATGTAAGTGGATCTGTAACTGGAGGTTTCTTTACCGGCGGATTAATTGGAGGCATCTATGGAATATATGCCTCTGTGACCAATTCCTCTGCTAACGTTACTGTGACTGGATGGGAAAATGTCGGAGGCCTTGTAGGAATCTCTGAAAGCCCAATAACAACCTCCGAAGCTTCAGGAAATGTAACAGGATATGCACGTACTGGAGGCTTAATTGGAACAATAAGTAATGAAGTAACCGACTCTCACTCTACAGGTATTGTTACTGGTGTTGATGATACTGGTGGTTTTGTCGGATATATCGAAGATAATGTACTATCTGCAATCGATAATTGTTATGCCCAAGGAAATGTAAATGCTGGGTATATAGATGACCCCGAGGACACAAAAGGAAACAGTGCTGGTGGATTAGTTGGTTTTTCTAGAGGTACAATATCGAATTCATATGCCACAGGTAATGTAATCAATATCAATCCAACATCAAATGATGGGTTTGGCATGGGTGGATTAGTTGGAACCGAAACTTGGACTGATATTAGCTATTCTTACGCTACTGGAACAGTTGACGGCTATTGGAGTGTTGGAGGCCTAGTTGGTCATGCGGATAATGGAACAATTACAAAATCATATGCGACAGGTGCAGTTGGAAGCATCATAACTACTGCGAAAAGAGTAGGAGGACTTGTTGGAACATCAATGGCAACTGTCTCAAATTCATATGCAATGGGTAATGTTACAGGAGACGAAGATGTTGGTGGTTTTGCTGGAGGAGCTGGATGGGGAGACAAAACCATCACATACTCATATTCTAAGGGACTCGTAACTGGCAATACATTAGTCGGTGGTTTTGTTGGAAATTCAAACGGACCTGTTACTACTTCATATTACGATCGAGAAACTTCAGGAATGTCTGATTTCCTTAACGCAGATCCACGAACTACAGCCGAAATGAAAACTCAGGCCACATATGTAGGTTGGGATTTCGCAGATATTTGGGATATTGATGCTGGAACAAATGGTGGATATCCAACTCTCACAATAAGTGGCGCTCCTGCGGCCAGTGATATTGCAACAGTAACATCAGTAACATATACCGTTAGTGCTGGTGGCACTGCAAATGAAACTATAACTAATATCCCGTTCAATACACCGAAGGCAACATTCTTAGCTGCACTTGCCGAGGGACAAGCTGATCAGACATGGAATACCGCAGACATTAGCGATCCTGTCCTGACAGGAGATACCTTAGTTGTGACTGCGGAAGATGCCGTTACAGTAGTTACATATACAACAACTGTAGATGCAGAACCGAGTTCTGCAGATCCAGTATTAATTGATATTTATCCTGGAGATAGCAGCTCTCGTCCAGACGAATTAACTAATGTAAACGGAACCCTATTCTTCCAAGCAGATGATGGTGCAAATGGAGTTGAGCTTTGGAAGTCAGATGGGACTACAACAGAGATGGTCGAAGATATCTATGCAGGAGCAACAGGCAGTTATCCTACCCTCCTCACAGAGGTTAACGGTATACTCTACTTCATGGCAGATGACGGGACTGGCAATGGATTGTGGATCTCAGATGGGACAGCGCTAGGAACTACACTAGTCAAACATATAAACGACTTTTCATACCCCGTGGAAGTATCAAACGAGCTATTCTTCTGGGGAGAAGATGTTACTAATGGAAAAGAACTATGGAAATCTAACGGGACGGAGGGTGGAACTGGATTAGTTAAAGATATAACGGCAGGAGCGACAGGCACTTCTGCGGGTGGACATGATGCGACAGTTCTTGGCGGCACATATTTCTTCATCGATAACTACTTTAGCAATCCTACTGAAGACCTATGGAAATCAGATGGCACTCTTGGAGGCACAGTTCTACTTAAGAGTTTTGATTCCGCAGCAGGAATATATGCTTTTGATGGAGCCGTCTACTTCATGGCAGATGATGGACTTGGCGCTGGAGCTGAACTCTGGAAATCTGATGGAACTACAACACAGATGGTAAAAGATATTAATACTAATGCAGGGGAAGGATCTTCCCCTAGCCCATTTGTAAAAATGGGTGGTTCTCTCTACTTCTGGGCAACCATGCCAGATTGGTCTACCGAACTTTGGAAAACTGATGGAACAACTTTAGGAACAGTATATGCGGACGTAACTACAACCTATGATATGGATGGTAGTACCGACCCTATTAGTATGGGTGACTATATATACTTCCTTGCGAGTGATTCAGGCTGGGTATATGAAACCGAACTTTGGAGAACAGATGGAACTGAAGGTGGTGCAGAGATGGTCAAAGACATTCACCCAACGGATAGTTCCAACATTGAATATTTAACTGTAATGGGAGATACCTTGTATTTCTCCGCAGATGACGGCGCTGATGATGGTAACCAAGAGCTTTGGAAATCAGATGGTACCGATGCCGGAACCGTAATGGTCGCAGATCTAGCAGCACCAGATTGGTATGGATCATATCCTGAATCTCTGACTGATATAGCAGGAAAGCTCTTCTTTTCTGCAGATACAGAACTAAACGGTACCGAGCTCTATGTATACAACCCCTCCGCAGGACCAGCTCTTAGTAATGACGCTACTGTCACATCCTCTACATATACTGTAAGTCCTGGAAATACTACAAATGAAACCATCACGAATGTTCCTGAAGGGACATCAAAGGCCACCTTCTTAGCAGCACTTACAAAAGGACAAACTGATCAAACATGGGTTGATACGGGCATTGATGCTACAGTTGTGCCAGGAAATACATTAGTTGTAACAGCTGAAGATGGGACTACAGTAGTAACATATACCATTAGCACAAGCGTTGTATCCGACATAGTTGCCTGGTGGACCTTCGATAGTACAGACACATTAAATGATAGCAGTAATTCAAATCTCGATGGAGATAACGTAGGAGGATTTACAACAGGAATCTCTTCACAAACAGGTTCTGTCACAAACGTTTTCAATGAGGCATCATATTTCGCAGTACCAGATGCTAGTGGAATCTTGGATTTCTCTGGAAACGAATCCGAATTTACAGTAGAAGCATGGGTAAAACCAAGTGCAATCATTGAAAATGACACTAACTATACCATTATTACAAAACTCAACGAAGCAGAAGATGAACCCCTGTGGTCAATACAACTGCTAGGAACTCCTAAAACTATTCGTGTAACTCTCAATACGTCCGATGGACTAGTCTGGTTTGATACAGTTGGACAACTAACTCTTAATGCATGGAACAAGATTACATTCGCAATCAGTAATGCTGACCAAACATATACAGTAAGGATAGGAGATGCGGCACCAGAGGTTCAACCATTTTTCAAAGTATTTAACTTGCCCGACTCTACTGGAGATCTTAATGTCGGGGCATTTACCAATGGAACCTCACCATTCTTAGGAGAGATTGATAATATTAAGATCTGGAATCATGCGGACGCAAAAGCTCCACAGGTATTAATCCAAGCTTTACAGAATCCTGAAAGAGTAACCAATCCTAACCAAGAATTTGATGTGGTTGTAACTGATGAGACAGGTATAGAAGATATTGAATACCTATTCTTAGAATACAAATTTGGCTGGGGTTTAGATCTAAAAAACTGGCAACCTGTTGAGTCTCTAACAAGTGGAAGCTGGGGAGATGAGGAGATAACTTTCTCATTAACTGCTCCTAATCTTACTGACTCCGATTGGTATCTATATATCAGAGCCACTGATTCAAATAATTTCAAACACATATATACAGATGAAGGATGGTTTACATATGTTGGCTTTACGACTCCTTCTGCAATGCCTTACTATCACTTCATGATTGAAGCCATAGATACTACACCTCCATTAATCTTTGCAAATACGATTGTACCTAACCCTACAGTAGATAAAAATCCCGGAGTACGAGGATATATAAAGGATTATGAAACTCTTGGGACAGGCGATACTGCAAGTAATATTGATAGTATAGAGTACCGACTAACTCACAATGCAGTCGTTGGGAATTGGATAGATGTACCTCCACTTGATGGAGAACTTAGCTATGATTCCGCTTTTGAAGAGTTCTATTTCCAATTTGAAAACCTAGAACTTGGAGATTATGATTTAGAAATTAGAACTTCGGATGTATCTGGTAACAGTACTGAAGATGATAGCTCAAACTACACTGAGACTTTCACTGTTTACGAACCAGCAGTAGAACCAACAATTTCCATCATAGAGAAAGAAGAAGATTTCAATAATCACCAATTCCATGATGTTCTCTTCTCTGATGGTGTATGGGGAAACGGTATCTTGAGATTAAGACAAGAGATTGACTTCTCCCAAGAGACTGCCCTCTTTACCAATAATAATGATTTCGGATATAAATTTGGAAGTGCTACTGTTGGTACATTCGACTCAATCGATGGGAATCTCTGGATAGTAACAAACGACCATACCCTCTTTTACTACAATATAGCCAATGGCACCTACGCCAAATATCCACGAATTGGAGATACTACTGTCCCACTGGAAAATATTAAAGAGTTTGAATATGGTTCTAATCGCTATCTTCTCTTAAACTTCGGTGGCCAAGCAACATACATATATAACATAAACAATACACCGATGAATATTGCAGATGATACTTCTGCAAACTATATGGATAAAACTAGCTTTGCTACATATGGCAGCTTTGTTACATTCGGCATAGATACAAGAAATAATAAATTTGCCTACTACGCAACCGTGAAAGTCGATAATGGCCAAGCTGATGCTCAATGGCTAGTATGGATAGATACCAAAGGAACCATTATGAATCTCGAAGATGATACATACACCATTTGGGGGGCAGAAGACGATCTCTTCTTTGATGATGACGATATTGGACATACAGCCACAGACTTCACCGCAACATATTTTGATCAAGCCTCAAATCTTGTAGTAATGGCAAGCTATGTCCATGGTATATATGAATTTACAGATGGAGGCACACCAGAAAACAAACTAAATGCTTCCTGTAGGAGACTCATCTCGCCGAGTCCTGAGATGGCAGTATTTTCAATCATAGAGGATACCAATGGCTACTACTGGACCGGTGGCCCTGGATTGGGAAGAATTAATACCCAAGGAACAATAAGTGCAAGTGACGATGTCTTCACAAAGGTTCTAACAGAATCCGACCTTGGTTTACAAGCTATTTCTCAACTAATCTGGGTACCAGGAGATTACCCTGTAGGAGATGAAATCTGGATTATGACCCGAGACGGATATATCCGAGCATTAGAATTCAACTTCACATATGATGATGCCCTCGACGATACCCAATACCTCTACAGAATGGAAAATATTGATAACCGATCTGGAGGTATGAGTACATTCGCCATTACAGATAGAAATACAATTTACACCACACTCCAAGGATATGGAGTACAGAAGATAGACTTAACACGATCGTTTGCAGATACAAATGTAATTGAAATGCTCCCAATACCTCCTGATGGAATCCTCGCCATCAACTATATCGATCTCGAAGAGGTACTCGGTTCTGTAACGCAAGGAAGCCCCTACTCCCTCGGAGATTTAGTCAGCTATGAAGTCTCTAATGACTCCGGAGTTACATGGTTCCCAATCACCGAAGGGCAAAGAGTTGAGTTCCCTACTGCAGACTACAAACTAAAGTTGAGGATAAATTTAAACAAAGGCTCTTCTCCAATAATTGACTTCATCAAATTGTCATACGTTACATACCCAAATCAAGAAGAGAATCAATGTGATATCAATATGGAAGACAAGGCCCCTGTGATTACCAGTATCCAGCCTTTAGGAACAGGAAGTATGAAAGTCAACTTCACTGGCATTACAGACGAACCAACCGTACAACACTACATTCTGGAATATGGACTCTCAAATACCGTCTTCCAATATGCCCCAATATTCTTAGGCCCAACGGCTACCTCATACACTGTTTCTGGATTAAACTTAAATACTCAATACTACTTCAGAGTTCTTGCCGCTTCTGATTGTGCACAAAGTGCATGGTCTAATGTCCTCTCAGCTACAGATAACGGACAACCTCTTCAACCTCCTGTTGTACCTGATCCTACACCTGTATCATGTGGCCAAGCATGTACCATTGATTCAGATTGTGGAGATACAAACAATGTATGTAATGCAGGCAAATGTGAGCTCAAAACAAGTGCATGTACATTCACAGAAACCTTAGATGCAAACAAATGCGCATGTATTCAAGAAGCAACTCCAACTGGAGGTCTATGTGGTCAAGCATGTGCCTCTGATTACCAATGTACCCAAGAGAATAACGAATGTCTGGGTGGCACATGTAAGATAGCAAGTTGCCCAACAGGGACTAAATTAACTAGCAACGCCTGTGGATGTATATCAATAGGGTCTGTAATTGGTACTGGAATATTCCAAACTATTTTTAATTTCATCTCCAATACAATCTCCTACGCAATGGATCTATTTAGATCAATACCCATACCTCCTAAGACCGCCCAAACGGTTACAGATATTGGTCTGCTCACTGTTATTACTACTTCACTAACTTCCCTTGCTGTAGGGGCATCCTACCCTTCTGCATACGTGTTACAAGCAGTTGCATATGCATTCGGTATTGTTAAATTAAAGAGAAAAGCCAGAGATTACGGTATGGTATATGACTCTGTTACTAAAGAACCTTTGGAGAGAGCAATTGTTAGGATCTTTGATATCAATGATAACTTGGTAGCTACGGAAGTTACCGATATATATGGGATATTTGAAACCAATATTAAAGAGAATGGCCAATACAGGATAGAGGTATTAGCTAGAGACTTCCAATTTCCTACCAAGGTTGTTGTCGGTAGTACAGATGGCATATATGAGAAGATATATAGAGGTGATGTATTTAACTACGATACCAATGATGCTGTGAACTTCTCCATTCCAGTCGATCCATATGACAAGAATGTCCCTGAGTATTCTAAAGCTATATTTAGAAATGCAATATATACCTTCTTTAACAATCTACAAAACATATTTGTCATCTTAGGTTTTGGATTCTCACTCATTGCATATTCGAAGACAGCTTCTGGTTGGAATCTGTTTGTACTCTTAGCATACCTTGTCTTCTTGATCATCAATCTTGTCATCCTTCTTCAAGGTAGACACAAATATGGGTTGGTAACAGATATTACAGAGACACCAAAGACCGGAATTGCCATAGGACTTCGAGAGAAAGAATTTAACAGAATGTTTGGACA
>JAEHHF010000087.1 GCA_019248085.1 Candidatus Dojkabacteria bacterium S2_J21 | reverse complement strand
ATGGTTAGAGATATTTGAGAAGGCGGGGATATAGGCCTCTCGGTTTTCTTTTTGATATTTACAAAATGCATATATCTGTTAAGATTAAAGACATAAGATTACAAGCAAGAGAATCTTGATGGGCAGGATCTTTCGCATTTCTTCATACAAGAATTCTCTGATACCGCTGAAGATTACAGAGTCTTTGTTAAACTTGGTAAGGTTATAGCCGGGTGGAAAAGAAAGGCTGGAGAAGGATTCATGACTGTAAATAAAAGAACAAGTTCATATGAGATGTATAATCAGGCAGATACAGAGATAACTGAAATAGCTGAAAGAATGGCGTCTGCCTTAGAAGCTGATTTCATGGC
>JAEHHF010000086.1 GCA_019248085.1 Candidatus Dojkabacteria bacterium S2_J21 | reverse complement strand
CATGGTCGAACGAGAATGTGACGCATGTAATGGCAAGAGACTAAAACCATACACATTGGCAGTAACCATAAAAGACAAGAATATAGACGAGGTAACCAATACTCCAATCAATGATTTAATAACCTTCTTCACTACACTAGAGTTAAAAGGTAATAAAGCAGAATGTATGAAAGCAGAACTAATGCAGAAGGCTTTGGAAGGGAGTAAGGAACTCATTCATAACTTCAAACAACCTTTCTTTAACTTCAACATCCTTTATTGTCCCCTTTCGATATCTCTCTTTCATAGTCTCAACTTCATTCGCATCCTTAGAGAATAGATCTAAATATGTAAATGCAACATTCCCCTCAATCTTGCCTGGAT
>JAEHHF010000085.1 GCA_019248085.1 Candidatus Dojkabacteria bacterium S2_J21 | reverse complement strand
AGCGCCAGTAGATAAAAGTTTAGAAGATATTACATACAAAGATGAAAAAATAACATATTCAGATGAAGAAATTAAGTCCGATGAAAATATAGGTGATTCGAATATAAGTGATATTGATTTTGATATGTTACCAAAAGAGAAACCTAAGGATATCAACAAAGCGCCGGCAGAGAAGGAACCTATAACATACAAAGAACCTGCTGATAATGGTGAAATAACATATGCTGATATAGATTATGGAGATACAGATATAAGTGGTGCTATAAACTATAAAGATACAATGAATGACATAAAAGAGTTCAATGACAACTTTGAGATTACATATTCAGATTTTGATATAGACTCTAACACTGGCGCTTTGGAA
>JAEHHF010000084.1 GCA_019248085.1 Candidatus Dojkabacteria bacterium S2_J21 | reverse complement strand
TAAGGCATATGAGACTAAGATTGAGGGAGAGCCTGTTAATATAGCAGAGGCTATTATTACTGCTTTTTAAGTCCTAGCTTCTCAAACATGTTATTACTCTCTCCGTTATGATCATGTATCGCCTGTGCTTTGTATATAGGTAATGTGAATATGAATTTGCTACCCTTACCTACTTCACTTTCGACATGAATATCACCACCCATCTTTTTAATAAGATTAAAGGAAACGAATAGACCTAACCCAGTGCCACCAGGTCTTACGATGTCTACTGGGTCATCTTTGCTAGAATCAATGTAATTACCAGCCCTGTAGAACTTCTGCCCAAGCCTAGGAAGGTCTTCTGGACTAATCCCATGACCTGTATCTATGATGGAT
>JAEHHF010000083.1 GCA_019248085.1 Candidatus Dojkabacteria bacterium S2_J21 | reverse complement strand
CTGGCGCTTTGTTAGATATATACTCTTTTCCATCTTTATTAGCTTCCACAGCAGTTTTGAAGCTATCAAGCAAGTATTTATGCATATTTAACTTATCTTCTTTTGTAGATAATCCTAGAGCTTCTACAACCATGTCAATTATCTTCTCAAACATACTTTTCTCAGCGCCAGTTATTAGATTACCTTCAACATCTATTTTCATTAAATCTTTAATTAGTTCTGGCTTACTTAATGCTTCAGCTAAGAATTCATCTACATCTTTAGCCCAATATGATTTATTAGTTGTAAACATCTCAGGATTAGCTTCAGCAGCTTGCTTAACCACTTCATATAGTCTAGTCATCTCTTCGCTATATGTTTTACCTTTTTCACTTCTCATATAGTTATAAACAGCAGCATGAACACTCTCATGTAACTTAGT
>JAEHHF010000082.1 GCA_019248085.1 Candidatus Dojkabacteria bacterium S2_J21 | reverse complement strand
TCTGATATATATACCTTTACTACTGCAACAGATACAAGACCTCCTCAAGTATTCAACATAAAGAGTGAGGGGGATGTACAAACTAGTGATATACAAGCAGACAGGACTAGAAGTGCTCAATTAGTTGTAAGCTGGGAAACAGATGAACCAAGTTCTAGTCAAGTTATGTATGGAGAAGGTGCTAATGGAGAAGGATATCCTTTTAGTACTCAAACTGATGGAGAGATGAGATACAAGCATGTCATTGTTGTATCTAATCTAACCCCTTCAAAGGTATATCATTTTAAAGTAGTATCTAAAGATATAGCTAGTAATACTGGAGAGAGTGGGAGTGTAACAGCCATAACACCAAAGAGTACAGACACAGTTATGGAAAGTGTACTAGGTAGTTTAGGAAGGATATTTAAATTCCTACAATAATGA
>JAEHHF010000081.1 GCA_019248085.1 Candidatus Dojkabacteria bacterium S2_J21 | reverse complement strand
CTACCCAGTAGCATGCAGCATCTGGGTTAGATGATCTCATGGATTTGTGTATGGCGGAGATGATATTGAAATGTTCTTCTCCGGTCTTGTCATAGTAGACGGGCTTTTGGATGGCACTCATTAAAAGTTTTGTCGTAATCTTTGCCTTTTTCCCTTTCTTTTGTGCTGATGTAGCTAAGGTGGTAGCCATTTCCAAGATATTTAATGCTGAACGTATATCTCCATTAGATAGATTCCCCATTATTTCCAATTCTTTCTTCCCTATTGTGATATCTGGGTATTCTAGTTTTGCAATCCTCTTTATGAGTTTTGATATGTCTTCTTCTGTTGGTTGTTTGAATACAAAGACTTTAGTTCTAGAGAGTAATGCGCTGTTTACTGTAAATGATGGATTTTCTGTAGTTGCCCCTATGAGTATGATTATTCCTTTTTC
>JAEHHF010000080.1 GCA_019248085.1 Candidatus Dojkabacteria bacterium S2_J21 | reverse complement strand
ATAAAGAGTTCAGCTATTTCAATATAGTTTTCTACACTCAAGCATCTCAGACAGAATTTTTAGAATACTACAAGAATCTCTTTGATGAGGAGATTGTAGATGAGTATCCCATGCCTAATATGGTAAAGGGAAATGTAGATAAGTACAGAGTTACTGCTGCGCATTATGGTTCTGATGATACGGGATATATTCAAGTATATTTCCCAAAGAATGAAGTTACTAAAGAGAATACCTACTTTGAAACATTCCCTAATCTGTTTGAAGAAGATAGTATGTTTGTAGAACACGAGAATTCATATGGTTTACTTAATCAGTCTGGTGGTCAAACAGAATATACAAAATATTTTACAGTATTAGACAGTGGAGATAGTGATGGGGATAGCATAGATGATGTTGATGAATTTGCTGTATTGATTGCTAAATACCAAGGATTGTACAG
>JAEHHF010000079.1 GCA_019248085.1 Candidatus Dojkabacteria bacterium S2_J21 | reverse complement strand
ACCGCCTACATGTTTAAAAATATCCATTGTGCCTAATTTTTTCATTTTATTCTCCGTTCTTAAATTGTTATTATTAACTTATAATCTATCTATCGACAATAATACAAACTTAGTTTAACGGTTGCAAGAATAATCTGATTATTTTATTGTAGTTGAGCATAAATGTATTCAATCCAGTAGAAATACTGGTAAAATTATAATAATGTTGTTGTTTTTATTAAAAAAAGTGGTATAATACGCGGATAAATGGTTAACAAATTACTTACAAAACTTGAAAAAGAGATAAAAGAGCTTGAGATACTTGAGCGCGATTATTTAAAATTAGGTAATAAGATCGCAGACCACAAAATGAGATTGGCATTAAAAAGGGCTGAATTGGAAAAAATATGAGTGTTCGGCAACAGATATTATAGAAAGACACAACTTTACTTTAAAAACACCAACATTA
>JAEHHF010000078.1 GCA_019248085.1 Candidatus Dojkabacteria bacterium S2_J21 | reverse complement strand
TCTTGGTTTACTTGCTCAATTGATAACATTTTCATCATCTCTTTATCATTTCTCAATCCATCAAAATCTGCTATCGTAACAACATTATCTTTCCAATCATAATTCCCAGCAATACCTTCACCAGTAAAGAAGTCATATGCTAATTGTTTACTGTAGTTCATTTCAAACTTAACATTATCTTGAATATACTCTAATAATTTAGCATTTTCTTTTTCAATATTCTCATCTTTTTTATATTGTTCTAATACTTGCTGAACACTATTAACTTTTGTATCATTAACAGCATTTTCTTTTGCAACATATCCATTTAACTCTAATACTATCTCTAGCGCATCAGTCAATGCACTTTTTGAACCATCATCTTGATCAACAAATCTCAATATTGCTTTAAACAGATTTTTAACATCTTCAAATAAACTTTTATTAGATGATGTAAATAAAAGAAATATAGATTTCAC
>JAEHHF010000008.1 GCA_019248085.1 Candidatus Dojkabacteria bacterium S2_J21 | reverse complement strand
ATGTACTAGGTACAACCGATGTAGTCACAGCAGATACTGCAGGTGGATTAGATTCTTCTGCATACATCTTACAATTTGTATTGGTAGCAATTACCAGTGTACTATTTGTATCTGTAGGAAAAGAATATTTAAAGAAATAAAATGAGCAAGAGAAGAATATTACTAACCCTATTCGTAATATTTCTTACTCTCTCAGTAGGCTATAGTATCTACATAGACCTAGCTACTAGAACTAATCTAGTAGTTAATACAAGTGTAGAGACTGTAGTACAGACCGAAATACAAACTTCAGAAGTTGTAACCAAGGAAGACCCTCTCAAAGAGGGTCTCTCTTTGGAATTGGATAAGGCGAAGATTGTAAATTTTGAACTTCTGAACAGAGATTACCCTGTAAAATGGCAAAACAAAACAGTAAGATTTAAATATACATATATAGGGGAATATTCAGAAAGCACATTAAGCAAACTAAACCAATTACTCAAGGGAGAGTATAGATGGCAAAATGATTTGGACAATGAAGGAAACATTCTTTTCAATGGCCCTTTACTACTTAAGGATGGAGTATATCAACTATTCCCACACAATGGATTGTACCAAACTACCAGATACTATCTTTTTGGAGATCTACTCGATTGGTTAAATCACAAAGGAACACTAGAAGGGACAGAAATGAAGATTGGAAGTGTCACATTGAAATGTACATGGGTAAAAGATACACAGACCTTGCAAGACAGCTCTGCGCCTACCGCCGACTTGATCATATCTACATGTCTTGAAAGAGAGGGAGACAGAAGATTACTTAGTGGCTGGGAAGTAGTTACTCAATAGTTCCGCCACCAACTACAATATCACCATCATAGAAGACTACTGCTTGACCTGAGGTTATAGCTCTTTGTGGAGTATCAAATATTACCTCTACTCTTCCATCCTCTAAAGGCCTAACAGTAGCAGGTGCTTCCTTCGCTCCATATCGAATCTTGGCCTCAACTCTCATCTCCTTTTCTAAACGATCTATTGATATCCAGTTGAGATCTCTTGCAGTTAATGTACTACCAAATGTTTCTTCATCATCCCCAAGTACTACTTCATTTTTCTCAATATCTATATCAACAACATACAATGGTTTGTTACTAGCAATACCAAGTCCTTTTCTTTGTCCTACAGTGTAGTAACATATTCCATTATGTTGACCTAATACGTTCCCCTTGGTATCCACAAAATTACCAGGTAATATATCGGAATCTGTATGTTCAGATATGAACTTACCATAGTCATTGTCTTCTACAAAACATATCTCCTGACTATCTGGTTTGCTTGCAACTCCTAGATTATATTTCTCTGCAATCTCTCTCACCTTGTCCTTGTTGTATTCCCCTAATGGAAATATGGTATGAGCTAGCTGCTCTTGTTTTAAATTGTAGAGAACGTATGTCTGATCTTTAGTTTTACTTTCTGATTTTTTAAGTAGGTATCTTCCATTTTTTTCTTCTACTCTTGCATAGTGGCCAGTAGCTATATATAGAATATCTTGTGATATCGCGTATTGAAGAAGTTCTTCAAACTTTACTATTCTGTTACATAGCACACATGGATTTGGAGTTTTCCCCTGTAGATATTCAGCTAAAAAGGACTGGATGATTCTTTGATCAAAAGTCTCTTCTAAATGTAAAGATACATGTCCGATTTTTAATCTATCAGCCACCTCCTTTGCTTCTTGTTCTACTTTGTTATTTCTACATTCTTCCTTTAGGACCAGCATTGTAGCTCCTATAACTTCATACCCTTGTTCTTGAAGCAATGCAACCGCAACGGAGCTATCTACGCCACCACTCATCCCAACCAAGATTTTTCTTTTATTTTGATGATTCATTCTTCTTCTTGTAATCATCTATAGCTGCTTTAATGGCTTGTTCTGCAAGATTAGAGCAATGCATCTTTACAGGAGGTAACCCATTTAATGCCTCTGATACTGTCTTGTTTGATATCTCTAATGCTTCTTCCAACGTCTTACCCATTATTAGTTCGGTTGCCATACTACTAGTAGCTACAGCAGCACCACATCCGAAGGTCTTAAACTTAACATCAGTAATAACGTTATCTTTGATTTTAAGATACATCTTCATGATATCCCCACACACTGGATTTCCTACCTGTCCTATACCATCTGCATCAGGAATCTCTCCTACATTTCTAGGATTCATGAAATGATCCATTACTTTTTTACTATATTCTTCCATTTTTAATAAAGGTGTCATATAAAGGGGACATAGCTCTTAATTTCTCAATAATAGGAGGTAATGTCTCTAATAGATAGTCTAAATCACTATCTGTGTTTTCTTCTCCAAATGTTAATCTTAAAGAACCATGTGCTATCTCGTGTGGTAATCCTATGGCAAGTAGTACATGAGAAGGATCAAGGGAACCAGAGGTACATGCAGATCCACTCGAAGCACATATACCTTTCATGTCTAGCATAAGGAGGATTGATTCTCCTTCAATGAACTCAAAGGAAATATTTACATTCCCAGGTAATCTATTCTTATCATCTCCATTTAATCTTGTATATGGTATTTCTTCTAATATTTCTCTTATAGCTCTATCCCTTAACCTCATTAATTTTGTATTGTATTCATCAATATTTGTTGTAGCTAGTTCAATAGCTTTCCCAAGTCCTACAATACCCGCTACATTCTCTGTTGTTGCTCGTTTACCCCTCTCTTGTGCGCCACCATGTAATATACTTGATATTCGTACGCCATCTCGAATGTAGAGTACTCCGACGCCCTTAGGACCGTAGAATTTATGTGCAGAGAGTGAGAGCATATCAATGTTCATATCTCTAACATCAATATGGACATTACCAACAGCTTGCACTGCATCTGTATGGAAATATATTCCTTTTTCTTTTGCCAATGTCCCTATTTCTTTTATCGGTTGTATTGTACCTATCTCATTGTTGGCAAACATTATGGATATTAATATGGTATCTGACCTTATGGCTTTCTCAATATCTTCTACATGTACTATCCCTTTGTCATCTACTGGTACATAGGTTATTTCAAACCCATATTTTTCTAAATATTTACATGTGTGTAAAACAGCATGATGTTCTATGTTGGTAGTAATAATGTGTTTTCCTTTTGATTCATTTGCAAAGGCCACGCCTTTTATTGCCCAGTTATCTGCTTCTGTTCCTCCACTTGTAAAAAATATTTCTTTTGGTTGTGCATTTAACGCTTTAGCAACTTTTTCTCTCGCATCATCTATGGCTTTCTTGTTTTCTCTCCCAAGTGAATATATTGAGGATGGGTTGCCGTATTGTTCAGTGAAATATGGGAGCATAGCTTCTAAGACCTCTGGTTTAACAGAAGTGGTAGCTGCGTGGTCTAAATATATTGGTTTGGTATTTCCCATACCTATATTTTATCACATAGGACTAGTTTTTATCTTTTCTTGGGAGCGTATATATCTACTTCGTTCTTAAGTGCTTCTGCTTGCGCGAGAAGTTGGCTGGCCTGGCTCTGAGTATCCTTTGTACCTGTAACCAATTCTGCACAAAGGCTTTGAATTTGTTCAAATGTCTTTTGGGCAGTGTCAACAAGCTCAGGATCTACCTCAAGTTCTGGTGTAGGGGCTCCTATATTTTCTAAGTTTGTACCTTGTATGTCCATTTCCTTTGTTTTATATCTTATTTAATCTCGCCTGATCCTTAAGAAGTTGAACTTTCTGAAGAATATAGCTCAGTAATATATTTATCTCTCGTAATCTTTGATTAATTTCGGTTGTATTCATATTTAGTGATTTGTTCTTCTTTTTTCTGTTCTTAATGTAAATACGATCCATATACTACCCGCCATCATTAATATCCCAGAACCAACCATAACCCAATCAAAGTACATATCTCCAAGATTTGCTATTAATCCAATTGTTGTACTTAGTATCACGGTAGAAAGACTTATGATGGTCTCGTAGAAGGCATACTGACGACCTTCTCTGCCAGTATCGATATTCATAGCAAAGAGCTTCCTCCAGTTGGTGATATTCAATGATACACCTAATCCAAATATGAGTTGTAATATATAGAAATGGATGGGGCTAGAAATCTGTGGGTACAATATATATGGAAAACCCATTAACAGAATTCCCGCGATGAGCATATAGATCTCGTCTTTGTCCTTTTTGATCTTATCTGTTATATACCCTATTGGTATCTGTGTAACTGCTCTGGTTAAGAAATATATTGCCATTCCAATTCCGACGAATTCAACGGTATCAACACCAAGCTTTTTAGAAAGGTATAGACCAGTTAGAGTGGATAATACAAAAAATGGACCCCATGTAAAAACATCTGCTAGTGTAAGGAAAAGGACTACTTTGTTAAAATTCTTTATATATCTCTTGAGCATGATTAATATAGTAGCATAGAAAGAAAAAATTAAAAATCCTTGTCAAAAATTCAGACTTCTGGAATAATGATAAGTAACCTAACCACATATTTCTATGTCCAAATACGATGTAATAGTAGTTGGTGCGGGTCCTGCAGGTATTTTCGCTTGTTATGAACTTCTCCAAACACACAAGGCTATAAAAATTGCGCTTGTAGATATGGGCAATAGAATTGAGAATAGAAAACCCACAGAAGTTATGTCTGGGATGGGAGGAGCAGGTACATTCTCCGATGGCAAATTGCATTTAACGGCAACACTTTCTCATGAGAAAGCTTTTCATATTATGCCTAAGCCTGACTATCAAAAAGTCTTGGACTATGTAGATGAAATCTTTACTAAGTTCGGAGTGGATTCGGAATACTTTCCAAAGCAAACTAAAGAACTAGAAGAGTTAATCAAAGAGGCTACTATTAATGACGTGGATTTAGAAATTAGAAAAGCTCGCCATGTAGGAACAGATAAACTTCGGATAGTGATACAGAATTTCCAAAAATATCTGATTAAGGGAGGGGTTGAGATAATCGATAGAACAGAAATAGTAGATGTGATTGTAAAAGATAATATTGTGAAAGGAGTTCTAACCAAAGATAAAAAGCATATCTTGGGAAGGGTCGTACTTTTGGCGCCTGGTAGAATTAGGGCAACCTGGTTGCAGAAGATTGCTACAAAATACAAAATAGAATATACATACGACAAGGTTGAAGTTGGTGTAAGGGTTGAATTCCCAGCGCCAATAATGCAAAGACAAGCTGAGACTTTGTATGAGACTGTGTATAAAGTAAGGACCAACACTTACCATGATATTGTTAGAACCTTTTGTAGCTGTCCTAATGGTTTGGTTGCTACCGAAGACTATGATGGTTATGTCTGTGTAAATGGTCATTCAAATTCTAACCATAAATCCAACACATCAAATTTTGCATTTCTTTCAGAGGTAAATCTTACTGAACCTGTCGAGAATTCGATAGCATATGCGAAGTCCATAGCAGAGGTGGCTTCTACAATTGGAGGAGATAAACCAATTTTACAATCATTAGAAGATTTACGTAGTGGAAGAAGAAGTACATGGAGTAGATTAGCCAAATCATTTGTTCTACCATCTCTTTCAGATGTTACGCCTGGTGACATAGCTATGGCATTGCCATACCGAATAGTAAAGAATATTGAAGAAGGATTGGAGATATTAGATAAAGTTATGCCAGGGATTAATAATGGCTCTACTCTTCTCTATGCCCCAGAAGTCAAATTCAGATCTTCTAAGATAAAAACGGATAAGGGTTTACAGACAAGTGTTAAGGGATTATATGTTGTGGGAGATGCTGCTGGTATCTCTGGAGCCATAACCGGAGCTGCTGTCACAGGAATTATATTCGCAAGAGCTCTTTAATTTTATCAATACATTAATGAATAACCTACAAAAAGCGTTAAATAAGCCAGGGCGAAGAGCTAATTCAGTGGCAGTAATTGGTGCAATCCTAGGGGATGAGGGTAAAGGTAGAATCACAGATGAATTGACATCATATTTCTTAAAAAGATTCAAAAAAGTAATTGTATACAGAGATAATGGTGGTGCAAATGCAGGGCATACTATATCTATGAATGGGAAAAAGATTGGACTACATCAGATAGGATCAGGTATTTTACAGAAAGGATGTGTAGTTATATTGGGTAAAGGAATGGTGATCCACCCTATTGATTTACTTGAAGAGATTAGGGAAATCAAAAAGGTATTTGAATTTAAGAAATTACCAGCAAAATTAATGATCGATGAGATGGCAGTACTTAATCTTGATACACATAGGGCATTTGAATTGGCATTAAAGGAAGGTAATAGTAGTTCTCTTGGTAGCAAGGCAGCAACAGGACGTGGTATTGCTCCTAGTTATGCAGATGTCCTCTACAGATTCCCATTAAGACTGAGAGATCTGTATAGAGAGAACTGGAAAGAATTGTTTAAGGAGCACTATGAAAGATATAACAATTGGATAAAAGGTGTGGGTATAGATATGAAAGAACTAACTGTAAGAAGATTTGGAAAAGGAGAAGAAATCATTGGGAGTGAGAAAGTCTTCATAAAAAACATAGAACGAATTAGGGAAGAGCTAAAACAGTACATCCATCCGATGTATGAATATATTAGTAAAGAATGGAAATCTGAGACTCCGTTCATATTTGAAAAAGCTCAAGCAATCGGATTAGATCAAAGATGGGCATTATATCCGGACTGTTCTGCTTCCAATTGTTGTTTGGATGGAATTACCTCTTCGACAGAAGGAATTATTGATTCAAAAGATATTTCCGGGAAATTTGGCGTTATCAAATCTACATATACTTCTAGTGTCGGGAAAAGGAAATTACCTACAATAATGGAAGAAAAAGCGGCTCAGAGAATCCGTGACGATGCATATGAATATGGTACTACCACTGGAAGACCTAGAGATATCGCGCATATGGATTTAGTTATGCTTAAATATTTTTGTGATGTGAGTGATATTGAAGAGTTAGTTTATACCCATATGGATATCGTATATGAGTCTCCTGTTAAGGTTTGTATTAAGTATATGAAAGGAAACAAAGTTAGCTACTATCGCCCAGACCAAGAATTTCTAGATGATATAAGCCCAGTATATAAATCTCTGAAACCGTGGGATGTAGAGGCTTTGAAGAAAGTAAAGAAGTATAAAGATACACAAGAAAACGTAAGAATATTCATTGACTATATTTCCAAATATACTCGAACAACACCAGTTATGATTACTTTCGGTCCTGATCGTAATGATACAATTATAATTTAGTAACAATAGAAGATTTGGATAATTAATAACATGTAAATTAATCTGGTATAATAACGCACATAAATTGATATCAGTATGATATGAAGATATCTATTGTAGTTCCCGCATACAATGAGGAAAACAGAATAAAAAAAACACTTCCATTGATTATTAGATATGCTAAAAAATTCAAGAAAAATCATGGAATGGATACAGAGATTATTGTAGTCAACGATGGTTCCTTAGACAAGACATTGGAGGTACTCTCTGGTTTTAAAGAAGATATCACGATTGTTAGCTATTTCCCTAATATGGGAAAAGGTTATGCTTTAAAGCAGGGTGTTACTAAAGCAAATGGGGATATCATATATATGGCGGATGCAGATCTCTCTACCCCTATTGAATATATGGAACATTTCCTGAAGCATATAACTCGTTTTGATTGTGTAATTGGTTCTAGAGCCTTAGGAAGCCAGAGCATAAAGATTTCATTTCTAAGAAAATTACTCGGTCAGACATCAAATTTAATCATAAGGATGATATTGGGTCTTAATTTCAAAGATACACAGTGTGGTTTTAAAATGTTTAACAAAGAAGCTAAGAAGTATTTCCTCATGTGTGAGAACAACAGGTGGGGGTATGATTTCGAATTCTTGTACCTCCTACAAAAGAATGGCTTGTTAATTAAAGAGATGCCAGTACAATGGTCCGAGGTTGGAGAAAGTAAAGTTAAAGCTTCGTCATATTTCAAAACTTTTAAAGAGTTATTAAATGTTAGGAAAGTACATAAATAGTATGTGGAAGAAAATTCTGAATATCATTAAAAACCCATTGTTCATTTTAGCCTTAATTTTAATCGTTGGATTGGTATTAAGGCTCTTAGATATAAGTAAAACAAGTTTCTGGTATGATGAAGCATTTACAGGAGATGTAATTAAGCTATCATGGAAAGAGATGTTTTCGGTTATTGCTGCAGACAAAGTACATCCCCCACTCTTTTATATTTTAATTAGACTCTGGTCTCTCCTCTTTGGAGTAACTCAGTTCTCATTAAGGAGTTTTTCAATATTTTTTGGAATTAGTACCATAGTAACAGCATTCTTTGTTGGAAAAAGTTTATTCAACAAGAATAAATTCCCAATTACAGGAATAGTCTTGGCATTGATTGTCGCAATCTCGCCTTTCTTTGTGGCATACTCAATAGAGGCAAGAGCTTACTCTCTTCTTGCATTACTAGCGTTAGGATTAGCATATTCAACTCTGAAGCTTTTGGATAGTAACAAGGGAAGGAAAAGAACAAAGCTTCTCATATCGACAATTTTACTTGCTACTATCTTATGTGGTACTCATTATCTACAGGTTGTTTATGTTGTAGCCCTTGTACTTGCAAGCATGATATACAAATTTGTATTTACAAAGAGTGGAATAAATAAAAAATGTTTGTATCTGTGTCTAGGGTTTGTACTTGTTAGTATCCTTTTCTTTTTGTTCTTCCCCTTACGGCAAATCGTTGCAAGTGTAGGGATCATTGGTCCATGGTGGGTCCCAGAGATTAAGCTTTATGAAGTTGTAAGAATTTACTATTCGTACTTTTTGGGAGTTGTAAGATATATGCAAGGTGTTCCTCCAGTAAGGGAGTTGATTGTAGCTATCCCTACTCTAGTTTTCGGAGGCATAATGTTTGGAATACATACGATAGGGTATATTTTAATCTTAATATCTAAAAGAATCGGACTTGAAGAAAAGAGAAAAATTACATTTTTCTTTTTCCTATCTTTAATTACTTTCCTAGGCTTCTATATATTAGGTGCTATTGGATTTAACTCTTTTGTCGAACGATATACTATTGCAGGTGGCATTCTTCTTCTTGCATCATTCTGGATGGTTATGTCCTCTTTGTTGAAAAATTGGTATGTGTTAATTCCCATTGGTTTGTATGTTGTATTGATCCTTATGCTTAAACCAATGCAGACACTAGTGGATTACAGAGATGTTGCAAAAGACCTAGATGCTTTGAACAATGTTCAAAGATATGTGTTTACGCAACCTGGAGATTTGATAACAACCCAGTTTTATATGCATAACCAATCGATTTACTATTACTATGAATATGAGGGAGAATATATTAATTGGGCATTGATAAGGGTAGACAGCGGGCTGAAAAAAGAGGATGTACAGAGAGAAGATATATTAATAGTGCCTGAATTTGAACTAGGGAAATTTTTGGATATGGGTTTTAAGAAAACCTCCACGATAAGTGGAGGCTTCTCATTGTTACAAAAGGAATAAATCCTACATAGGTCTTAATGTTCCTGCAAACACCTGCCATGCGAGAAGTGATTTAGCTACTAAGCTTAGCAATATATATACCTTCTCACCGTATGTATAATCTTTCCATTTCCCAATCTTCCCATACTGTAGAATCATGTTTCCAGCGAATGTGTTGAAGAAGAGGAATATACTAAAGAAGATCCAATATACAAATGTTGGAGCACGATTGTCTGCATCTCCTGAGCCGAAGAGATAGAGAGCTACCACTACCCATGGAACGATGCCTGCAATACAACCGAATATGAATGATAACCAATTCGTTTTAGTAGTTGTCTGATTATGTAATTCCATCATCAAACCAAATAGAATCATCATAGCATTCAGGAAGAAGATTAACAGTAAAGTACTTAAGTCATATACTCCTACCAACATTGAGACTACAACAATCATTATGGATGAACTAAATGAATATTCTATCCATCTAGCATAGTTGATACCTTTCTTAAGATTTGCCACATACCATTCGTATACCTTTGGCATCGAGATTATGAAATGAGCTAACGAGGAAAGAAACAAGAATGCTGCAATTGCATACCCTACTCTAAGGTTATATACATTATTCAATAACGGTTGTAATGTAAATGTTGTTGCATCGAACTTTAAGTAGCTTGTATTGATCGGCAGTGTAAAGTCGTTACTTAATACAACCATTAGGATACCTTGCACAAAGTGAAAGAATCCCATAACGATGTTGTATATTCTGAGGTTTTTAAATTTGTCCATATGTTAAAGAATAAAATAAACTATATATAAATATATACTATTGAAAGTTATGATGAAAGAAATGAGTTCTAGCAATATCCTAGATATTGTTGCTGTCGCATACAAACTCATCGTATATAAGAAGGATCATATAATCATGTATAATGAGGGACTATGCAAGAAGCTAATAAACATGAGACAGAAGCTTCTGCCCCACTTCTAGAAAGAATAATTAAAGAAAACGATATCGAAGGGGTCCTTCTAGACCTTGATAACACAGTTTTATATACCAATGAGTATTATTGGTTAATTCAAGACTCTTTAAGCATGGAGTTAGCAGAGATGTTTGAATCGTCTATCCCAAGTGAGCGGTTTACTGAAAGAATGGCATACAACCTTCACCTTGTATATGGAGAGGGCAGAAATCTGGTTACAATTGAGGAGAAGTACAAAGAAGCTTTGGAATTGTATTTCAAGGACAATCATCCTAAGAACTATGTCCAATATCTGTATTTCGTGAAGAGATATCTGAAAGATTTCTATGATACTTGTCCTGAAATCATAGAAGGGTCTGTTGAAATGCTTTCATATCTTAAAAATATGGGTATCTGCTTTGCTTTTAATTCTCATGCACAAGAGAAATGGACAAAGCTTAAAGCAATGAGATTTGCGGAGGAATTGAATATGCATTGTATCCCTTTCAATGCGATAGATCTGAAATATACAAAAGATAAATATAGCTGGTGTAAGAGTGCGAGATTTCTCGGAAAAGATATCGAGAAGACTCTAGTTGTGGGTGATAGTCTCGCGGCAGATATTTTTCCTGCTATTGAAGCTGGTTGTAAGAATTTGGTTTGGATTAAAGGTGATTTAGATAAATTACCACAAGAGATTAAAGACAATCCAGACATTCATATATGGGTTGTGGATAGTGTCAAAGAGATCTTAAATTCATAGTTGTATCATTTTTCTCTTCCATGTGGTATCATCAACGCTGTTTGATGTAGATTTAAGCGAAATTAATAGACCCTATGAGGTTAACAATATTTTATTTTCGGTTTGTCTATAAAAACTGAAAACTAAAATTAATTGTTAATTACTGTTATGCAAAACAGGTATAAATCATACGGGTCAAGTCGTTCAAATCGATTTTCCCCAAGAAGAAGTTACGGTAGAAATATCAGAAAAAGTTCTGGTATAAGTACAAGTCAATACATAGCGAAAGCTATTGAAACTGAGACATCCAACATTTATGTTACCGATGCCCTCTTTAACGACTTTAATTTAGATCCAATACTACAAAAGAATATTTTGAGTAAGAGATATTCTGTACCTACTAAGATACAGAATGAAGCTATTCCAGCTATTTTAGCTGGAAAAGATATTCTTGGTATTGCTAGTACAGGCTCTGGTAAGACAGCAGCATTTTTGTTACCGATGATTAATAAATTTTTAAATGATGGTACACAAACATGCTTAATAGTTGTTCCTACTAGAGAACTGGGTAGTCAAATACAAGATGAATTCAAAGAATTAGCTAGAGGTACTAATCTTAAATCTGTGTTAATCATAGGTGGTAAGAGTATTAGAGATCAGATGTATATTTTAGACAAGAGACCTCATTTCATCATAGCTACACCGGGTAGATTAAAAGATATATATGATAGACGAGGTGTAAATCTTTCTGAGGTAAACAATGTAATACTTGATGAAGTAGATAGAATGTTGGATATGGGTTTCATTGATGATATTAGATATATCATTTCTAAACTTGATGCTGACAGACAGTCCCTATTCTTCTCAGCTACTATGTCTTACAAGGCAGAGGCTATTGCTAATTCCTTGTTAAAGAATCCTGTGAAGGTAGAAATTGAGACACAATCTCCTCAGCATAATGTTGAGCAGGATGTTGTTAGAGTTGATGGTAGTAAGAGAAAGGAAGAGGTCCTTCTTGATCTATTATCTAAGGAAGAATTCAAAAGAGTTTTGATATTTACTAGAACTAAGAGAAATGCTGACAAGTTATCTGATTACCTCTACGACAAGAAATTGAATGTAGATGCATTACATGGTGACAAGAGGCAGTCTCAAAGAACTAGAATCATTGATGGGTTTAAGAGAGGTGATTTTAATGTATTGATAGCTACAGATGTTGCTTCTAGAGGATTAGATGTGTCCAATATTACTCATGTTATCAATTATGATGAACCTGAGAGTTATGATGACTATATTCATAGAATTGGTAGAACTGGTAGAGCTGGTAAGAAGGGATATGCGCTTACATTCATAGATAGATAATCATTTATTGAAATATCAAGCGGACCTATACATGTGGTAAAAACCAGTATAGGTCCACTTATGTGGTGCAATTATTTCTTTCTCTTAGCTTTCGCGTTCTCTTTCTGATTTCTTTTTTGCCCATTCCGATTGACCCATTTCCCATTTTTCTTTACTTCCTTGCCTTGCTTCTGTTGGCCTGGCATGTGTATCCCTCCCATGAAAGATGAATGGTGTAGCAATGGAAATTGCACTTAACAAGAATATTATATCTAGAAAAGCCTTTCATGGTCAATGAGATATTGAAACTAATTTGATTATCTTCCTACCAATCCTTTTATATATTTATATGCAGCTCTTGTCTCTGAAGAGCTTTCTGTTAATCCAGGTCTTCTATTAACTTCTAATATATAGTTCTCTCCGGTATCTTTATCTGTAACAACATCTACCCCAGCCCATTTAAGTTTCAAAGCATTCGCAGAGTGTATAGCAATATCAATAACCTCAGTAGGGACATTTTTTATCTTAATGAACTCCTCACAAGCTCCAAGCGCTACATTATTCCTAAACTTATCTGTTACCCTAGTTCTCTTACATACGGATGTAGATTTGCCATTAGCTATAACTACTCTGTAATCAAAATCATTAGGAATGTATTGTTGAAATATATATCTATTATACTTCCCATTATCTTTAATAGTCTGTTTTATATCCTCTTCCTTGTCTATCAGGAATACATTACATCCCAAAGAACCCAATGAGGTTTTGTAGATACATGGTAATTTACAGACATTTGCTATTTCGGAAACATTTCTTGCGCTTACTTTTAATCCATTGTGGAAATATGTGTTTGGTACTAAGACACCCTTAGATGCTAATGAAAAGATATCCGAAAGTTTGGTATTGTGTGAATTAGTTCTGTTATGTCGAATATGCTGTGATTTGAGATATAGATGTAGGAGATATGCCATATGGGTGGTGTTCCATCCAGATTGTATCCAAATGTAATCATATTTTTTGAGATCTTTCCCTTTTATATCTACTGATATTACTCCGTCAATTATCTCGAAGACGATGTCTTTAATTGAAGCGGTATCTAATGTGATATCTTTTAGTTTCAATTTTTCTTGTATTATGATTTTCTCTTCTGCAGGGGTATTAATACCTACGGCAAGGACAGAACGGTTATCCATATTTATTAAGAGGAGATTATGGCTGTATTATACCATTTCTTGCACAACTTTGTTATACATATCTTTTCCCTTAGTATTTAGAATCATATTGTCTTCAATCTTCATCATGTATCCTTTATGAAATAGCTTCTCTTCATATTTAATACCCTCGTTTAATCTCAAACCAAGCATTAGTTTCTCAACTTTCACATCATCTTTTTTAATTTCTTCCTTTTCAATATTCCAATCCCCTTGTATATATCTTTGTATATCTTCCGGGTTATGTGACTTAATATCCTCTACTCTAGAATATGCTCCGGCGCCAAGACCAATATAGTCTTGGTAATGCCAAAAGTTTAGATTATGTTTACACTCATACCCCTCTTTTGCGAAATTGGAAATCTCGTACTGTTTGAATCCCTTTTTATCAAGATATTCACATGCATAATGGTACATATCTCTATCAATTACTTCTATCGGAAGATTTAGCTTCCCCTTCTCATTTAACTTGCCATATGGCGTCCCCTCTTCTACTTCAAGACTGTAGCAAGAGATATGTTGTATATCTAAATCAGTAATTAATTGTAAAGTTTTCTTCCATTGTTCGAGTGTATGATTAGGATATCCGAAGATGAGATCTATGCCTATATCGTTGAACCCAACTTGTTTGACAAGCTGATATTTCTCAAGAAATTCTTCATATGTGTATCTCCGTGTAAGTTGTCGTAGCAGTTTGTTATCTGTGGCTTGTAATCCAAGACTTAATCTATTTATTCCTACCGATCTGTAAGCTTCCAGATTTTCTCCGTTTATATACTCGGGATATTGCTCTATGGTTATTTCAATATCTTTGCTAAGGTGAAAAGTTTTTCGAATATTTTCAATACACTCTACTATATATTTGTGTGGCACTAGGTTGGGAGTTCCACCACCAATATATATTGTTTGTATTTCTCTATTCTTATACAGTTTAGATTTAGCTAAGATCTCCTTGTTTAATATTTTGAAATATTCTTCGTATGTATCATCGCGGTTAGTACATGAGAAGAATGCACAATATGGGCACTTAGCAAAACAAAAGGGTATATGGATATATATGTTTAGCGGTTTCATTTCAGAGCGTCTTTGAAGGTTTTTTTGAGTGCGTTGATGGAATCTAGGTCTATGATACATGTACTTACTACCTTTATACCTTTTTCCTCAAATATTTTGATTACTTCCTTTAAACGATTTTCATCTACAATGTCTGTTTTAGTTAATACTACTATCTCGGGTTTGTTGTACATCGCTTCGCTAATCTTTCTAATCTCTTCTCTCATTGATGTATAGCTAGTATATGGATTCTCGTTCTCCATGCTGATGAAATGGGCTCCCAATCTGCAATTCTCGGTATGCTTAACAAAGCTAGTACCTAATCCTTTGCCCTCATATGTGCCCTCTATGAGGCCTGGAAGGTCCATAAGCACAAGATTATCCATTATGCCTAACTGTGGCTCCAATGTTGTAAATTGGTATGGTGCTGTCTTCGCATGGGCATTGGTTAATTCGTTGAGAAGACTAGATTTTCCTGCATTGGGATATCCAATGAAGATGACATCGGATTTTAGTTTGAGTACAAGGGTGTAAATTCCTTTTTGATTTGCTCTTTCGGTTTCGTTTGATCTCAATTCTCTGTTTCTCATGAGGGTAGCATTCCCATACCCGCCTACTCCACCATCCAATATTTTTAATATTTGTCCTTCTTCTTCTATCTTTCCAATGAGGTTGTTGTTTAGGAATACCTCTGTAGTTAACGGTAACAGTAATGTCATATCTTCAACCTTGTCACCTTTTCTTTCTTTCTGTAATCCAGGTTGTCCATTGAGAGCTTTGTATGTTTTTTCAGGATCAAAACGACTTAAGTCATATGTATGAATTGAACCTTTGAGATATACATCACCACCTTTCCCACCATCTCCGCCTGAGCATCGATTAGCATACATAGCGCTGGAGCCTTGTCCACCAGAACCTGATTCAATTTTGATTTTTATGATATCTTGTAACATGCTGGTATTATATCACCTTATTTCCAAGCTATCTTCATGCATATGGGATATACTTAACATATGAATATAACAGTAATGGTAAAAGCAAATGCGAAAAAGGATGAGATTGAGAGTATTGATGGAGGTTACAAGATTCATACCAAATCTCCTTCTAAAGACGGGAAGGCTAATGTTTCAGTAATATACCTACTTGCTCAGCATTTAAATATTCCACGAGAGAATATTAAGATTAAGATGGGGTTTAAGAGTAGGAAGAAGATTGTAGAAATTACTGAATAGTTTCAGACATGGTTGTTTCTTTTGCCTTGAGAATATTTTTTACTTGAAAATCGATTCTTGATCCGCCACTCTCATTTGGAGTAATTGTATAGGTTACTTTTGGCTCCATGCCCAGTGTATTTAAAGCCTGACCTGCTGGACCATTTTCATAGATATTTGCATAGTGTTGAGCATAGGTCTCTGCCTTAGTCGAATCGTTCACATCAATTGGAGGTATGAGCGGTTGAGTTTCTCCTTCGGTCTCTTCCCATGCATCGTCCGTATTTGGAATGGTTATAGCTCCCATATTCGAGTACTAGTATTTGTAAATATTAATCAAGGTTTTGTTCTACTAAAAGATACTATATATTTTGAAATACGTCTATAATTTTTAAAATTTGTACATGGATGTAGCGATAGTGGTAATATGTATATATATAATTTATTAAATATATAATTATGATTGGATATGTAGAAAATATAGAAGAGAAGACAATACAAAATACAAATTTTAGAACTGTCTTATTTACTGGTAGCCATATGCAACTAGTAGTAATGTCACTTAAACCTCTTGAGGATATTGGTATGGAAGTCCATGCTAATGTTGATCAATTCTTTAGGTTTGAGCAAGGAGAAGGTAAAGTCATTATGAATGGTGAAGAGAGTATCGTAGGGCCAAGCACTGCTGTAGTTGTGCCTGCAGGTACTGAACACAATATTATTAATACATCTTCAACAGAAGAACTTAGACTTTATACCATCTATTCACCTGCGAATCATCCAGCTGGAACAATTCATGCGACCAAGGCTGAAGCTATGGCTGCAGAACATGAATAGAATTGAATTGAATAATTAATCTCTTGGGAGAAGATCGGAGAGTTCCCTACTGAACGCTTCTTTTTTCCAATCCTTTATCCAGTGCTTCGTGGCATTAAATAGCTCAGAGCTTCTTCCTTCAAGATACATTAGCGCAGCCATTTCCTCTATTGTTGAGGATACTTGAACTTGAGCTGTTCTAAGTTCGGGATACATATTTAAAAGGCTAGTTCTGTAGAACAGTATAAGTAGGTTTATTAGTAAATATTGATTCTCATGGATTTTGTATATCTCCGAAAAATATGCCGATTTAGAAAGCTCTGTGAATACATCAATCTGTAGCTGTTTATCGATTATCAATTGCTCTATGATTTGCTCATATGAGGGCAATCCCAGAAGAGATTCTTTCGTATGAATCGTGTTAATGAAAAATTTGGATGGAAGAGGTTTAAGATTTTGAATATTGAGATTATTATATCTTTTTATAGCATCCTCTATTTCTAATATATATGCTTCTACTGTTTGTTGAGAGTGTATTAATTTAACAACTTCTTTAGTGTTAAATTTGTTTTGTAGATATTTAGTAATTAATCCTGAGAGTATATGTATTTTCATATCTCATTATACTCTATGTGTGAGGATGCTGATAGCTGAGGTCAAACATAAAGTTCCCAAAGGGGTATAATGAGAAAGAATAATTTTATTTAGTAGGATTATGGATATTAGTTTATTGTCTCCGATATTACCTTGGTTGATACCTTTGCTTGTTTGGGATTCGGTATGGAAGAGTATCGCTTTGTGGAAGGCTGGTAGGAATAATCAAATGGCCTGGTTTATATGTTTGTTAATATTTAATACAGTTGGTATTCTCCCTATCATTTACATCATGTTTTTCCAGAAGAAGAAGTAAGAAGAGATAAGAACTCTTCACCTCGGATCTATGGGTTCTTGTATACATATATCAAATCTGTTAGATTTAATATTATCTAACCATTTTTGATATGGGAAACTTTCTCAAATCGTTTAAGGAATCCTCATTTGCTAAATCATTCCATAAGAGGTACATCCCTCTTTATGTTTTAGCAGTTCTAGTAATGATTCTGGGCTCTGCCTATTTCCTTATGCAACAAACAGATTTCGCACAGGGAACTTCTGTTAGAGAATATTTAGAAGGCGCAGGAGTAATACCTGAGACAGAAAACACAGATGAGGGTGCAGATCTAATGATAAGTCTTGACAAGAATGGTGACCCTCTTGAAAGTGATGAAATAGTCCCAGAACAGGAGAAGGATGATATAGATAGTGGTTATCTGATTGAGAACCCTGAGGACGAGGATGGCGCTCAAGACTTAGGAGTTATTAGTACCGATTATCCGACCATTATTTCTGTCAAAGATGGTGTGGGGAATGTAAATTACAGCTCTTTTGGACAAGAAAACACTGGAAAATGGAAGAATCCTACTATCAAGGTTGAGCAAGTCTTAAATGTCTCTATTACTGCAAACAATCCTAATGACTCAACTTTGTATTATAAATTCGAATATCAAAAACCTGGTGGATCATATGAGACGTTACAAAATTGGAGTACGAATCGAGTAATGAACTGGACTGTTCCCTCAGATGCCTTAGGTAAATGGATGTACATTATGGTACTAGTAAAAGATTCAGATGGTGAATTAAGATTTGATACCTCAGATGACTATACCTATCTTACCTATGAAGTAAATCCAAAGGGTGTAGCACAGAAGATCTACGCAACCATTGTAAATACTTCAGATAGTAATGGAAATGTTAATCCTAATTCCTGGGGAAGCAATGAGGGCGGGAGTTGGTCGGATGGAGAACCAAGGGGACTAAATGTTGGTGATACTGTATCTTTCCATATCTCGGCAACAGATCCTAATGGTGACTCAATGCAGTATATGTTTATGATTCAACAACAAGGAGGCGGTTTTGAGTCGTTAAGAGACTGGAGTGCTAGCAATTCGTATACATGGACCGTTCCAGAAGATTTAGCCGGTACGACAATCTGTATCTTATCTGGTGTAAAAGATCCAGATGAATATCTACGATATGGAAGTATGGGGGATGACTACAACTATATGTTCTATACGATCAATTCACTCTAAAGAGTGTGAATATATAAATATGAGAGTAATCCCTTAGCATTTCTCAAAAGGGGTGTTAAAAGGCAAAAGAAGAAGCATGTACTAATTAAATAGTTGGAGTTGGTTAGAATCCTGCCTCTTCTTTCTATTAATTACGACCAGGTAATTAAGTATGCATACAATAACATTAGAATATAGAAATGTCAAGCGATTATTTAAATATTTTTTGGATCAAGAATGCCGTACTGTATCTTCATTTCTAATATCCTCTGAACTTTTTCATCAATATTCATACCACCATTTGTTACTTCACCTAGGATATATTCATAGACTTGTTGTTGTATCGATGACTCTGTATCACTTGCGGTACTGTAGATGAGGATATCATTCCCAGCTAGTAGTGCCCTCTTGGCAAGATTCGTATATGTATCTATATCTTCCAAGGCATCCATCTCCATATCGTCCGATATTACTAATCCATTGTATTGAAGATCTCGGATTAATCTCTGAGATATAATGTCAGGAGAGATTGTAGATGGGTTACTATCTATATTGGGATATTGAACATGTGCTATCATTATGCCGTCTACCTGTGTTTGAGATATTATTCCACTAAATGGCTGTATATATGTATTCCATAGATCGTTAGTTATATTTACAACAGGTAGTGAAAAGTGTGAGTCTGGAGATGTATCACTATGTCCTGGGTAGTGTTTAAGTACAGCGAGTATCCCTTGCCCTGAATATCCTTGGATCGTTGATATTCCTTTTTGTACAACTTCTTCTCGGGTTCCCCTAAAGACTCTGTAATACATGAATGAATTTTTGTTGGTTATGTATTCTACGACTGGTGCTAGATTCATATTTATACCAACTTCCTTGAGTATTGATCCCCTAGCCTTTGCTACAGTGTATGCCTGTTCAGAAGTCTTGATATCTTCTTGAGCTATTTTTAGCGTATCGTTCCATTTTAATCTGGCGACTATTCCTCCCTCTTGATCAATGGAGATGAATAATGGTATTCGATTGGTTGTTTGTATTTCTTGTGTTAAGAGTTTTACTTGCTGCTCGTCTATGACATTCTTACTATACAGGAGGACACCACCAATGGAATGTTCTGTTAGAAATTGTTCTGTTCGAGGTGTTAGTGTTGTTCCATTTATACCAAACATGAAGAGTTGGCCAACTTTCTCTTCAGTTGTCATATTATTGAATATTTTCTCTATTACTGTTGGGGGTGCTTTTGAGATTGATGATTCTACTAGTTCATTTGTCAGAAGAGACGTTGGAAAAAGACTTGAGAATGTGAGTGCTATGAATATTGAGAGAATATATTTCATATTTGATTATATACTATCTTTCATTGAACGCGATATGACCCAATATCTTCTAGAGGGAGTAAGTGGTGGGAAATTAGAAACTATTTATTATGGTGTTACTTCAATTACTCTTCTTATTCCTTTGTTATTGTATTTTGCCAGTTATATGATTGTTATTAAGAAGTTGGAACCAACTCCTTCTCTCTCTTTCTCTTTATTAACAGGATTATTAATACAATAAATAGTGAGAATATAATAAATAAAAGAGAGAGATTAAGGTAGATATAATTAGGAGTAAGACTATCTATCAAACTATCCTGCGAAAGAACGACATCTGCTCTTTCTTGGGACTCTGTTATACCCAATATCTCTGCTTCAAAATCAACCTCTTTATACTTAACCTTTATCGTATATGATTGATTATAATCTAACTTATCTGTTTGGAATTCTCCATTTTCATCTGTAACATAAAAATACCCTCCAATTTCAACATCGGCACCTATCATTGGCATACCATCATTATCAAGTATCCTAATAACCTTACTTTTATCTACAGCAACGACCTCTTTTTCACTCTCGTCTACCACCGCTTCTGTATTCTCCGCTCCTACCGCAAGGTCATTATCGGCAACCTCACTTCCTTGATCGATACTACTATTTTCAAGACCTAGGTCCTCAAGTAACCAATCTGGGAAATTCTCAACCCCTACAGTCAATACTAATGTCTTTGTAGTAGACTGATTGCCTGATATGTCTTTAGCATAGTACTCAATTGTATCAACGCCTTTTTCGACAGTAAAAGATATCGTGAATTCACCATTGTTGTTAGCTGTAGCCTGATATTCTGTGTCATTATAATTGAAATAAACAGTACTACCAGATTGGGTAAGACCCTGAATAATAGGTTTAACAGATGCGAAATAGTATCTTAAAGTATCATTATTGGGGATATCTGTAATTAATCCAATATCTGTTATCCTAATGCTAGGCAAGTGTAAGATTATGCTATCCGAGATAATGTTTGATACATGACCAATACTATCTCTAAACTTAACATATACTGTTTTAGTTCCCAATGTACTATCTAATACCCATGACTTAGAAATTGCATATGCTTCCCAACTACAACCTCCAAAAGCAGCATTGTTACATATTATCATTTCTTCCACATCATTCATCTCATCTGTTGCATTTAAAGAAAGTCCAACTGTTGTACTACTGGTATATGTGGCATTCTGATTAATTGTAATACCACCAATTGGAGGTAAAGTGTCAATATTGAAAGCAGCTAAACCCACCACTTCTTCTCCCCCTATGGTCTCAAAAGAGCCACCGATATAAACATA
>JAEHHF010000077.1 GCA_019248085.1 Candidatus Dojkabacteria bacterium S2_J21 | reverse complement strand
ATCGTTCAGGTATGTTATTCCATCTCCTGTTAATCTCATTAGGTTTTTTCTCTTTTGGATAATAGCTGCATTATTTGCTTTACCTAGCTCTAGCGCCAGTTTTAGAAGTATCTGGTCAGCTCTAACATCTTTATCTTCTTTTCTAGCAAACTGCATCACATAGTTAAACAATTTCTCAACTATTGCAATCAATCCATTGAAAAATCCTTTTTCTTTAATCTCTGGATCTTTATATACTTTTATTTCACTCAATCTTTTTATCATAGCTTCATTTGTTAATCCTAAAGCTATGAACTCACTTAATCCTACTTCTGGATCACTTATGTAATCAAATCTTTCTTTTGCTAATCTATACTCTTCTTTTGTTCCATATTTGCTTTTAACATCCAAGAAATCTTCAACTTTTAATTCTTTTAATACATCTTCTCTAACTTTTTGAAGCCTTAATATTGTTCTTGCT
>JAEHHF010000076.1 GCA_019248085.1 Candidatus Dojkabacteria bacterium S2_J21 | reverse complement strand
ACAACTAAACCTTTGGGCTTGTTTATAATTAAGAAATCTTTGTCTTCAAATATGATCTCGAATTCGTGATGCTGGGGAATAATCTTCCCATATGAGTGATCCTCCAATATCTTGTCCACCTCTTGATCTTCTACCTCTACGGTATCTCCCTTTCTTAGTTTGTACGAAGGCTTTCCCGTTTCGCCATTGATTGATACCAATCTCTCCCAGTTGTGCTTTAGAAAGCTGCGGCTATGTACCTTGAAAGTATTTGATACAAAGGCATCTGCGCGAGTGCCTTGGGTTGTTTCATCTATCTGGACAGTTTGCATATACTCGGATTATTTAGGCAATTTAATTGGTTGATTAATGTCTATACCTCTCACAGAAGAGACTTTTTCTATAACAACATTTACCCTCTTGGAATCTCTTATGAAATAAATCAAACCGGATATTGTCCAAATGAGAAGAACAATAACTGTGATCTTGTCATAAGGATTAACTATA
>JAEHHF010000075.1 GCA_019248085.1 Candidatus Dojkabacteria bacterium S2_J21 | reverse complement strand
TAATAGGAAAGTTTAGTTTATTTATTCTTTGGTAATTCATAGTAATGTTTTGTTGAATAGATCTCCAATTCCCAAGTATTATACAGTATAATCTTTTTATATCGAGAATATATTCTCTCCCGTGGTCTAGACTTATATGTCCAGCCATTTTCAACATGTTCCAAGAAAATTCGTCCCCGACCTTTCATCGGTTATTCTAAACATCCACAATTCGCATCTTGTTCATAAATCATATTAATCCTCTTCTCAATATTATCTTCTTTACTCCTAAAAACTATCTCTAATTCATTCTTTTTAACAATCTCTACATCTGAATACTTTTCTAGAAGTTCTTTATATACAAACTCGGATGTCCCTCTTAAAAATTTTATCCTATATGTAGATAGTCCCACTATAAAAAGATTATACTGTATAATACTTGGGAATTGGAGATCTATTCAACAAAACATTACTATGAATTACCAAAGAATAAATAAACTAAACTTTCCTATTA
>JAEHHF010000074.1 GCA_019248085.1 Candidatus Dojkabacteria bacterium S2_J21 | reverse complement strand
GCTTCTCTCATTTTGCTAATATCTCTAGCAACACTTACATTAATATCCCCAAAAACTTTCTTCAATATCTCTAGCAATTTCAAAAGCCTATTGGGAGATTCATAGAAGACTAGTGTTGATTCTAATTTTACATATTCTTTAAGAATTTTCTCTCTTCTTACATCTGACTTAGGCAAGAACCCAAAGAATGTAAACCTGTCCGTAGCTAATCCACTCACGGAAAGAGCCGATATTAAGGCACTCGGGCCAGGTACTGCCCGAACTTCATAGCCTTTAAATCTTAATTCTCTAACCAATCTGTATCCTGGATCTGATATTAATGTAGTACCCCAGTCTGATATTAATGCGAGATCTAATCCTACGTCTAACTTTTCTAATACTTTCTCCATCATCCTTACGTGATTTTGATCTCTGTAAGATACTAAATGCGTAGGAATCTCATATCTCTGCATCAGTTTGTATGACTCTCTTGTATCTTCAGCCAACACAAAACCA
>JAEHHF010000073.1 GCA_019248085.1 Candidatus Dojkabacteria bacterium S2_J21 | reverse complement strand
CCGATGAAAGGTCGGGGACGAATTTTCTTGGAACATGTTGAAAATGGCTGGACATATAAGTCTAGACCACGGGAGAGAATATATTCTCGATATAAAAAGATGCTATAATTCGAACATATCTCAATCTAATAAATACATTTAAATATATTTTAGCTATGAAAAACAAATATAAATATCTAATATATGTTCTAATAGGGGTAGTAATAATTACCCTAATCGTGATCTCAGTCAAATATTTTGGAAATGACTCTTCTGAGGGCAAGAAGGAGAGTAAGGAAAATACAGTAATAGATAATCAGGAAATGGATTTTCTTTTGGATAAATATCCAATAGGGCAAGTACAATTGTATAAAATGACTAAGGTTAGTTCTAGTAAGCTATATAATAATTGGGATTTAAAAAATATATCCGTTTTTGATGATAAAGAGTTCAGCTATTTCAATATAGTTTTCTACACTCAAGCATCTCAGACAGAATTTTTAGAATACTACAAGAATCTCTTTGATGAGGA
>JAEHHF010000072.1 GCA_019248085.1 Candidatus Dojkabacteria bacterium S2_J21 | reverse complement strand
TGGTTGGTGGAATTATCCTCTCTGGGTTGAAAAGGCGTTCAAAAAAGGAGTCCCCTTCAGTTATATATCTCTTTTCATTGTTATTGCTGTTTTGTTTGGTTTTTTTCTTCAATCAAAAGTGTTTTCAGATTTCCTAAAAAGTAACTCCTATGTACGCGAAAGATATACTGAAGGGATGGTGGGAGCTCTTTCTTCCTTCAATCCCCTATTCGCTTCTGCGAACTATGTCGATAAAGCGATAGATAGTCTCGTTTTTGAGAAGTTTATATATATAGATCACAATGGGAAACCCACACCCGGTATTGCAAACGAATGGTCTGTTTCGGCAGACAGTTTGACATATACCTTTATTGTTAATCAGGAGTCTCATTGGCAGGATGGTAGCGATTTAACACTTGATGATATTCTTTTTACTTTTGATACAGCAATAGCGCTTTCAAAAGTGTATGGTTCTGACTCTGTGGGGGCAGCACTCGAGGGTGTCAGTATTTCGAAACTTGATGCGAGGACATTGCAATTTATACTAGCAGAAGC
>JAEHHF010000071.1 GCA_019248085.1 Candidatus Dojkabacteria bacterium S2_J21 | reverse complement strand
CTTTTGTTCCATATTTGCTTTTAACATCCAAGAAATCTTCAACTTTTAATTCTTTTAATACATCTTCTCTAACTTTTTGAAGCCTTAATATTGTTCTTGCTACATCTCCACCTTTATTCTGCTTTGCATACTCTGTTGCCGCATGTATAATCTCATGCACATATGCCTCGGCTGCACTCATTGCATTTCTTTCAGGTCTATATTTATTTGAAGCTCCTACATATATTCCTTTGTTGTAACCATCTAATTCTATATATCCACCGTTACTTTCAGCTTTTTTATTCAGATACACATTCATCTCAGGTATGAAGTCTTTCCCTGCTCCAATAAACATATCTATTACTTTTGATAGATTCTTTTTGTGTTCAGCGCTAACTTCAACTGGATCATATGCATACAATTCGTCCATGAATTCTTTCATCTTTTCAGGATCTTTAATCAAGTCATCATTTTGTTTTTCAAAATCTTTTCTATCGTTTTCATATTTGAATCCATTTTCTGAACCTAATCCTCTAAAATCTTTATCTAGTTCTACATAATTATCAACTACTTTATCTATGCCAATAAGACCATTTATTCTAGCGCCAGTT
>JAEHHF010000070.1 GCA_019248085.1 Candidatus Dojkabacteria bacterium S2_J21 | reverse complement strand
TCCATTTGTTATAATATTGATGACTAAAAAAATATTAGGAGAACGAGAATGGAAAAATACTTAGACCATCAGTATATCGAAAAAAGTCGAATTACTAACTTAAAAGAAGTTACAAATTCAAAAGGTGAAGTGACTCAAGCAGCAGAAGCTAGACTTGTAGTTTATCAAATTAATTTGGCAAATACACAAGGAATGAAAAATATGAAATACAACGATTTATCAACAATTGGTGAAACAATAATTAAATCTAATCTTGATGCTAAGATGTTCTTTTTTATTATAAGACATCAATCTCAAAACTCAATGCTTAAGAAGTCTTACGGAACTGATTTAGCTACTACAAGCTATATAGCTAAGAAGTTCGATGTAACACCTCAAAAGGTTAGAGGATTTATAAGGGAATGTATAGAACAAAAGCTACTTAAAAAGCTCTCTAAGAACTTTATTATTAATCCATATATTGTTGCGCCATATATGATTAAAAACAATCAATTGCATCAACTTCAATTATGTTGGGATTCAAATCCTAAATCTATGTTAACTTTTGAAGATGATATTAACATTGATCAATTCGAAAAAGAATCAATTCAAAAAATTTATAATAATGTATCTGG
>JAEHHF010000069.1 GCA_019248085.1 Candidatus Dojkabacteria bacterium S2_J21 | reverse complement strand
CATCAAATTGCTCCCCAGCAGGTTTGTATGTTGGAGTTTCTAATGTAATCTGCCTGTTTGAGTCTTTCACAGAATATATACCTGAGAGAAGTCGGACAGGAACATTTATAGATACCATGTCCACTTCAGCTTTTGTGCTTACCCACCCCTGAGGGCTTGCGGATCCAGCACTTAATCCAGGTATTGTACAAGCAGAATCGGCTTTATATGTATTAAGAGGATTATTACTGCACGAGCTTCCAAGAACCTCACCCGTCTTCACCTTCTGTGGCGTAACATCGGTAATAACTCCTGACTCAGAGATATTCAAAAATATGTCACTTGATTCGTAGCTATTATCTACAACTGTCGTAGCACATGTAGATGCTTCAGACTTACTATCCTTCGCAACAATATCCTTTACATTTGTATATTTAAACGCAACAAATCCAAAGACCCCTAAAACGAGAAGTAGCAATAACGCTTTGTTGTTTTTCTTTGTCTGATTATATTCTGTATGCATGCAAGATTCTGATTATATCAGATATTATAACGGTTTCTAGTTAAGTATTCAATGACTCCGTAGTTAGATAATTTTTCAACTGTAGTTGCTGTAGTAGCAGATCCCAGAGGGATAGCAATATCCTTACTAGTAATAC
>JAEHHF010000068.1 GCA_019248085.1 Candidatus Dojkabacteria bacterium S2_J21 | reverse complement strand
TGTTGCAATAGCCATACCCATTATGGTTCCGTCAAAGAACCAAGTTAATACAGATATCATAGATATATCAACTAAAATGTTTCCATATCGTTTCTTAGCTACAACCTCTATATCTCCATTTTTTAAGTACTTAATTGAATCTATAGTCTCAACATACTTTCTTCCACTGTTTTCAACCACAAGCTCATTACCTTCACTAAATAGATACTTATTCATTGCAAATGTTTTAGCTTCATCATACTTTTCTTTAGCTCTTTCATTTCTATCAGCTACTTCACTTATCTCTGAAGCTATTGACTCATCCAAATCTTTACTTCGTTCTTCGTTATACCACTGCTTAATCTCAGCCACAGCAGCATCTAACTCTTCACCTTTGTACTTTGCTTCTAAACCTTTTATTATCTCATTTAGCTCTTCGCTAGGTAGTTTACATGCCATCTTATATTTCCCCTATTTTAAGAGCGTCCTATCGACACTCTTCTTTATTTTTTAACATTATATCTTTTGCTTGCATAATATCTTCTTCGTTTATTGTTTTATATATTTTTTTATTAAGTTCAACTTCTTTATCTGGCGCTTTGTTAGATATATACTCTTTTCCATCTTTATTAGCTTCCACAGCAGTTTTGAAGCTATCAAGCAAGTATTTATGCATATTTAACTTATCTTCT
>JAEHHF010000007.1 GCA_019248085.1 Candidatus Dojkabacteria bacterium S2_J21 | reverse complement strand
TTGATGTTGAAGTAGGTGGGAATGACCAACTCTTTAATATGCTTGCTGGTAGAGACATGATTATGAACCACTTAAACAAAGAAAAAATCGTACTGTCTGGAAAACTTCTAGAAGACCCAAATGGGGATAAGATGGGAAAAACAACTGGGAATATGATTAGAATGGATGACAAACCCGAGGATATCTATGGCAAGGTTATGACCTTCACAGATGGAATGATTCTCATTGGATTTGAGATATTAACAGTTGCTACACTAGAGGAATTAGCTAATTACAAGAAGAGATTAGAATCAGGTGAGAATCCCATGATTCTGAAAAAAGAGTTAGCCCTAAGAGTAACAGAGGAAATAACCTCTAAAGAAGAAGCTATCAAAGCACAACAGTATTTTCAAGAGGTATTCCAAAACAAAGAGGACAGTGAAGATATACAAGAGATTAAAGTAACACAAAACATCTTCCATATTGGAGATCTTTTAGTTACAGTAGGTTTCGCTGGGAGTAAGTCAATTGCTAGACGATTAGTAGATCAGGGAGCAGTGAAGATTAATAATGAGAAGGTATCAGACTGGCAAACCAAGATTGATATTACATCCTACCCAACACTATTGCTTAAGGTAGGAAAGCAATTATGTCATATTACTTTAAAGACATAATCGCGGGGATAATTATTTAATATATATCCCCACCAGGGGATTTTTTTATTATGTCCAACCTGGAACAAACCAAACGTAAAATTTTAGAAGAAAGTCCCAAAGCATTCTCACGAGAGATTGTTAAGGCTATGGAATATATAGAAGAGAAAGATCCCTCCTTGGTTAACCATCTTCTTGATACAGCGGTGATTGTCGCTTCGAAAGGATTCGATGCTACAACGATAATAGCTGCGATACTACATGATGCCCATCCTGACGACACATTTGATCCAGAGATATTGGAACTAGTGGAAGGTGTAAGACAGATAGAAGCCACTACCAGCAATGAGGATACAAAAGAAGAAATTATTACAAAATACATATTAAACAATGCCAAGGATCTAAGATCAGTAATTATCAAACTTGCTAGTGTACTAGACAAAATAAGGCATATAGAAAGGATAAAGCCCGAGAGACAAAAGCTATACATAAAACAAGCAATAACCATTTATTCTGATATAGCTGAATATTTAGATTTTGGAGATATCAAAAAAGAATTAGATGAGAGTGTCTTTGAGATATTACAACCTATTGAATATGAGGCAATACATCGAGAATATGAGGAAGCCCATATCGATAATCTCTTACTTGATAAATATTTACATCTCCTGGGCGAGAATACCAAGGGTCTAGATGTGAAGATACAGGGAAGAATAAAGAGTAAGTATAGCGTCTACAATAAGCTTAAAAAATACGAGAAGGAATGGAAGAATCCAAACATTCACTCTCTGCCGGATCTCATTGCTTTTAGATGTATAACTAAAAGCATAGATGATTGCTTCAATGTATTGGAAAAAATCATGGATTCTGGAGAGTTGGACACAGAGCAATTTAGTGATTACATATCTTCTCCTAAGAAGAATCACTATCAAGCTATACACAGTGTAGCAATATTTAAAAATATTTCTCCATTAGAAGTAGAAATTCAAATATTAACAGATGAAATGCACTACACTAATACATATGGAAAAGCTTCCCATATTGCATACAAAGCAAGTCAGAGTAAATATGCTAACCCTACAGATAAATATAACTGGGTAGAGGAAGTACACAAGGCTATGGAGAAAAATATCCTTGAAAGGGAAAACGTTCAAAGTAACCCAATAAATATTAATCTCTTCCAGGAGGATATTTTTGTGTTTACTCCCAAAGGAGAAATTATCCCTCTCTCAAAAGGAGATACTGCTCTGGATTTTGCATATCGGATTCACTCACAAATCGGAAATAGTGCTGTAGGAGTTAAAATAGATGGAAAAGCAGCAAAACTTTCCCAACTTCTTGAGACAGGAGAGATGGTGGAAATAAAGACGCAAAAAGATAAGAAATGCCAGGACATGAGTACAATTCAACATGCAAATTCCCAAAGTACAAAGAGCCGTATATTGAAAACTATTTTAAAAAATCAGAAAAGTTGATAGTATAGACGATATGAAAAGAGAGACATCTAAAAAAATTCGTAATGTTATCAATGTAGCCACAGCTATCATATTACTCGGTGGAATACTTGTTCCAATTATTCTTACCCTCATTAATATATAATAGGGAATGGATTCAAATTCCAACATTACATCAATCAAAGGTATTGGCGATGCCCTGGCTCTCAAATTTGAGAAGCTTAATATTTTCACCATTAAAGATCTTCTCTTCTATGTCCCATACAAATACCAAGATACCTCAGACGTTTCTTCAATTGAAGATTTCCTCATTGCAGGGAAGGGGACTTTCATCGGTGAAATTGTAAGTGTAAAGACCTTCTACACAAGGTTTAGAAAGCAAATAACCACAGTCAGGGTAAAAGATGATACAAACGTAGTAAGCCTAATATATTTCAACCAGCCATATCTTTCCAAAACTTTACTAGTAGGCGAGCTATACCTTTTTAATGGCCAAGTAACTGTGAAAGGTGGGAAACGAAATATTTACAATCCCAAAATAGAAAAACTCAAAGAGGAGGTCTCACAACAAACACACCTAGGCAAACTCATAAGTGTATATTCTGAAACTAAAGGACTTTCCTCCAGAATACTTAGAACGAAGATTAAGGAATTAAAATCTGATATAAAAAATCTGATTACCGAACCCTTGCAAGATAGAATCCTTAAACAAAATAATCTGCTTTCACTCCCGAATGCCATAGAAAAGATACATTTCCCCGAATCAAATGAAGAAATCATAAGTGCCAGAGAGAGGCTCTCTTTCGATGAAATGCTCAAAATTGCATTTAGAATTGAGAAAGAAGTATTAGAACAAAAAAAAGAGAAGGCAAAACCGATAAAGATAGATACAAAATTAACTAACAAATTTATAAAATCTTTACCATATACTCTTACAAATGATCAAAACTCTTCTCTTGAAATAATACTAGATGAGATATCTACAGGAAAACCAATGAACCGATTATTAAATGGAGATGTAGGCAGTGGAAAAACAGTAGTATCTGCCATCGCAATATTAAATACAATCAGCGCTGGCTATTCAGCCATTCTCATAGCTCCAACTACAGTATTAGCCACTCAACACTTCGAGACATTTAAAAAACTGTTTAAAGATTTCCCTCTCCAAATAGAACTGTGTATCTCCTCAGAAAAAACAATTACAGATGCCAATAACAAGCTCATCATTGGAACCCATGCCATTTTGTATCAAAAAGAACTACCATCTGATTTAAATCTGGTAGTAATCGATGAACAACACAGATTCGGAGTTGAACAAAGAAAATACCTTAAGACTAAAACAAAAAACACTCCACACTACCTAACAATGACTGCAACACCAATTCCGAGAAGTCTTACTGAAATCTTCTTCGGGAACTTAGATGTATCAGAAATTAAAGAAAAGCCCGCTGACAGAAAAGAAATCAAAACATATTACACACCATATACTAAGAGAGCTGATTGTTTTGATTGGATTGTTAAAAAAATAAAAAACTCTGATTGCAAAGAGCAAGCTTTTGTCATATATCCACTCATTGAAGAATCCGAAAAAACATCTGTTAAATCAGTTCTAAATGAATTCAACGCACTACAAGAAAAATATCCAGATATGAAAATAGCCTTTTTGCATGGCAAATTAAAACCGAAGGAAAAAGAACAAATATTAAATGACTTCAGGGACAAGAGATACAATATACTGATCTCGACCACTGTCATAGAAGTTGGTATAGATATTCCAGATGTAACCATGATGGTCATAGAGAATGCTGAGAGATTTGGTTTAGCACAATTACATCAACTAAGGGGAAGAATTGGTAGAAATGATATCCAATCTTACTGTTACGTCATACCGGGGCAGGAGACATTTGAAGATCCTGATGTAAAAGAGAGATTACAATACTTTGCTTCACATCCATCGGGTTTCGAAGTTGCCGATTATGACTTACAAAGAAGAGGACCCGGAGAAGTATACGGCACTAAACAATCTGGGATTCCAATCTTCAAGGTAGCTTCCATACATGATCTAGACACACTAAGGAAGGCCCGAAAGGTTGCAAGAGAGCTGTTAATAGCAGATAATGACTGCGATAATATATTAGAGAACCTGTTTAGATGAAAATACATGTCGTTTTAGACAATATCCGCTCTGTTTTTAATGTAGGTAGTATCTTTAGATCCTCTGATGGAGCAGGAAGTGTAGAAAAGATATATCTTTGTGGCATGACATCCCCAATAGATAATCCAAAGTTGGACAAGACCGCATTGGGAGCTACGGAGATGATAGCTTCTGAACATTACGATACTACACAGGAAGCATTGGATGAATTGAGGGCCAAGAATATTCCAATATATTCCATAGAGCTTACAGATGATGCAGAGGATTTTCAGGAAATTGAATATCCAACTGAATTAGCCATCGTCTTCGGGCATGAAAAAACAGGTGTGGACGAAGAGATATTAAAGGATTGTGACAAAAAAATATTCATACCAATGAGAGGTAAGAAGGAATCTCTAAATGTTGCAAACTGTGCTAGTATTATTCTGTATGAGATAACAAGAGAAAGATAGCTTTTTTTGTTACAATATATAAATAATGAAGATTTCAAAACAGACAATTCTAATTGGGATATCTACCTTAGTTGTAGCTGGAGGTACCATAGCCTACCTTCTTCTTTCCAAAGATGATCCCTCTGTTTTAGGTTGGATAAGTAGTAGTTGGCTATATAGAAAAGGTATTACAGTAGCTAACGGAGGAGGTGATCTTTTCTCTGAAGATGTATTAATTGAAGTTGATACTGCATCACTGATTAGTGCGAGTAAACTCCAGAGTGATTGTGACGATCTAAGGTTTACTGACGGAGATGAAACAACATCCATATACTACTGGATTGAGGGAGGATGCAATACAAGTACTACTCAGATTTGGGTCCAAATCCCAGAACTTAGAACAGGAGGACAGACAATATATATGTATTATGGTAATGCTAGTGCAACAAATTCTGAAGAATCATGGGGAGGGGAATTCCTCTTTCTTAATAACACTTCTTGCCCAACAGGATGGACTCGCAAAACTGAATATGATGGGAAGTATGCATATGGGGCTTCTTCATTCGGTACAGAGGGAGGATCTGCAACACACAATAATGGAACTGCCAGTTGTACAACAGGAGGACCAAATACAGGAGCACAGAACACTCAGAGTGATTCCGGCGGTACAACAGCTTCTCCAGGCCACACTCACACAAATGCTATGGTTAGTATTGATAATGTATCAAATACACCACCATATTTAGATATGGTTTACTGTGCGAACCCAGACTTGAACATTGCATCCGGTTTAATTACTCTGTTTACAAGTACTCCTAGCGGTTGGACAAGATTTTCTGCATTAGATAACAAATTCGCACGAGGAGCTAGTACTTATGGAGGTACCGGAGGAGCGGCAACACATACACATACTACAACCGGTGGATATACAACAGGATCATCAGGCTCAAGCACGGACACCCCTGGAAGTAGTGTAGGAGCTGGCCCCCATACACATACAACCATTAATGGAACTACTGGTTCTGCAAATTCTCTTCCACCGTACAGGGATATGATATATGCTTCAAAAAATACGTCCGGCTATGCTTCAGCAGATTTAATAAGCATGACAACTGCATCTCCACCGTTGGGATGGGGGAGAGTAGCATATATTGATGCGAAATTTCCTAGAGGAGCTACTACCTTTGGAGGATACGGCGGATCGACAACACATACACATTCATTAACGATAACAACAAATACTGGTCCATCAGGAGCTTCAAGTGACGGAAGTAGGGTAGCATCTGCTGCAACTACAAACCACTACCATACTTGTACTGCAACATCGGCTTCAGGATCAGAAGTTCCCGCATATATCGAAACTCTTTTCTACCAAAGGAAAACCTCACTTACATCTACACTTGGATCAGAAGAGGTAGGAAATACAGCCCCAAGTGCACCCTCTTCGTTACTTACAGAAAGCTCAACCAATCCTACACAAGTCACAGATCTTACTCCAGAATTCTCAGCTGTATTTTCTGATACAGAGACTCCAGATACAGGTAACTACTATCAAATACAAGTAAACACAAATAATACATTTACAGGCACGGTTATGTGGGATTCTACCAAGACAGCTTTCTCACCAGTAGTTTCAAACGGAGCTAGATCACAAGATATCTCATATGCAGGGACCACACTTTCTTTAAATGGCGACGTGTATTACTGGAGAATAAAATTCTGGGATAACCATGATACCCAAAATGAAAGTTCCTGGTCATCTGTAGCACAATTTACAATGGGTACCACTCCCAACACACCATCGTCCTTACAGACAGAAGGAGCAAATAATCCAACAAAAGTCACAGACATTACTCCGGAATTCTCCGCTGTCTTTTCTGACCCAGATACTCCAGATACAGGTAACTACTATCAAATACAAGTAAACACAAATAATACATTTACAGGGACAGTTATGTGGGATTCTACTAAAACAGCTCTTTCTCCAGTCGTTGTAAATGGAGCCAGATCACAAGACATTTCATATGCAGGGACCACACTTTCTTTCAATGGGACAACCTACTACTGGAAAATTACATTCTGGGATAATAGTAATAGCCAAGGACAATGGTCTGCCACAGCACAATTTACGATGGACGGAAACCCTCTCGCTCCAACAACTTTACTTACAGGTGGAGAGACAAATCCAACAAGGATAATTTCTTTAACACCGTATTTTTCTGCAATATATTCTGACCCAAATGGAGATATTGGATCTTCATACGAAATAGAGATAAACACAAATAATTCATTTTCTGGAACAGTAATGTGGGACACGGGGCAGCTTTCAACTTCAGTGAATAATAATGCAAGATCTCCAAACTATACATACGCTGGGACAGTGTTAACAAATTCTAATACAACATATTACTGGAGAATTAGATTCTGGGACAGTGATAATCACGTAGGAGAGTGGTCATCAACTGCACAATTCTCCTCTTTGCAAACCTCATTCCTTTTTGAAGGATTACAGCTTGGAGGCCTAAAACTCAACTAATTGTAGTATAATACACACCATGAGTTTAAAAATAGAGTCATTCAAAAAAATAAGAAAAGATAAAAAGAAATGGAGAGTAGAAATTCCAGAGGAATTCGAAGAGAGGGAAGATACCTTCCTTCGAAGTCGATTACTCGGTAAAGAACCAACTATTAATACCTTTGTTAGAATCACAGGTGGAAAAGCAAAGAACTTTAGAATAGATATTCCTAAAACAACAAGGCCATTAACAGATAGGATGAAAGTTAGAATCTTTGACATTCTTAGAGAAGATATTGTCAATAAAAAGATATTAGACCTCTATGCTGGAGCAGGTTCCTTTGCTTTGGAGGCTCTCTCCAGAGGAGCAAGTGAAGCAACTGTTGTTGATGCATCAAAAAATGCAGAGTTTGTACTCAAAAGAAATGTTGCATATACAGGATTCTTACCACAGGTAGACATCATAAAAGCGAAAGCAGAGGAATACCTTTTCAAACAGATAAATACGGACGATAGGCAAACATTTGATATTGTATTCATGGATCCTCCATACAAACTTTACAATACTAAGAACCTTTTCAAAATGGAAAGAGTCATAAATATGTCAGCTCAGATGTTAAATGGAGTAAAAGACCCAAATACTAAAGAATTCAAAGGTACATTGATAGTCAAACATCCAAGAAGGTATCCTTTAGAGAAACTAACTCTTGTCGGAATCAAAAAGCTAGAAACGGTAGAAATTGGATTAAATTCCATAACCTTCTTCATAGTAGATAACACATTGCAAAAAGAAAGCTAAAAATATAGAATAACAATATGTACAAAATATACGGAATCAATAAAAACATCCTCTGCCGAATCGTTTATACCACACGAACCTTTTAAAAATGTCGCTTGTACTTTTTCCCAAAAGAAAAACCCTTTAAATTAAGATATACTAAACATAGATATGAATAAGGAAAATATTGAAAAATTAGAAAGGATGAGGCATTCAGCCTCCCACGTATTAGCTCAGGCCGTTTTAAAACTATATCCTGATGCTAAATTAGGTATTGGCCCTGCAATAGACAATGGCTTCTACTATGATTTTGAATTCTCAGAGCCTATCAGTGAAGATGATCTTCCTGCAATAGAGAAGGAGATGAAAAATATTATCAAACAGGACCTTCCAATCGTCCAAGTCTTTATGAAGCGAAAAGAAGGCGTAGACTATCTAACAAAGACAGGTCAAACTTACAAATTAGAATTACTTGAAGATATTCCAGACGAGGATTTAAGCTTCTTCATAACTGGAGAAAATGAATATGCAGATCTCTGTAGAGGACCACATATTGAAACCACAAAGGAAATTGGAGTAATAAAGCTATTGAAAACCGCTGGTGCATATTGGAGAGGTGATGAGAAGAAGAAAATGTTAACCAGAATATATGGAACTGCATTTGAAACTAAAGAAGAGCTAAAAGCATTCTTAGAATTACAAGCTGAATCAGAGAGAAGAAACCACAGAACACTTGGAAAACAGTTGAAACTCTTTGCTATCATTCCAGAAATAGGACAGGGATTACCAGTCTGGTTACCAAGAGGATATAGAATGAGAAGAATACTTGAAGAATATATGTTGGATCTTGAAAGAGATGCAGGATATGAGCATATCTTAACTCCACATATTAATAGGGAAGAACTTTTCAAGATATCCGGTCACCTTGGTTTTTACAAAGATTCTATGTACCCACCAATTGATATTGATGGAGAAAGATACTATCTAAAACCAATGAATTGTCCTGCAGGCATTATGGTTTACAAACTAGAGCCAAAAAGCTACAGAGACTTGCCATACAAACTTGGAGAATTCGGAACTGTATATAGATATGAGAAATCAGGAGAGTTACATGGCCTACAAAGAGTAAGAGGATTTACACAAAATGATGCACATATCTTCTGTACCGAAGAACAACTCGAAAGTTCAATAGATGAGATTTTAGATCTTTTAGATACCTTCTACAAAGATGTTGGGTTTGATAAATACAAATTTAGACTATCCATCTCTGATTGGGATAAGAAAAAAGATCATTATGCTGGAGATCAAGCAAAATGGATGCTTGCAGAAGATACACTTAGAAAAGTTCTTAAAAATAGAGGATTGGAATACGAAGAAATAACAGGAGAAGCAGCATTCTATGGTCCAAAGATTGATGTACAAGCTTACAATGTCTTTGGAAAAGAAGATTCCGTCTCTACAATACAGTTAGATTTCAATTTGCCAGAAAGATTTGATGTTAAATACATAGATGAAAATGGAGAAGAGAAACAACCATATATGATTCACAGAGCATTGCTAGGATCCTTCGAAAGATTCTTCTCATTCCTCATAGAGCACCATGGCGGAGACTTCCCACTCTGGTTTACTCCAGAGCAGGTATATGTAATCCCTATATCTGAAAAGCATAGAGAATATTCTGAAAATGTCTTCAAGGATCTTAAGAATGCAAAGTTAAGAGTAAGTATTGATGACAGAAACAAGAGCATGCAATCCAAGATTAGAGATGCTGAGAAGATGAAGATCCCTTACATCGTAATCATTGGAGACAAAGAGATGGAAACTGAGACAATATCAATCCGAACTAGAAAAACAAAAGATCAGGGATTGATGAAGGTTCAAGAATTTATAGATACCCTTAAAGAAGAAATTCGAACCAAGGGTAATCCCACAAATTAATATATTTAAATTTAAAAATACAAAAATTTAATGGGATATAGTGAGAACAACAATAGTAGTTACAATAAAGGACAGTTCGTTAAGAAGGACCTCGGCCCTAGAAAAAACGAATGGATTAGAGTTCCAGAAGTCCAACTAATTGGTGCAGAAGGAGAAAACTTAGGAGTCGTAGAGACACCAAAAGCTTTGATATTAGCACAAGAGGCTGGATTAGACCTAGTAGAGGTAGGAGCAACTGCAAAACCTCCTGTATGCAAAATCATGGACTTCTCCAAGTTTGTATATCAACAAAACAAGAAGAAAAAGGCTACATTAGTAAGCTCAAAGATGAAAGAATTAAAGGAATTCAGATTCACACCAGTCATGGATATTGGAGATACAGGACATAGAATTAAACGTGCACAAGAATTTTTGAGTAAAGGACACCCCGTTAAGCTCACAATGGTCAAGAAAGGGAGACAATCCAAGGAAATAGCTCAATCAGTTTTCGCTGAAATATTGACTAATTTCGCAGATTATAGTAGTATCGAAGCCGAACCAAAGATGGAGAATAACCGTATATCTTTAACATTCAGACAAAATGGCAAGACAAAAAACAAACAAAACAGCGAAGAAGAGAATCAGACTATCCAACCCAAGGGGGAATAGAACAGCAAAGCTTAGATACAAGCAAAGTCATCAAGGTCACTTGAAGACAAAAAGATCCTCGAGATCTAAGAGAAGACAGAAATCAAATGCAATCATAACTGGTGCAAATGAGAAGAGAATGATTAGAAAAGTAATTAATCTGTAGAAATATAAGTCATGAGAGTCAAAGGTGGAACAGTAAGATCACGAAAACATAATAAAATCCTAAAGGCAACTAAGGGATACAGAATGAGTAAAAATCATCTGTATAGAGTTGCACACGAAGCTTTCATGCACGCTGGACAATATGCATATAATGCAAGACAGAGAAGACAAAGCCAAGTTAGAAAACTTTGGATAAACCGAATCAATGCAGCATGTAAAAACAATGGCATTCAATACAAAGACTTAATCGGTGGAATGAAGAAAAAGAATATTGAATTAAACCGAATGGTATTAGCAGATATTGCATACAACAATCCTTCAGTCTTTACATTTGTAGTAAAATCTCTTTAGAGTTCTTTACTTTCGATATATAAAGGACTCTGCAAAGAGTCCTTTTTCTTTTTAGATAAACAATATACAATATAGAAGGTTAAAATTACCTAACCATATATGGATAACAATCTCGAGAAAATACAAATCCAATTACAAAAAGACCTAGATCTTCCATATGATGAATTACGAACCAAATATCTTAGTAATACAGGATTACTCTCTCTAGCTATCAAAGCGATTGCCACGATCCCAAATGATCAAAAAGCTATATATGGAAAAGAACTTAATATCCTCAAAAAGAATGTTTTAGAATTACTTGATCAAAAGAAAGATCAATCCTTAATATATGCCCCTAATACCAGAATAGACCCAACTGCGCCATTTGATGTTAATACTCCTAAGAATGAAAGACCACAGATTTGGGATATAAAGGGAACAAAGCACCCACTACATAAAGAAGTAGAGAAACTAATCGAAATATTCCAAAGAATGGGTTTTGATGTTATGGAAAGCAAACAAATTGATGATGATTTCCATATGTTTGAATCTCTAAACTTCGCTGTCGGACATCCGGCCAGAGATATGTATGATACTTTCTGGACAGAAGATGGATTAGTACTACCAGCACATACTTCAACAATGCAAAATAGGGCACTTAAGCAATTTGATCTTCCAATTAGGGTAGTATTACCTGGAAGAGTTTTTAGACACGAGGCTACAGATGCAAGTCATGGTCATACCTTCTATCAGATGGAAGGAATATATGTAGACAAAGGGATCTCTCTCGCAAATATGAAAGCTACTATTAAAACTTACCTCGAAGCATATCTCGAAACAGATCTAGAAGTAAGAATACAACCATCGTTTTTCCCATTTACTGAACCTGATTGCGAATTTGTCATAAGCTGTCCTTTCTGTAACAAGACTGGATGCTCGACATGTGGGCACTCCGGCTGGATAGAGTTGATGGGGTGTGGAATGATACATCCAAATGTATTAAAACAGGGTGGAATTGATCCAGAAGAATATAGTGGATTTGCATGGGGATTTGGAGTAGATAGATTAACAATGATAAAACTAGGTATAAATGATATACGATATCTACGAGATTCTAACCTTAACTTCTTACGACAATTCTAATTATGAAAATATCTGTAAATCTACTAAAAAAGTTAGGAAACATACAACAAACTAACAAAGAGATACTGAATGGCATCAAAGAGCATATTGGAGAGGTAGAGACCTATCAGGACCTCTCAAAAGACTATCAGGGCATCGTGGTAGCAGAGATTACAGAGAAGAAAGATCATCCAAATGCCGACAAACTGGGAGTATATAAAATTGACGCAGGATTCGATGAATTAATTCAAGTATTAGCTGGCGACAAAACATTGGAAGTGGGGGATAAAGTCGCATATCTTAAACCTGGAACCACAGTACCATCTACAATATACACAGAGGCTTCTCCTGTAGTGCTTCAATCAAGAGAGATGAGAGGATTAGTCTCCGAAGGAATGCTTGGATCTGAGAAAGAACTCAATCTCGGAAATGATCACTCCTTTGTTATGAGATTATCAAAAGATGCTCCTGTAGGGAAATCTTTCGCTTCATATTACGATCTCGACGACTATATCATCGATATTGAGAACAAGGCCCTAACAAACAGAGGTGATCTATTCGGCATATTAGGACTAGCTAGGGAATTAACAGTGATATTTGGGAATGCATTTACAACACCAGCTTGGTATCTTGACTATGAAAAGAATCTCACATCTGAAAGTAATTGCTTACAACTGGAGGTTATCAATGATGCTGAAGCATTATGTCCACGATACACTGCCATCGCACTTGATAATATTCTCGTAGAAGAGTCCCCTATGTGGCTACAAAGCTCATTAATCAAATTGGGGTATAAACCTGTTAATAACATTGTAGACATAACAAATTACATATCACAGATCTCAGGGCAACCCCTACATGCTTTTGACTATGACAAAGTACTCTCCAACGATCCTAATGGAAAAGGAATAGCACATCTCAATGTTAGAATGGCAACTGAAAATGAAAGCTTACTAGGTTTAGACGGGAAAGTACACCAACTCAACGATCGAATAATGGTGATAGCAGATAGCACGAATCCTCTTGCCATTGCAGGCATAATTGGTGGTTCTGAGACAGAGGTAGATAGTAATACACAAAGGATAATCATAGAATGTGCGAATTTCGATAAAACAAGCATCAGAAAAACCTCAATGATGCTAGGGCTCACGACGGAAGCAGGAACTAAATTCAAACATGCCCTAGATCCGAATCAATGTATACCTGTGTTGAAAGAAACTGTAAGAATGATTAAAGAAACCACAAAAGCAACAATAGCTTCTGATATGGTTGATATATATTCTAACCCCGAGGAAGCCAAAGAGATTACGCTTTCCATTTCCAAGCTAAACTCTCACCTTGGATTAGAACTAGAGAAAGATACCATTTTACAAATTCTTTCGAATCTAGAATATCAACTTGTTAGCCAAGAAGAGAATCTAATAACTATGACGATACCGAGTTGGCGAAAAGATGTGACCATCAAGGAAGATATACATGAAGATATCGGAAGGATATATGGATACAACAATATCGAGCCAGTCTTACCATCAAAGAAAATAATACCTGCAAAAGACAATACTATGTTCACCCTAAAGAAGACCATACGACAAGTATTGGCTGATAACGGAGCGAATGAAACCGATACATTTAGCTTCATTGATATTCCAACACTACAAAGGGCGAACTTGGATCCAAATCAAGCATACAAACTTAAAAATCCAATAGCGCCAGAGCTTGCATTGATGAGAACATCTTTGATCCCATCACTCTTGCTAAAAACACAAAGTAATCTTCAAGAAGGTTTCAATAAGTTCATTCTCTTCGAACTAAATACGCCACATATCAGTGGGTATGTAGATGAGGATAGTTTACCTCAAGAAGATTGGCACCTCTCAGCTGTATTCACAAGCATAGAGAAGCGAAATGATTCTGCATATTATCTTGCGAAAAGATATTTAGAAAAACTTCTTAATACTCTAAATATATCTGAGATTAAATATACATTGCTTGCTGAATATTCAGAAAAGAAGCTGTCTATAGATCTTAAGAATAGCTCATACATGTTCGATCAGAACACTTCTGCAGTGGTAACAGTAGGGGATGCCATCTTGGGGATAGTTGGAGAGATTGATAACAAGGTAAAAACAAATTTCAAACTACCAAAATACACTGCTGCTTTGGATATCAATTTAAATCTCCTCTCAACAATTGAAACTGTCAATAGCACATATATCGAAACACCTAAGTATCCTGAGAGTAGTATCGATCTTTGTTTTGAGGTTAAAGATACGATTCAATACAGAGATCTTTCTAGCGCTATAAAAATAATAATTAACAATGATGAGCTCAAGGGACAGGAGTCTTGTTTGGATATATACAAAGAGAAGGAGAATGCTGAAAGTAAAAAAATTACTTTTAATGTTGTACTAAGAAACTACTCGAAGACTCTTACCGACAAGGATGTGAAGGCTATCACAGACAAGATAGTAAAGAAACTAGAGAGTAGTTATGAAGCAAAACTCATTTAGTATCTAACCGTTATCGTTGGAGAAACAATAAGCGTAGTACCTTTGAGGGCTGTTGCCTTTATAGTGTAATTCCCACTAGTAATCGTCGCTGGATTCCAAGGGAAAATCCAACCGTCGCCACCATTTGTATCCGTTGAAGTTACGATGTTAGTTCCACCTTTCGCAATTTTAAATGTTACGCTATCGACGCTACCACCTACTGGGTTAGCCACTATACTCAATGGGAACAAGGATACTGTGGCACCATCTGAAGGACTTATTATATTTAATGTGATCCCCGATCCAGCCGCTGAAACATTTATATTAACGCTAGTGCTAGCAGTTTTATCAAAATTATCTTTTGCTGTTACAGTAATTGTATGGCTACCTATGCTAGTTAAATTTGGTATTACATAGTTTACAACATACAAACCATTGGGTTGCATAGTAGCTCCTGCAATATTATTCCCATCAAACTTTACGCTGAAATCCGTGATACTCTCTAAGAATGATACTGATCCTGAAATCTCAATAGTAGTTCCAGCTTCAACCGATTGACTTGCCGTTGGCTTATATATATCTACGATTGGGGCATTATCTGGACCAAGTGGTAATGGGCACGTAGCGGTTGTAGGTTCAGCTGTGAGATATGGGGAATTCTCAATCTTTAGAAGATATGCATCATACGCACCTTGCTGTAATGAATTCGGTAACTTCGTAGAGAGGATTACTTTTGAACCAGTTAGACCATATTTCTGAGCAGCTGAGAGGTTTGAAGGTATCTGATTATTTGCTACACAAATTTCTACAGTCTTTCGGTTATCTACCTGTGGTGCTGCACCCTCTAGGAATATTGAGGCTTCCTTTGTACAGCTCACACCATCTGCTGGGGAAGCTCCTGTATCAGTACATACCGTAGTAGAAAGAACTCCTGCTGGTCTATTAAATACTTCTGGAGCATACCTGTCTGCAACTCTTTTTATGAAAGAGTTAGCTATACGAAGAGGAATAGTAGAACCCCAAGCGCCTGGTGCAACTTCACCGTTATTATTCCCATTCCAAACAGATACAACTAGATTTTGATGGTACAAGATTGTGGTTAGATCTTTTGGACCATCCGTAGTTCCTGTCTTCCCACAGATCTTCTTCCCATTAACAGTGTAATAACCCGTGTCTGGTCTGTCTCCGAAGCCACCTAAGTCACAAAGCATCCAGTTAATCATATATATATCTTTTTCAGCATAGACTCTCTTGCCCTCGACTGTTTTTAATTCTTCTAATACATTTCCATTTGAATCTTCTACTTTGAGAATAGGGGAGACATCATACTTAGTTCCACCATTTGCAAGGACAGTATATCCAACTGTATGTTCTAATAATGTTTCTTCTCCCGAGCCAAGTGCTAAACTTAAACCGTAGGAAGCCTTGCTTATTAAACTCGTTAGACCAACTGTTTCAGCGGTTTGTAAGAAGCTATCAATGCCAACCATCTGTAATGTATATACCGCAGGAACATTCCTCGAATAGACAAGCGCCTTCCTTGCTGTCATGAGTCCCATATTTTTACTATCCCAGTTTTTAGGATCATATGTTCCAAACTTAATCTGTTCTAAGTCTGGACTTATCGTCCATGGACCGAACCCTTTCTCTACGGCAGTAAGATATACAAATGGTTTGATGGAAGAGCCCATCTGCCTTTGGCTAAGTGCAATATTTACATTACCATCAACTCTAGGGTCTTCAACATTCCAATAATCGACAGAACCTACCATTGCCAACACCTGACCGTTGTTAGGATCCATAACTACCATCGCTCCATTGTTAATATTGTTCTTCTTTGCATTATCTACTCCCTTTGAAATTTCTTCCTCCGCGATCTCTTGAACTGGATAATCCAAGGTCGTCGTAACTTTTAAACCACCTTTTTCAACACGATCAATCCCGTATTTTTCTACAAGCAATTGCTTAACATAGAAGACGAAATGGGGAGCTTTGATATCAATTTTCTTGGTACTATATGATAATTCTTCATTTTTGGCAGCCTCAACCTCTTCCTCTGTTACACCAGTCAAATCCTTATGCTTAAGCATCTGATCAAGAACATATGTTTGTCTACCTTTTGCCATATCTGGATTAGTTCCATACAAAGGAGAATAGACACCCGGGCTTTGGATAAGGCCGGCAATCATAGCACTCTCAGCAAGATCTAATTCTCCAACATCTTTAGCAAAATATGCATTTGCTGCCGCTTGAAGGCCATAGTTTACACCTCCTAGGGGAACTTCATTAAGATACAGCTGTAAGATTTGATCTTTAGTAAAGGTTTGTTCCACTTGCATTGTAATCAATATCTCCTTAATCTTACGCGTATATTTCTGCTCATATGCCTCATCTCCTAAGACATCATACAGAATAGTATTTCTAACCAATTGCTGGGTAATAGTACTTGCTCCCCCAGTAATACCTCCTGCTTTTAGATTTCGTAAGACAGCTGAAACTATCCCTTTGTAATCAAGCCCTTTATGTTGGTAAAACTCGATATCTTCAGCAGAAATAACTGCCCATTTGGTCTTCTCAGATATCTTATCTATGGATACAAATTCTCTATTTTGATTTCCATATATCGTATAGAGGATACTCCCATTTCTATCTAAAATTTGAGTGCTTTCATCAGACCGTCTTTGGACTAATTCGTCAGGAGACGGAAGTGATTTCTGAATATTTTTAAGGTATATACCTGCACCTAGAAGCACTATGCATACAAGGAAGAAAGCTATACCAGCTAAGATATATAATACTTTCTTCATCTTTGGTTTCATTGGTTTTTTGTCCTTTCCTCTCACAGTTTTGCTAACATTTCTACTATTATATTTCTTAAACACATTATATGTTGAAAACCCACGAGACGCACCAGGTGTTCGTCTAGAAGATGTTTTTCTTGTATTGGAAATTCCCACGCTATATTTCATTTGTGCTTCAGTATATCGGCAGGTTAAGTATACATTGAATATATATAATTTAGGCTTTTTATTCAAGAGCACCCGTTTAAGGACTGTCCTATATCAGGCTTTAAATTGCTGTCGCAAATATCTTTCAATGGTGAGGGTTTCGCTTACTTTCGAACAAGGACAGTCCTAGGTCAGTCCTTTAAGAATAGATGTGATATAATTTTCACTATGGAAAACAGATTACTGACAACACCCTACAAGGGGACAACAGATACATATCCTAAAGATATGCTTGTTAGAAATTACATACTTAAGACATGGTCTGATGTTGCAAAAAAATTTGGATTTGAAGAATATGACACACCTTTGTTAGAAGAGACAGCTTTGTATATTGCCAAATCCGGAGAAGAAATTGCTAATACTCAACTGTATAATTTCATCGACAAGGGTGGGAGAGAAATAGCCATAAGACCAGAGATGACACCTTCATTAGCAAGAATGATTGCAGCTAAAAAGAATGAACTTTCTCTACCACTCAAGTGGTTCAATATTGGCAAATACTACCGATATGAAAAACCACAAAGGGGAAGAAGACGAGAGTTTATACAGTTAAATATAGACATTTTGGGGATTCCGACGTTAGAAGCAGAGCTTGAAATTTTTCAATATATCCTCGCAGTTATGGAAGAGTTTAAGGCTCCCAAGGAGACCTACGAAATCAGAGTAAATAGTAGGTATCTCTTAGATTATCTTTTTAAAGATATTTTGAAACTTTCAGATGAGAAGAAGGGAAAAGTTGGAAGAGCTATCGACAATTACCAAAAGCTTAGGAAAGATACATTTGTTGAATATCTTAAAGAATTAGAATTAACAACGAAACAGATCAATAGCACATTGGAATTCCTTAAATGGACATTGGAAGACTTGAAAAAGATTTCAGATAAATCACAAGGCGCAGCACAATTGATAGAGTTATTTGCAAGAGCAGATGAACTCGGACTAACAAATTTGAGATTTGAGCCTTCAATCATGCGTGGATTAGCATATTACACAGGGACCGTTATTGAAATGTTTGATATTGGAAGTAAAGAGAATCCACGAGCATTGTTTGGCGGTGGTAGATATGACGATTTGTTATCTATGTTTGGACAAGAAGAACTTCCCGCATTTGGAATTGGTTGGGGAGATACAACTACACAAGACTATCTGGAAACCTATGATCTAATTCCAGAAACCAAGACTGAAACAAAAGTCTTCCTACCTCTTTTTGATACGAAGCTGTATACGTATGTACAAAACATCGCAAAGAAATTAAGAGCTAAGGGTATAAATAGTGAGGTACAACTTACGGCAATCAAATTCGGGAATCAATTGAAATATGCATCAAAGAAAAATATCCCTTGGCTAATCATAATAGGTGAGGATGAGGTAAATGCTAAACAGGTACAACTTAAGAATATGATCTCTGGCGAACAGAATCTGGTGTCTCTCGAAGAAGCAATCAATTCCATTAAATCGTAAGTTTTTTGTAAGGATTCTAACCATACAATATACCTATGGTTAACCCTACAACTCAGATATTATGCATAACAAATAATTATTCATGCAAGGAACAATTACGGGGAGTGTTATACCAATCTCGCCATACCTCTTTCCTGTTTGTTCATAACACATCGCAAGCCATACAAGAGATAAAGGCAAAACGGTATCCTTTGATACTCATTGATACACACGTTGCAGATACAAATCTATCAAATTTCGACCAACTTCTAGAACTACTCTCTAATCTTTGCCTTAACTTAAGTACCATTATAATCGTACCTGAGCTAAATCATAATTCATTTTACAGATTCATAAAGCATGGTTTTACATATATTACGGATATGAAGGTAGGACGAGAGGTGATACCAGCTATTTTGGAACATATGGAAGAATTTCAAAGTACTAACTTCCTAACCTCTGAAATCTCATACAAAGGATTATGTCTTTATCCAAAACAAAATATCGTGATCTTTAGGAAATGTACTATCATTCTAACCAACACTCTCATGTTGATTCTACTATATATGATTAAACATGAAGGTTACTGTGATATTGTAGCAATCCGTAGCTATATTGAATCCATACAAGGCAAACAGGTCTCTGATTCATATGTCACAGTTAATATGAATAGGTTATGTAAGAAAATAAAAGATGCAACTGGATTGAAAATAATAAAAAGTAGATATGGGATAGGTTACCATCTTGTTCTTTAAATCTTCTTCTTCCATTCGGATATCTTGTTTAATGCTTCAATGGGGGTGAGGTTGTCCAGATTTAATTTCTGAATCTCTTGTTCTATTTCGGAATCCTTCGCAGTAAATAATGGGAATTGGAATGCATTAGGTTTGTATGTTTCCTTCGCTGAGAATATATCTGTATCTCTTAATTCATTTTTTGCTTCAAACATACTTTTCTGCTCAAAACTCTCAAGGATTTCATTGGCCCGCTTGATAACTTTCATAGGAAGTCCTGCCATTTTTGCTACATATATACCATAACTTCTATCTGTTCCTCCTTTAACGATTTTTCTTAAGAATATGACCGTCCCTTGCTCCAAATCTTCTTCTACTAACACATTGTAATTTTGTACTCTGTCTGGGAATTTCTCCGCTAGTTTAAGAAGTTCATGATAGTGGGTAGCAAATAGGGTACGAGCCTTGTTTTCATTTACCAAATATTCAGCTATAGCCCATGCAATACTTACACCATCATAGGTACTTGTACCACGGCCAACTTCATCAAGAACGATGAGACTAAACTTTGTGGCATTGTTAATAATATTAGCTGCTTCATCCATCTCGACCATGAATGTACTTCGTCCTCTAGATAGATCATCCGATGCTCCAACTCTAGTAAATATTCTATCCACTATCGATATCTCAGCCTCGCTTGCAGGCACAAAACTTCCTAGTTGTGCCATTAGTACGATAGTTGCTACCTGCCTAATATACGTAGACTTTCCTGACATATTAGGACCAGTCAGAATAGCCATATTGGAATTCTCAAAATCGAGTAGGGTATCGTTTGATATGAATTCTTCTTGAGATATCTTTTCAACAATAGGGTGTCTTCCCTTCTTAATATCAATTATTCCATTTTTCTCTCCAATCTCATATATTGTTGGTTTTACATATTCATTTTGAGAAGCAACAAATGCGAAGTTAGCTAGGACATCGGTATTGGCAATGAATGTAGCAACTTTGTGCAGAGCCTCTAGATATGGAATGAAGGTATCTCTGAATTCAGAGAATAGCTTGTATTCCAATGCTCCAATCTTTTCTTGTGCATTAAGAATAATATCCTCCTTGGCTTTTAATTCCTCCGTTATGAATCTTTCTGCATTTACTAATGTCTGTTTTCGTATGTATCTTTCTGGAACTTTAGTTAAATGTGAGTTGGTTACCTCTATGTAATATCCAAAAACTTTGTTAAAACTAATTTTTAAAGATGTGATTCCTGTTTTAGCTTTTTCGTTCTCCTCAAACTGTTTTAGCCATGATTTACTGTCTCCACTTAATGATCGTAGTTCATCTACTTCTGGATTAAAGCCGGTTTTAATAATCCAACCATCAGTTATGGTTGTTGGTGGATCATCGGTTATAGTTGCCTCGATTTGATTTATTAATTTTTCTAGAGTTGTGGTGTCGATATTCTCGGTAGATATATTTAATTCCTTTTTCAAAACTTCGGATATTTCCAATGCATTTTTTAATGATATTTGCAGTGCATTGAAATCTCTTCCATTGGCTCGATTTAATCCGATCTTTCCTACTATCCGATCGATATCATTAATGTTCTCTAACTTACTTCGGATATCTGTTAGACAGTCTTGTTTGTTGTATAGCTTTTCTACTATGTTTAATCTCTCCTCTATACTTTTCTTGTCTATGAGTGGATTTAGTATCCACGAATACAGCAATCTTCTTCCCATTCTGGTAGCGGTTTGGTCTAGTACTCCAAAGAGTGAGTCTGATATATTTCCACTGTATGCACTTGCTACTAGTTCTAGGTTTCTGATGGTGGCTCTGTCTAGGATCATTGTTCTGTCTGTATTTACTCGCTTGGGTTTGAGTATATGCTTTGGATCCATGAGCTGGGTTTCTTTGATATACTGTAATCCCATGGCGACGGCTATGGTATCTCCATTGTCTTGTGAGATATCTAGGCTTTCCATATTCTTAATATCGTAAAACTCCTTCACTATCTCTGTCGCATAGTCTTTGTTCTTTAATCCTTTTTCTACAAAATGTACTGGTGTATTTGGAAAGAGTAGGGAGTCTTCTCCTTCGATGACTAGTATTTCCTCTGGGTAGTATGAGGAGAGTATATTGCTTACACTGTTGTCTGTATATTTCTCCGTTATGAGGAGTGATTCGCCGGTTGATACATCACAGAGTGATACTGAGAGAGTTCTCTTTTCTAGGTAGAAGCTTGCTAGGTAGGAATTTTTTACGGCATTCGCTTCGTCTCCGTCTAAGGTTCCGGGCGTTACTATTCTGGTTACTCCTCGTTTGACTATTCCTTTGGCAAATTTGGGATCTTCTAATTGGTCTACTACTACTACACAGTAGCCTGCGGATATGAGCTTTGGTAAATATTGGTCTATGGCTTTGTGTGGGAATCCTGCTAGGGGTGTATTGTTAGTTTCTTTGTTTCTAGCGGTTAGGGTTATGTTTAATATCTTGGAAGTTAGTTTGGCATCGTCTCCAAAGGATTCGAAGAAATCTCCCATTCTGTAGAGTAATATTTTATCTGGGTATTGCTTCTTGAAACCCAGATATTGTTTCATCATTGGTGTATCTTCCATGTATGGAAAGTATATCATAGAACCCTATAATGAGAGAAATCATGAAAGTAAGAGAAAACGATACGAAATACTTCAGAAGCAATTTCCTTGAAAATACAATTGCTTTTGTGCTACTATTTCTTAATGCAAGAATCTGCCCAAATTTCTGACAACAAAAAAAATGATGTGATCGTAAAAACCTCTAATATATGGAAGAGCTTTAATACTGGAGACCATTACTCTACGATATTAAAGGATGTTTCAACTGATATAAAAGCAGGAGAATTTGTAATACTGTTTGGTCCCTCTGGCTGTGGTAAGTCTACTTTTCTCAACACCTTAATTGGCCTCGAGCACCCAGACAAGGGAGATGTTGTCTTCATGGGGATAAAACTCTGGACTCTGAATTCTGACGATAGAGCATTAATAAGAAAAAAGAACATAGGTATTGTATATCAGCAACAGAACTGGTTGAAATCCTTAAATGTATTAGACAATGTTGCACTCATAGGAAGCTTGCTTGGTTATTCAAAGGAAGAAGCCGATAAATTAGCAAAAGAGAAGCTAGAGCTAGTAGGCATGACACGCAGATCAGAATACAAACCTTATGAGTTATCCTCTGGAGAACAACAAAGAATAAGTCTTGCCCGATCTTTAGTAAGCGACCCTTCATTGATTGTTGCAGATGAACCCACGGGTAATCTTGATGTAAAGTCTGGGTTGAAAGTAATGCAAATCTTCAAGGATCTCGCTAGGAGTGGGAAAACTATTGTTATGGTAACACATAATATCGAATCTCTCGAATTTGCTGATCGTATACTCTTCATGCTTGATGGTCGAATCCGAAAGGATATATATGTAAAAAAAGATAACATAACAGAAATGAAAGAAAGGATCACTGAAGATTTAGAATTATTCATTGATGAGTCTAAGTCAGGATTAGAATCTGATGTTAAGGATGCTCCCGCACCAAGACTCTACATAGAAAGCCTCCTCGGTAAAAAAGCTAAGTTTATGCAAATCATGGATTTTATAAAATTCAATATTGTATTTACGTTTTCAATGTTCTTATTATTATTTCTATATATACCTGCTTATATATTAGAACACCTATTCTTCAAGAAGAGAAATCTTGCATATAGAGCCAAGACCCTTGTTACACAGATATTCAACAAACTCGAAGGTGAAAAGAAAGGTGTTGAGAGAAGTATTAGCAGTTGGGATCTTGGAACTATTTCCCTTGGACACTTGATGGAGAAGAAATCGCGTACACTAATTACTGTCATAGGGGTAGGTATTGGTATCGGCTTTATTACATTTTTACTGTCTTTAGGTTACGGCCTAGAAAGATTGGTTGTTGGAGAAATGGCGAAGATAGAGGAGAAAAGGCAAGTACAGATTAGTCCAATTGTAAGTAGCGAGATTATACTTGACAAGGAAAGGCTCGATCTTGTCAGTAGTATCAGTGGGATTAAAGAGATTTACCCTCTTGTTAATGTTGCGACTACGGTTTTCTACGGAGATTCGCAAACAGATATGGTCGCCTACGGTGTAGATTCAAATTACCTAAATGTCACACAGTCAGTTTTCTTGGCAGGAACAAACTTTGATAATAGTAAGCAGGAAGTCGTCATTAGTGAAGATGTTTTAGCAATTCTGGCATTGAAGGATAACCAAATAATTGGCCAAAATCTCATACTAGAATTTATTCCAGTTGGTCAAGAAGAAACAGGAATTAATGATAAAACGGAAACAGTTGATAACAGAGTAGAATACTTAGTTACAGGAATAATCGCAGAAACATCCTCTCCTGTTCTGTATTTTTCCAATGATAATGCCAAGAGTTTAGGTATTGAAAACGCTTCGGAAGCACTTTTAGTACTAGAACCTGACGCAAATATGTCTGAGGTTAGAAGACAGGTTGAAACTTTGGGTATGGAAACAAGTTCCGTGATGGATACTGTATCTCAGGTAGAAGTACTCTTCGGATATTTCAGAATAGGTCTAGCAGTAATTGGTACTGTTGCATTCCTAATTGCAGTTTTAGGTATGATAAATACGCTTACTGTCTCACTCTTAGAGAGGACTCGTGAGGTTGGCTTACTAAAATCTATCGGTATGAGATCTGCCGAAGTAAGAAAACTTTTTGTTACAGAATCAATGTTAATTGCTTTCTCAGGTGGGGTTGTAGGAGTATCGCTCGGCTTTATAGGTGGAGCAATTCTCTCTGGCGTATTCTCTGCCATCTCTATTTCACGAGGAGGAGAATATGTTATTGTTAGTCAAATCCCTATCCTGCTAACTCTTTCTGTCGTGTTCATTTCTGTCCTAGTAGGCTTCCTAACCGGATTGTATCCTTCAAAACGAGCTGTTCGTATATCACCATTGGATGCACTAAGATACGAATAAGAAAGTGGTCAATTATTGGTAGATTTTACCCCCCCATTTTTATTGCTTATCCCTATACAAATAGTCAGGATAGTATTATACTTTTTACAAGATATGAAACCGCCCAGAATTGAAAAAACCTACAAAATGAGACGAGTTTTTCTTGTATTATTATCACTTGTTTTAGTGTCTTCAATTTCTATCTTTTTCATTAAAAAAGCAAAGGCTGCAGACATCTCGTGGACACAAACGAATTGGAGTGGTGGATCAAGTACTTCTACAGTAAGCGATTTGCCTACAACATACTTACAACAAACTGGCCTGCAATTTCCTGATGGAAAGGCTCAGTTATATATCGATCCTAATTGGAATTCAGAATTAGAAGGATGGTATTACAACAAAAGTTTTACTGTAAACAATACTTCTGCCGCGGAAATAACAGACTATGCTTTTGAGTTAGATATCCCGTATATAACGGGAATGAATGCTGATTTCTCTGATTTAAGATTTACCAACTCATCCGGGACTTTACTATCTTACTGGTTAGAAACTTCGACTCCATCTTCGACTGCACATTTTTGGATCAAATTGAACTCCTTACCGGTAGGTACAAGTACTTTCCAAATGTATTATGGAAATTCTAACGCAACATCAACATCCAATGGTTCTAATGTTTTCATATTTTTTGACGATTTCAATGACAATACAATGGACTCAAATGTTTGGACAGGAACCAATTTTAACGGAAAGGTATATGAACAAAATCAAAAACTTTACGTAACAAATCCCAATCAAAACTGGGACACTACCTATTATTCTGTACAAACCTTTAATAGAGATGACTTAGAACTGAGTATGGAATACAAGTGGGTTAGTAATAATGCTTCATATGACGCCATAATGTTTACCTGGCATGATTCGACTGCAGGCGTTTCATACACATCAATGCTCTATGGGTATTACAATCAAGGCGATGGGACTAATATAGTTATTACGCAGATGGCTTACGAATTAGGTACTGGTAGAACAATGACTGGACATGTATGGAATCAAGGACAAGCAGTAAATATCAGGACACGAATGAAATCCGCCGGGGGAGCAATCTATCAATATCAATCCGGTGGGAATTGGACGAATGCATTGGATTCAGCTTTCTCTACTGCACCTACAGCTCGTATTGGATGGGCCGTACATTCAGGAACACACACATTTGACAATGTGAAGATAAGGAAATGGTATACAACACCTCCAACTTTTGATTCCTGGGGAGTAGTCTCTAATTACTCTTCATTCGAAGGGTCGTTCGTTTCAAATGTATTTGATACAACCCATCCTAGTAACTGGGGACTACTAAATTACAATATCTCACAGGGGCAATCCTATCAGGTTAAGGTCGTTTCATCACTTAACTCAGATATGTCGGGAGCTCAGAGTTGGGATAACTGTTCTAACATTCCATCAAATACAGACCTCTCCGATACCTCTTGTATAAACGATGGCGATAGATACCTTCAATACAAAATCTATTTCTCAATGACGAATGCTCAAACACCACAACTTGAAGATATCTCTTTTTCCTTTAGTCCAAGCGACCAAACAAGACCAACCGTAAATGCTACCGATGTTGAGCTGGGAAATGGAGTCTCAAATGATGACTGGATAAATTTCGAACCGATAATTACATGGACTGAGGGGGAGGATGACACCCAAGGGGACGGACTTTTAGGCTATTGCATTTCCTTAGACGAAGTTTCACCCTCTGAATCAAGTCAATTACTCGATCCGGGTACTACTGGAGGTGTTCTTGACGGTCTCGATGATGGGGTAGAGGGGAGCTATTGTCCATACATTGTAATAGGTGAAAATGTAAACTTTTCGGAGATCCAAGACCTGGCACTTACCAGCAATCATAAATATTATTTTAGTATAAAAGCAGTTGATATTGCTGGAAATATCTGGGCTGGTCCTACAGGAGAATACCGAGATTTTGTATTTTTCAAATATGATAATACACGACCTAATAATGTAATGTACATAAGCACTCCAAGTACAAACTTTGGCAGTATTAACGATATGTTCTTTAGTTGGCCAGCTACAGGTCAAGCCATGGCTACAGATCAGCAATCAGGTCTATTCGGATGGCAATACTCAATTAATTCTCAGGCGGAAGAGGATTGGATTGGTACAGATTACGATAATCGTCTCGGTATATCATACATTCCTCTCACTGCGAATATTGATATCATAGACCTCGATGAGAGTACCAATGGAAGCAATATTGAAGTTGGTAACAATACAATATACTTTAGGAGTATCGATAATGCTGGGAATGTCAGTACATACGTAACTGGTGGTATCAACTATGCAGGAGCTGCACCAGAGTTTCCTGCAGAAGCAATAATCACGATTACACCAGATACTAGTGAAAGTAATGATTTCTCGTTAAGTTGGCCAGCTGCAGAAGTGGGAGAGGACAGAACACTTGATCATTATTACTACATGATTAATACCCAACCTCCTTCGAGTCTTTCAACTCTAATTAGTAATGGAACAGTCTACAGAGCTACAACAAGTACAAGTATAGCTCAAGACATACTTGTAGGCGCTGTAAAAGGTACGAACAATGTATACGTTGTAGCTGTAGATGACGAGGGTAACTATTCCCCAAGTAATTCTATACATGGGACTTTTGTATTAAATAGCAATATTCCAGATCCTCCTCTTAATTTCAGTGTCTCTGACACCTCAATTAAAGAGGCATCTCTTTGGAGAGTAGCTCTTACATGGGAAATCCCAACATATTCTGGGAATGGAGACCTGAGCTACATCATTCAGAAGAGTTTGAATGGTGAGAATTGGTCTCAACTTACTGAAATCAAAGGTACTGCATATTCAGACGTCTCTACCAATAGTACACAATACTATTATCGAATAGCCAGTATCGATACAAGTGACCAATCTAGACAAGCTCCAAGTTTTACTCCGAGCTTGTCAATTACCCCTGAAGGAAGATTCAACACCGCACCCGAACTGGTCTCAAATCCATCAGTGACAGCAATCACGACTAGGATGGCAACTCTCACATGGAGTACTGACAGACAAAGTGATTCAAAGTTACAATATGGTCTATCAACTGGAGAATATTTTGAAGCTGAAGTATATGTATCAAATCAAATAACAGAACATGTATTGAAGATGAATAACCTCCTACCAGGAACTACCTACTACTATCGTGCAAAGTGGACAGACGAAGATGGCAATACTGGAATTAGTGATGAAGCAACCTTTAAGACGAAACCAGCTCCGATAGTTGAGGACATTGCCATAGATAGTGTCGGCCTTAATTTCGCCATTCTTAAACTTACTACTAATGGTGCTACTAAAGCTCAAGTTGCATACGGAAAATCAAAGACATACGGCGCTAGCCAAGTAATTAATACTTCCACTGCTAGTAGTGAGTATTCCATTATGTTAACTGAGCTTGAAGATGGAAGTGACTATCATTACAAAATAATACTTACAGATGAAGAAGGATTCGAGTATGAATCATTCGAAGATCATATATTCTCAACTCCACCAAGACCACAGGTAAGTAATATACAAATTCAAGAGAAGTTAGGAGTACCAACTCCTACAGTTGAATTGTTCTGGCAAAGTAATATTGAGATAAACAGCATAATCAGATATACACACGGAAATAAATCTCTTGATAAGGTTAACATGGATCTAATCAAGGGTGAACATGTGATGGAAATAACTGGATTAGAGCCTAACAGTGATTACAATGTAGTAGTAGAGGGTGTAGATGCTATGGGTAACAGAGCTACCTCTGATATATATACCTTTACTACTGCAACAGATACAAGACCTCCTCAAGTATTCAACATAAAGAGTGAGGGGGATGTACAAACTAGTGATATACAAGCAGA
>JAEHHF010000067.1 GCA_019248085.1 Candidatus Dojkabacteria bacterium S2_J21 | reverse complement strand
CTCTATGCACGATTCACACATACATTTAAACCTAAGCCCTCTCTGCAAAAATCTTCCCGAGATTGTTGAAAACTTTGTTTCAAAGGGAGGAACTCATATCCTTACACAGTCAACAGACAATGTGGATATACAAGAGACATTGGATATCGCATCAAAGTATCCCGAAGTCATAGATGTCGCACTTGGATTACATCCTACGGTATTTGAAGAAATCACAATTCTTAAGGGAAAAACAAATAATATCTATGAATATTGCCAAAGGTATATAGAAACATTTGAATCTGAATTCGAAAAAAACATATCTCAAATTAAAGCAGTCGGCGAGACAGGCCTAGACTACTATCAATTTAGTCTTAACCAAAGCATTGAGAGAGCCCAACAAGAAGAGTTGCAAGAGATACAGAAGTTGTCTTTTAGAAGACAAATTGCACTAGGAAAGAAATATAACTTACCTTTGAGTATACATGCCAGAGATATACAAGGAAGAAAGGATACGGTTAGAAATGTATTAAGAATATTGGTAGAGGAAGGGAAGGGGGAGGTAAAAGGAAGCTTCCATAGCTACACTGGAGATATATCATTTTTAGAAGATATATTAGCCTTAGGTTTCTACGTTGGCTTTAATGCAATCATTACATATCCTAGTGGAGAAAATGTTAGAGAGATATTAAAGCAAGTACCATTGGACAGGATACTGTTTGAAAC
>JAEHHF010000066.1 GCA_019248085.1 Candidatus Dojkabacteria bacterium S2_J21 | reverse complement strand
TTTATTTTTATCAAGTGTATATAGTTCAAGATTATTCTGTAGTGAATCGGCATTTTGCTGTGTCACCATAGCACCAGCCTGCTTCTGCGCATGTTCCTTAAATGAGGCTGAATATTCATTAACATGTAATCCTACTATTCTCTGCGCGTCTTTATTCTTTGTTGACTTGACTAATTGACTCTTGAATTCATCACCAAACATCTTATTGAATTGAGTAGCGTTATGCATTTCATCGTCAGCTTGGTCTGGATTATCAGTTAGCCATTTATCGTAAGCGGCCTTTTGGTTCTGGATAGCTACGCTGGCATTTGATATTTCAGTATCTCTTTGCGCATCTAAAATCTTTCCCATCCAGTTAGTGCTTACTTCGGTAATGGCATTGCCTAACTTAATTGCACCGCTATTATCCGCTAAGGATTCAGGAATAAGAGCCTGACCTCCCGATGAAGGTGGTAATTCTGACCTCTGGTAAAGTGCTATTTCGCCCACGATTATTCCCTCGTATCTACAATGATAGTTTTAAGCATTTCTTTTATTTCTGTTTTTTGTTCTGTACTAAATGATTTTCCATTTAATACATTGGTTAGCAACCAAATAATTACAAATATTATAGCAGAGAATGTTCGCCAGTTCTGAGATAACCACTGAATTGGGTTAGTGGCCTCTTTCTTAGAGTGTTGTTCCTGCCAAGCTTTAATCTCGTATAAG
>JAEHHF010000065.1 GCA_019248085.1 Candidatus Dojkabacteria bacterium S2_J21 | reverse complement strand
ACTGGCGCTAGAGGATATCTAACATATAGACAAAATGTTGAAGATGCTATAAATGAAGAAAATTTAGAAAAGATAGATGAAAATCTATCAAAAATGGATAAGTTTGTAGAATCACAACAAAATAAATTATCAGCATTAGATAAAGCAATAGCTAAAGTTGAAGCCGAAGTAAGAAAAAATATCAAGTTAAATGGCGGCAAAGTTAAAGGAAACATAAAAGGAATAAATGCTGATTCTGAGAAATTTACATATCCATCAGGTAAAACATTTGAAATAAACTATAGAAATGTTTATGAAAACTTAGGCAAAGATGTTAAAACTGGTGGAATATACGGCATAAGAAGTGCTGTAGCAAAAGAAGCTGGCGCTATGGCTAAGGCTGCAGAATTAACAGCTAAAGAAGTTTCTCAAAAGATTGAAGGATTTAAAAGATCAAGTGAATCATCATCTACAAAAATAAATGAAAGAAAAAATCTTTTAAATGAAATAAACAAAGCAAGTGTTGCTATTAAAAAAGTGTTGCCAAGCTACACTGGTAAAACTATTAATGATAATGAACTTAAAGGTTTACCTGAAGAAATTAAAACATTAATTAAGCAAGATAAAAAAAATAGAATAACATTAGCAAGTCTTGATAAAAAAGATGATATTGACATTGATAATACAGTTAAAAAACCAGAAGATAAAAAACCTCCTGTTGACAAGAAGCCACCAGAGGATATAACTTATAAAGCGCCAGT
>JAEHHF010000064.1 GCA_019248085.1 Candidatus Dojkabacteria bacterium S2_J21 | reverse complement strand
CCTCTTACAAAGCCAGCCATCTTTAGTAAATCATCTGCTACCTGCTCACCAAACTGACCTCTTAATTGATTGTTTGAGAGGACCTTTTTAAGGCTCTCAGTATTCACAGTTAGTTGTTCGGTAACTTTTTTACTTTCGTCCAAAGAAGTTCTAAGGGATGAGAATGAATCTATCCTGTCCTTTTCTGTAGTCTTTACATAGTCCTCTAGATTTTTGACTAACCGAGTAATCTCTTCTCTCTTGTTCTCCAAATCCGCCCTGTTGAGCTTCGTTTCAGAGGAGAGTTTTTCATTAGCCATTCTTACCAAATCCTCGTTGGCTTGATTAAGTACTACTGGAAGTAATTCTGTTAATTTCTGCTCAATGGTATCTGTAATTTCTTGCTGATTACCATTCTGTCCTTTCTTAAGAAAATAGAAGATACCAACACCAAGCAATATGCCTCCGACTAGTGCAAGAATTATGTAGATTGTCATTATGGAAGAATTTGTTAATTTATCGTATCCTATTATATCTAACTTTGACTAAGACTTCCAAGATGAAGTTCACAAAAGATCTAGGTTTCTTAAAGAATTTGCTCTTAACAACTGTCGTCGGGGGATTAACTGGCCTACTTAATTATGTATTTAACATCGTTGTCGCAAGATATACTGATACCTCAATATTTGGCACATTCAGTGCTGCAATGGCTGTTATCTATCTCCTCCAGATTCCATTTACCTCTATCCAGGCAATTATTACCAAAAATGTTGGAGAGAATC
>JAEHHF010000063.1 GCA_019248085.1 Candidatus Dojkabacteria bacterium S2_J21 | reverse complement strand
TATGTGGCATAGGTTCTGGGATAACTATGAGGTAGATTGGGTAGATTTAGATACACTAGGAAGTGTAGACAAGGTTATGCCAATGTGGCAGATACCTGTAAACAAGAATGCTCCATATACTTCAGAGAAAATTAGGCCTGCAATATCATATGAAGAGGAAATAAATGTCACCAATCCATGTAAGGTAGAAGAGTTAAACGATGGGGATTCTGGTATCGTAGAGAGTAGTGATAATAGTGTGGAGATATTTCATAACAATACAGGACCTATGTGTTTAGAACTATTAGACTTTTTAAGGAATAATAATATTGAATATGAAGAGCATTTAACTACAGATACAGATTTTGGAACACAATTGAATGCGTACAAAGGAGGTATCTCAGAAAGTGAGGGAGTTTCTGAAAATTACGGCTACTATCCTATTATCTTTATAAGAGGAAGAGCATTTTCTGGGTTTAGTGAAGAGATTGGAGAAGAGATATTAGGGATTCTGGAATAACTAAATCGTATATATTATATTTTCGGATATTGTTCCATATACTCCGCCATTTTCAACATGTTCCAACAAGATCCGTCCACTCTCTTTTAAAACCCTTATGGGGATTGAGTAATTTTGACTCTAAAAAGTGAATTTCTCAAAAGTAAGGCCTGGTGGATGAAAATATCCCCGCTAACTATATACTACCCCTCATATTTAAATACACCCTACCGTGATCTCTAGAGAAACTAACCACAACATTATACCCATCCTCTACCCAGCTCATACGACCAGTACTATTATCAAACTCATACTCATCCTT
>JAEHHF010000062.1 GCA_019248085.1 Candidatus Dojkabacteria bacterium S2_J21 | reverse complement strand
AAAAAAGATGGAACAAATGGAGAACAATCAGCTGATTCATATGGAACTCTAGTTGATAAACTAATAAGGACAATAAATGAACAAACAAGAATTTAGAATGAAAGACAAACACAGATCTTTTAAACATCAAAAAGCGCCAGTTATTAATAAACCAGACACATCTCTATCTGGCGCTATTATAGATAATAACACTTTAGAAAATAGCATGTTAGATGACTTATGTTCTGTATTTCAAGAATCAACTTCTAAAGCGCCAGATAAGAAGAACTCATACAATAAGGTACTTATATCAGCAATAATAATTTCAGCTGTTGTATCTACCTTAATATATCTATCTGGCGCTAATTAAAAACCATCAAGCTTAGGTATTTATTTTTTAATATCTTGCAGATGCTTATGCAAACCACAACTGTGCACTGCTCTCGAAATTTTTTTGTTCCGCTACGCTACACAAAAGAAATTTCTCATTGGCGCCCGTTGTGGTTTGAGGGTGAGGGTTGTTTTTGTTTTAATCATTACTATATATTATTACTTTACTCTATAGAGCTACGAGATTTTTTATATGCAAAAACACTATGTCAGATACCATATTATCGAGAATTTATTTAATTTAAAAAGCGAAACCACGAGACAATTTTTATATCAAAATTTTGTCAAAAAAGTGTTCCATAGTTTCCTTTTTTAAATTCAATTAACGAAACTGTAAGTTTCCATTTGTTATAATATTGATGACTAAAAAAATATTAGGAGAACGAGAATGGAAAAATACTTAGACCATCAGTATATCGAAAAAAGTCGAATTACTAACTT
>JAEHHF010000061.1 GCA_019248085.1 Candidatus Dojkabacteria bacterium S2_J21 | reverse complement strand
AATGATGAGACAGTACAGAAAGAAATAGCAGAAAAGTTTAGGGAAGAATTAAATATTGAGCCAAGAGTAATTCCCAACTGTGGGCATATGGCTGTTTTAGAAAATCCAGAATTAATTACAGAGATAATTCAGGAATCTGCAAATACGGAATTTCATGCTGAGCAATCGAGTGGAATTTAATTATATAAGGAGATAACTATGATCGATTATATGAATAACTATATGGAATATATAGAAACCATATTAAAGAAAGAAAATATAAATGAATCTATTAAGAAAGATTTCATAGAACATATACAATTTATGCAACATGAAAGACTAATACATCTATTAGTTACTATGTTATTTGCATCATTATTAATGTTTGGATTTGTTCTTATCCTTTTATATTTCTCTTGGATATTGGTTGGTTTTACAGCAATAATATTTTTTGTAGAAATATTCTATATATTCCATTACTACAAACTAGAGAATGGAGTACAGAAGATGTATAGGTTGTATGATGAATTAGTTAAATAGAATTCAAATCAATCAACTGTGCCTTCTTTAGAATTGTTTGAGGTAATTCATCCTTGTTAATAATCGTTATGAATGTCTGTTGTTTCTTAATATTCTCCTCCCCAAATATCTTATGTGTATTCTTAGGATCCAACTCCGAAGCAATATCATCTAGCAAAAGAGTAGGGTAGAACCCTAATTTTTTGTTCAACACATCCTGTACCCTAAATATCAAATTCCCAATAGCCAACCTCTTCTCACCCCTAGAACCATACTTCTTAATATTCTTCTCAACAATAATCTCCCAATCATCC
>JAEHHF010000060.1 GCA_019248085.1 Candidatus Dojkabacteria bacterium S2_J21 | reverse complement strand
ACTTTCCATATGCTGTTGATTATGCCCAGCATCGAAGCTGTTGTACATTTTTTCGTATTTTTGTAATGGGTATTTGGTTTCCATCTGTAAGGAAGAATTCTAGCACAAAGGAGAGAGGTTTTTAAGCAACTATTGTAATTTCTTAGTCATAACTACTAATTCTGTTTTTGTTTTCTTCAAAGGTAAGAATATCTTTCTTTTCTTCTTTAATCCCAAACTCTTGTAGAATTCTACAGCATTAAGTACGGAATATAATTCCATCTCCTTGATATTGTTCTTTTTAAAATCCTCTTCAATATATTCATACAGCTCTTTTCCATACCCTTTTCTTTGTAAGTTAGGGTCTACCTGTATCTGATACAACTCTGAATCAGGGATTGAGTATTGAGAGAAACCAACAACCTTTCCTTCATCTTCTAATACTATCCAAGATGAATATTTAAGTTGAGCTATTGTATCTTCTACATTTACTTGATCTAACCATTCTTTAATAACCTCTGGAGAATAAAAAGGGGCATTGGATTGAGATATACATAGTCTATGAATATCTACTATCTTCTCAAATATTTTTACTTCTGTTTCTGGTGTTAGTTTTACAATCATTGCTCTATTCTTTCATTGTTACTTTCTTTGGTATATTTTCTAGAGAATCTTTAACCTCATTCTCCATCTTTTGTACAGAACCAGATACTGATTCTTCTAATTTTATCTCTTTTCCACAATGAGGACATTTAATAACCCTACCCTTTTGTAATTCTTTAAGGGTATATGAGAGTTCTTTACTACAGAATGGACAATTATATTTCAGTTTGATGTTGCTGAGCA
>JAEHHF010000059.1 GCA_019248085.1 Candidatus Dojkabacteria bacterium S2_J21 | reverse complement strand
GTATATTGCTATCTTGATCAAAAGAGTATGGATATATTACAACCTAAGTTGGAAGAGTTTGTTAAAAAGGGTGGTGAGGTATATTCATATGTATATGGTATGAAAGGGATGAAGAATCCCAAGAAAGTAGAATTGAGTAACAAGAAGGAATTATATATTTACAAAAAGTAAATATATTTAGAACTTTGAGAGGGTTAAGATATATTGTGATATATAGTAACCCTCTCTGGGATCTAGATAGCTTTTGAGAGAATATAAATAGCAAATATCCATGGGAAGCAACTCAGCGCTGCAGGTAGAAAACCGGTAATGGGCTTCTTCTTTGCAAAAAACTCTGAGAATTCCGCTATGGATGCAACAACAAAAAGAATTGTCGTTACGATATAGAAACTACCCCAACTGAGTGCCGTAATACAGTAAAAAAACCATAAGATTGTTACTGCATATACTGCGGCAGATATTAGGCTTAGAAACGGGAATTTGTCCCCTTTCTTGAATTTCCCAATTTGGTATAAATTAATACCTAACAGGACGATCATAAGCCCAATGTACAACATTCCTTGTAACTGACTTTCATTCATTTTATTCTCCTTTTTATTTTTTATGATTGAATTTTTTGTTTTCGTACAACATAACTCCCATGAGAATTGGGTACATATCGTACGAAACAAAATTAACACAAGAAAATACCTAGATCCTTTTTACTGAGCAGACTATATATCAATATAAATTAATACATAGAAGCCAATATTATACTATAGGGTGATATTTTATTCAATCTAGAAGAATCTTAGAGGGGAGTTATACATGTGCATTAAAGCATATAATCCCCTCCAGAGATCTAAGTAA
>JAEHHF010000058.1 GCA_019248085.1 Candidatus Dojkabacteria bacterium S2_J21 | reverse complement strand
TAGAACTTGATAAAATCATTAACACAACAAGTCACCTAAATCTGGCGCTTAGCTCAATGAATGAGATGAATGCTAAATCTAAAAAGACAATTGTTTTTTGTATTCATCAATTATTGATACGCTTTCTTCTAAATAGTTTTTAACCAGGAAATCAATAAAGAATCTAAGTGAATTGAAATTTTTCTCTTCTTTAATTATGTTTCCAGTTCTTGTTTTTAAAGCTCTAGTCCATTGAGTAATTTTTTCAGGATATTTAGCGAATGCTTTTTCCCATTCTTCGTAAATCCAAAGTGGATCATATTTGTATGGTCTCCCAGCTTTAGATACAGGATCACCATAGGCTTTAGTCATAAGTTGAGAACCAACTATAATAATAGTAATTGCTTCTTTAGCCATTTTGAATGATTTGATTAAATCCTGGATTGTTAAAGATTCTTGATTAGATTTTTCAAGTTTTGATTTAAGTTCTTGCATCTTAACATCATAGAATTCTCTAGTTATTTCAACTGGTGATTCATCATCAATGATAACAGATAAGTCTTCTAAGCCTAGAAGTTTTTTTCTATCTTCTAGAAGTTTTTTAGATTTTTCTGGATTAACTAAGTCTCTATGAACTGGTTCAAAATGATCTGTGTGGAAGCCAAAAGTTGAAACTGTTTTTCCCAAATCGAGATATTCAGAGAATTGCTTAGATGGATGATTACGGCTTAAGCGATTAATCATTTGAAGATAAAGAGGTAAGCTTTTTGTTACCCTTAATTGAACACCTAGAGATACATCAGGGCAGTCGAAACCAACCGATAGCTTACCGATAGATAGTAGACATGTAACCATCTCACCTGGCGCTTCTTGAG
>JAEHHF010000006.1 GCA_019248085.1 Candidatus Dojkabacteria bacterium S2_J21 | reverse complement strand
TACCACCTCTTTCAAATGCCTTATCTATTGCTGTTCTAATATTTCTTACTAACAAAGGTCTCCCGTTCTTAGTAACAAATAATGTATCATCCTCAGTCTCTTGGTAACTCAAGAATGTATTCTCTTTGTAGTTCCACCCTAATACCTCTGAATCCAATACAAACGACTCTTGCTCCAATCCCATTGCTGCATCAACGATTTCAGGGAACATTTCCGTTACATCTTCCAGATTCCTAGTGAATAATTTAACCTCATATTCCTTCTTTGCAGATTCAAACAGGCCCTCCTGAGAGGACTTCTCAACAAAGTTTTCCCACATCATGCTCTCTTGGTACCTTGACTCACCCTTTTTAAATTTGTGAATCTGGCATCTGAGTCCGTCGAATTTTGGCTGAACCAAGAATTCCTCTCCGAATCTTTCTATAACTTCTTCAAATGACCCCACTCTCTCAACTAGCCTAGATAGTACAGGCACTCCCGGGGTTATATGTAAATCAAGAGTCTCCCCTTTCGCACCGTCTCTTACCTTCATTATGAGTGAGCATATATATCCAAGGTCCGCGCTTACTCCATATGACCTATCTAATCTCTCTCTTAAGCTTTTGTCCCCATTTAATACAAACGAGAACGCATCTAATACTGTCTTGGAGTTAAGGCCTAATCTTAGCTCTCCACATATTATCCTACTAAGATATTTTGCTTCTACAGAGTTCATTGATTGAAGTAGACTCATTACTAAGGCTTTCTTCTTCTCTATCGAACCTGTGCCAATTGCTTTGACTACTTCCCACAACCTATTGTAGATCTCTTCCAATGCTATTTCTTCAGACTTAAATTCTAGTTCATTGGAAAGAAATTCTGCAGCATCTCCAATATCCCCAAGCTCAGATCGTTTTTCTTGCATATTGAGCTTATGTCCTTTTAGCTTACCTAGAGCATCAAAAAGAGATGTAAGACTCTTCTCTGAAAAATTAAATTCATTGGATACAAAGAATGGAGCCACTCTTCCTTGGACAAGGTAAGACACTATTTGGGCATCCTTACTCTCGAGTCCTTTAAGGAATTCCGACAAGATTCTCGTCATATCATTTCTCGAACCTGTTATTTCAAGTTGTTGAAAAAGTTCACATACTTTTTTGAAAGTTACTCTTTCCATATTACCTCCCTATGTATTTGTAAAACGTTGATTTGGTGCTACCTTTCTGTGATATATACTTTTCTTTTGCCAGGACATCCATATCCCTGCGAAGCGTCCTGGAGGAGACATCGGGTATTAATTTCTGCATATCTTTTGGAGTTATTATCCCCTGCTCTTTTACTACTTTTAGCATCCGAGCCTGTCTGTTATTTAGTCCAGGGATTTCTTCCTCAACTTTTTCAATTTTGATTTCAGATTTTTTCTCTTTTTCCCCTACACCACTTTCTTTACTCGATGAGGGTTCCGATGTCTCTTGGCGTGTAAGTTTTGTTATCAAAAATGCTCCAAGAAAAATTCCTCCGAGAGTTAAGATTGTACTCAATGTATGATTTTGCTTTTTAGGGGAAGTTTCCATGTGTTATCCACAATTGGCTTAATTTATAATCTGTTACAATTATACATGCCTATTTCAATTCGGACAAATCATTTCCGATACTATCGTGCACGTCCAGTGTGGTTTCCAGTGCTGCTGCGCCTTTCAAGATATCACAGGCTTTGTCCTTGAATTCCTCTACTCTGTTTTCTTTGACTTCAAATACGAATTCATCATGGATCTGAAGAAGGATGTATGCATCTCCGTTGAACTCTTTTTCTATTAATTCATTAAGCTTTACCATTCCTAGCTTCATGATATCAGCTTCGGTACCCTGTATTGGCATATTCACAGCTTCTCTTAATGCTGCTCTTCTAGCTGTAATATTCCGAGATTTTACAGCCGCTATTCTTCTTGTTGTTCCTAGCATACTTTGTACATACCCTCTCTTGTAGGCTTCTTTCTCCAGAATACGGATGTAATTTTCGACCCCAACATAATGCTCGAAGTAGTGCTGAATGTACTCAGAAGCCTTTTGTGCGTCTATCTTTAGCAATCTAGAGAGTCCAAAAGAGGTTTGTCCGAAAAGTATTGCGAAGTTAACTGTCTTACCAATACTTCTTTCAGCCTTGGTAACCTCTTCTACTTCTTTTTCTAAGATCCTTGCTGCTGTAGCTTTGTGAATATCTAGCCCATCCGTAAAGTCCTTAATCAAAAGATCATCTCTCGACATATCCGCCATTATCCTCAATTCCATCTGCGCATAGTCCATACCTACAAATTTGAATCCATCGTTTGGGACAAATGCTTTCCTAAGCTTCTCTGACCAATTTCCTGAGGCCGGAAGATTTTGCATATTGGGATTCGCGGAAGAGAATCTACCTGAGGTAGTACCGGTTTGTTTAAAATCTGTATGGATTGAAGCATTAGAATCATTCCGAGCCATTTCTAGTAATGGGGATGTGTATGTACCATATACTTTTGAGACTTCCCTGTATTCTAATAGCTTTTCTACACATGGGTGGGCTCCTATGAGGCCATCTAAGACATCTTCTCTGGTTGATGGCTTCCCTACATACGGAAGCTGTAGCTCAGTAAACAAGATATCTCCCAACTGCTTTGGGGAATTAATATTGAATTCATGCCCAACCGAATCAAAGATTTCCTGAGAGAGTTTGTCCAAAGAAGTTTTAACTTCTGTATTTAGTTTCTCTAGATATTGAATATCTATCTTGATGCCCCTTCTTTCCATCTCTCCTAGTATCTCAGAGACTGGCATTTCCACCTTCTTGTGGACATTAACCAAGTAATCCCCTTCTACCTTCAGATACCCCTTGATACTGTTTAAAGTATATTCATACAACTCAGTATCGTTTGCTTTCTTGATTTCTCTTTCCTTTATTTCAACTATCGAATCCAATATATCTGTCATCTTCAGAGGAGAAAGCTTTTCTTCAGATATTTTTCCAGCATAGTCAAAAGCCAGGTCTTTGAATGAGGTTGTTTTCTTCCCAGAGCTTATACTGTGTGCGAAAAGCAGTACGTCAAAAGATTTTTCATAGTTTAGTGATATATGTTTTCGCGCTGTTAATTCTTCCCAATTGTAAAATGTAGTAATACAATCATTCGGGATTTCGGTATCAATATCTTTAAAGAGGCAATCCTGAGAGCCACCCCCTACAAGGTTGAATCGGACAATATAGTAAGGTTCTCCACTGTAGGACTCATCTTTGGAGAGATATCCTATTACCATTTCATTCGACCTACCTGCGAGTTCCTTGAATGTTTCCATACTTTTCCAATCTATCTCACTGTTAGAATTAGTTCCAAAAATACTCAACTGTGGAGAGGAGGATTGTTCTTCTTTACCGAAAAGATCATCCAGCTTGATCATGAGAGATCTAAAACTAAATCTCTTGAATATCTCTAATACATTTCCCCTGTCAAAGTCTCTCATTAGACAGGATTCAAGAAGTACATTAATATCCATATCTTGGTCTATCTTAGCCAACATTCTACTCAACTCTGCTTGTTCGATACCTTCACCAAACAATACTTGAAGCCTCGGTTTGAGCTTAGATATGTTTTTGTAAATATTATCCAGTTCTCCATATTCTCCTAGTAATTCCGTTGCTGTCTTTCCACCAATCCCCTTTATACCAGGGATATTGTCGGAGGCATCTCCTACTATCGCTTTGTAGTCGACAATCTGGTGCGGATATACCCCCATATATTTAAATACTTCGTCTGTATCATATGCAACTAAGTTCTTGAAATTACCAGAAGGTAAACATACTCTAATATCATTTTTCACTAATTGAAGTAAGTCCCGGTCCCCACTTAATATGTAGAGATCAAGATTTTCATTTTTCCATTTTCCACTATCTACCATTTTAGATATTGTTCCGAGGATATCGTCTGCTTCAAAGCCTTCCTTCTTTATGATCGGTATATTGAATGCTTTTAGTACTTCTTCAACTAATGGAAACTGATCAATCAATGATTGGTCTGTTGGCTTCCTAGTACCTTTGTATTCTGCAAATTCTACATGTCTAAATGTAGGAGCAGCAGTATCAAATGCACAAAGGACAAACTTTGGCTCAAAGAGTTTCAATGCTGCAAGAAGCATGACAGTAAATCCATATACCGCATTTACTTGAACTCCGTCTTCGGTTTGTAATGTAGATGGGTATGCGTGGAAAGCTCTATGCACAATTGCATTAGCATCTATGGCAAGAAATACATCCTTAGACGTTCTTTGTATATTCATATATCAAAATTCTACTACTTAACAAAAAGTGCTTCAAATTCATCACCTGTGACCACCTCTTTTTCTAACAATACTGCAACAAGTTTTTCAACATATTCTTTTTTGTCTTTAAGAAGTTTCTTAGCATCTTCGTATGCCTCATCCGTTAATCTCTTTATCTCTTCATCTATGATCTGTGCAGTCTTTTCACTGTAATCTTTGCCACCGCCATATGAATATCCAAGATTTTTGGTTTCTTCTCTGTCACCATATTTAATCAATCCTAGTTTCTCACTCATACCTAATTCCATAACCATCCCCTTCGCAGTCTCAGTTATCTGCTCAATATCATTTGATGCTCCCGAAGAAATATCCCCTAAGAAGATTTCTTCTGCTGCCCTACCAGCGACACCTGTCCTTAGCCATGCAAGCATCTGCTTCTTGTACAAGAATGTTCTGTCTTTCTCTGGGAGGTAAACGGTTACTCCACCTGTCATTCCTCTCGAAATTACAGAGACCTGCTCTACTGGGTCTGATCCTTCTGTGAATTTTGCTACAATTGCATGCCCTGCCTCGTGGTATGCAGTTTTTTTAATTTCATCGTCATCCTTCTGACCTTTTTTCTTTCTCCCAAGTTTTACCTTAAGGTAAGATTCCATTAGGTCCTCATGACTTATCTTCTTTCTGTCTTCTCTGGCTGCCATTATGGCTGCTTCGTTCAAAAGATTCTCTAAGTCCGCTCCAGAATATCCAACAGTTTTCTTCGCCAATACTTCCAAATCAGAGATATCATCAAACTTCTTGTTCTTAGCATGAACTTCAAGAATTGCTTTTCTACCTTTCATATCTGGCATATGCACTACAACCATTCTGTCGAATCTTCCCGGTCTTAAGATTGCCGGATCCAATACGTCCGGTCTGTTAGTAGCTGCAAGTACAATAACGTTCTCCCTTCCTTCTAATCCGTCCATCTCTACCAATATCTGGTTTAATGTTTGCTCTCCTGCTCCAGAATGTAAGACTGTTCCTCTTTTCTTAGCTACCGCATCAATCTCGTCAATGAAGATGATACATGGCGCTACATTCTTAGCTTTCTTGAAAAGGTCTCTCACCCTTGAAGCGCCAGCACCTACAAGCATTTCTTCAAATTCTGATCCTGATGTGTGAAAGAATGGTACTCCTGCTTCTCCAGCGACCGCCTTTGCTAACAATGTTTTTCCTGTGCCTGGTGCGCCTGCAAGTAATACTCCCTTAGGGATTCTTGCTCCTGCAGCTAGATATTTTTTAGGGTTTTTAAGGAAATCTACTATTTCTGTTAACTCCTCTTTTACTTCCTCAATACCTGCTACATCATCAAATGTAGTGCCTGTTTTCTTTCCAAAGAGTAATCTAGCTTTGCTTTCTCCAAAATCCATAATCTTTCCTCCGGAGGCCTGCATGTTCTTAATCATAATGAAGACTAAAACTCCACCAACGACAAGGAATACAATACTGATTATGTCACTGAATGAAACCCCCATTGCTGGTTCGTAAAAATCATTAGATATGTCTTTAATATTTAATCCTGAGTCTGAGAGTATCTGGTAGAAGTCTGTACCTTGTGGTAACAATGCGTATTTCTTTACAGTAATGTTTTCTTCTTTCTCTTCTAATGTAACTATCCCGTCTTTCAAGATGATCTTTTCATACTTCTTGTCTGAGATATCTGTGACTACCTGGCTAATGGAAACCTCTGTTCCTTTTGTATTCATATTTCTAATGAAGAAGAATCCTGCTGCTAATGCTGCAGTTAGTAGTAACGAAACGATTATACTTGGGAGATTAAGTTTCCTTACAGGCATTTTTCTTATATCTACTTTTACTATCTTTTTCTTTGTATCTGTATTCTCCATTTTGAAATGATATTCTAAATTATTTTTGGAAATATGTTAGTGATTGCTATATATCTATATATCAATGATTCCCAATGCCTATTATATCAAAAGGTCTAACTATTCTAAAGGAGTTTTGTATATGTCTTAAAGATATCTAAGACCCCAATGACTCCATCGTTAAAGTCATTATCTCGGTTACGAGTTCTAGGTCTCTTGCAGAATCCTTTTCCTCAGGACCCTTCCCATCACTGCTACAAATGCTTATGCCACTAGGCATAGCGCCATTAAAGAGGATAACTCCCCCATATTGCCTATTATTCTGTCGAGACAGAGTAGATACTAGGTTTCCCATCGCGCCACGTAATAGAGAAGTCCAGCTATGTCGCCCAAGAGGATTTCCTTCCTTCGCAACGGTGTGGACTATTCCTTGATCATCAACATATCCCGCAGCCATACCGACCGCTAAATTCCTCTCCGTATATTTCTCTTCAGCGATTTTGAAAAAAGTTTTTGCAAAATTATCGAAACCTCCTAACTCTACTACATTAAAAATTGTTGGCTCTGATTCGCTCATTATGGGAAATATATATATGAATATGGTGGAAGGTGGAATCGAACCACCGACCTTAGGTTTATGAATCCTATGCTCTAACCTTCTGAGCTATTCCACCATGCCTTAAAGATTATATCAAAAACTAATTAGATTTTCCTGAATATGTACCTGTATCTGTATTAATCTTGATCTCATCTCCAGCCTTTATGAACATGGGGACCTGAAGCTCATATCCTGTTTCTACCTTTGCTAACTTAGTGGCACTGTTTGCGGTATTACCTTTAACAGCATCTGTGGTCTCGGTTACATTTAATACAACTGTTGGAATCTCCTTAATACTCAAGATCTTTCCTTCGTACATGAGAATTAGGGTTGTAGAACCTTCCTTGAGGAAATTGGTATAGCTACCGATGACATCCTTAGCTATGAACATTGTTTCGTAGGTATCGGAATCCATGAAGTAAGAACCTTTCTCATTGGAATACAGATATTGCATTTCTTTAGTCTCTGGTTCAATATGCTCTACCTTAGCACCAGATTTGATAGTCTTAGTAATCTGATTCCCTGTTTCCATAGATTGTAATCTCATGATTATTAATCCGCCTTGCCTTCCTTGTGTTTTTAATTGTCTATCTAGAAGGTAATATATTTTATTCTCTTCTATGATGTACATTCCTTTAACTGGTTGGTTTGTTAATGGCATATTGGTATTTATTAAAATATTTAAGAAATGCTGTATTGCAGTCGTTTCCGGCGTAATTCTAGCACAAAAAATGGTTAAATCCAATATGTGAGAATTACGAACTAATGAAAACTGGTTGCGGGGGTTGGACTCGAACCAACGACTTTCAGGTTATGAGCCTGACGAGCTGCCACTGCTCTACCCCGCGTTAACACAGTAATACGGATTATACTACATACAACAACATATTCCAAACTTGAAAACCTATACTCCTTGAACAATTAAATCAACCCATTGTTCCAAAATTGTTTTTTCACTTACCTCTTTCTTTTCCTCTAATATACTCTCCAACCTCTCACCCGCAGTAACAAGCAAACCCTCTGGTATTACAAATACAATATCCCTGTTCCCAGAGAAGTTAAGCCTATCCCTCGCCTCTACCTCTATATATTCCGGCGATTGCATATTCTGTAGCTCTGTAGCTAACAAAAGGTTCGTTACCCTCAATGTCTCTACCTCTGCACGTGCATTTTCTAAAATATTTACTTTTTGTATAGTAATGTCTATTGAATGGAATACATTGTAGAGAAGGAAAGCCGATATTAAGAGGAATCCAACCTTTACAAATGTATTACCAAATATGGCAGGGGCAATATTGCTTTTAATTTCTGTTCTAGGCGACCTATTTGATCTATATGATACTTTATCCATGGAGATATTATAAAACAGGGAGAGATATTAAGAAAGTTATTATTAAACCCATATACATTTATTATTGCCCTTACCCCAAAGTAATGATATAATTTTCCTATAGACACAGAGCCTATCACTAAATTAATGATTTAACACTGTGGGAGCAATCAATAATCCAAATTTTGAGGAAAAAAGAAACAAGTTTATAGGTGATTTAAGATCTAAAGGTAGGTCTGAAGCAACCGTTATAGCCTATGCTAAGGATATTGAACAACTTTTGAACTTTTTCTCTAAGGAAGGATGCGCAACAATACAAGATACAACTATTGAAGACCTAGAGAAGTACAAGCAGTACCTACAAGACAACAACTATACGCCTAAGAGTATTTCTAGAAAGATAAATAGTACTAGGACATTCTACAGATATCTCATAGATAACTCTGTCATATCCGATAACCCTTCTGAGAAATTAGCGCATCCGAAGTTTGAAACTAAGCCACCTAGAGTTTTAACAGAGATGGAATACAGGGCATTGAGAGATGTAAGTAGGATTGATATTAGACTCTACTCCATCGTTGAGGTATTACTTCAAACAGGTATTAGGATTGGTGAATTAGCTGCATTGTCATTGGAAGATATTAGAAAATCTAAGGATGGTAAGATTGATTATCTTTACATTAAAGCGGCTGGCAGTCACCCATTCAGAAAAGTTCCTTTAAACAAATCAGCAAAGAAAGCTATTGATGAATATTTAGATGTTAGACCAGAGACTGAGGATGATACATTATTTGTTACTAAGAACGGGAGACCTTTGTTAGTAAGAAATATTAGAACAGCAATAGATAAGGCATTTGAAAGAGGTGGTATTAAGAATGCAAAGGTTAATGACTTAAGAAATACATTCATTGCTCATCACTTAGCTAATGGTGTTAGCTTGGTCGTTGTTTCCAAGTTAGTTGGACACAAAAGACTCTCTACTACTGAAAAGTATCTTAACCTTGTTAAGATGCAGAAGGAAGAGCAGAAGAATCTTAAGGAATTATAATTCCACTATGAATATAAGTATATAGCTTAGAAATAAGTCTTCTATTAACGTATCCCGTTGAAAATGAGAATATGGGAGTAGATGGAATCGGACCATCGACCACGGCTTTATAAGAACCGCGCTCTACCAACTGAGCTATACTCCCACATAAAGTAAGCCTATTCTACCAAAAGATAGACCAATTTAGAAGGCATTAACCTAAAAACCCATTGGTGGGAAAGCCGGATTAGCCGGAGCTGGCTCAGGTTTCCTATCCAGTTGTGATCTAATCTTGATATCCTCATTAATCACAGCCACGTCCCTACCATACTTTGCTCTAGAGTACTTCTTAATAATATCCGATACTTCCTTATGCTCAGGAAGATCGAACCCACTCTCAGGATAACGCGTACCATAGAAACTATCCAACGAGAATGGTGCTGGGTATGTACCATTATTTAACAACTTCACATACCAATGTCCTGATGCTTGGTTGACTATATCTCCCGCCTTTATGTATGGTTCAAACTGAGTTTCTAAGAATTTAGCATCTTCAGCGCTACACCTGGTTATAAATAATGATCCTACATTACCAAATACTGCATTCCTTATCTCTTCGGGTAACTGTCCAATATATTGGTGTGCAATCGTTAAATCCAGTCTGTACTTTCTAGCTTCTGACAAGATAGAGGAGAATTCTTCTGTAGCAAAGTTCTGGAACTCATCTGCATAGAAGAAGAAGTCCTTCCTCTCTTTCTCTGGAATATTTTCCCTACTTAAAGCGGCAGCCAACATTTTCTGGACTAAGAGTAGTCCGATGAAAGACATATTATCCTCACCAATGGAACCTTTTGAAAGATTTATAATCAAGATTTTTTGGTTATCCATCACATCTCTAAAATCAAAGGATGATTTTGATTGGCCTATGATATTCCTTACTGCCAAGTTTGTTGTAAACTTATCAAACTTTGAGATGAAGTATGTCAAAGACTCTGACTTAGTCTTCTTATCTGTCTTTGCAACCTGGTCTGTCCAATACCTTCTAACTAATTCATCCTTAACCATTGGAAGCCAATAGCTCATGACCCATTCCTCGTCCTGCAACATTCTAACAACCTCAATTAATGTAGAACCTTCCTTCGACATAGCCGTTAGCATAGAGTTTCTAACAGCCTGTTGCATAGCTGGGCCTACATAACCCTGGTTATGAGGGTCAAAGAGCCTTATGAGTAAAGCAATGAAGCTATTCACGATTTGGTGTTTATGCTGCTCATTGTAAAATTCCATGATATTTAGACCAAATGGTCGTTCGAAATCACCCGCATCAAGATAGATTACATCCTCTGCTCTTTCCGGAGGAATAAGGTCAATAATCTCTTCCGCTGTCTGACCATGAGGATCTATGAAGCAGACACCGTCTCCGTTGTAGATATCTTGCAATATCATCCTCTTCATTAGCCAAGATTTTCCAGTACCTGTTTGCCCCAATATGTACGAATGCCTTCTTCTGTCATCACGCTGATAGCATATTATCTTCTTCTTTCCTCTAAACACATTGTTACCTATCCATATTGTATCCTTTGATTTGATATCTGAACTAATTGAGTTATCTGCTATGAATTCTCTGGAAAGCAGCCAATGAATATTTGGTGTAGAGATGTTTTTGCTCGGGAAATGATACAACGCTGCTAGCTCTTCTACATTGAATACTGAGCCTGCATACTCAGGTGTTCTTCGATACACTACATCATATATAAATTTCTTTTCATCTTTCTTTTCAATCTTAATCTTTTTAAGCTTGTTAATACCCGGATTATTGTACTGATCAAAAGCACCAATGATATTATCAAGGTGCATTTTTGCTATTGCTTGATCAGGAGCACTCGTAATAATGCGGATCTCACCTACTAGGCCTGGTTTCGCAACCTTTTTTCCTATACCTTGTAGCTTCTCCTGCGAAATGCTTATTTTCTTTTTCTCAGAATCCGAATTGTTACTTTCAACCTTCTGAACAAATTTAGAACCATTTTTCTGCCATTTCGAGTCTGTTGGAGTAACTATTAACTGAACAACAACTCCCTCGTTATCAGACATCTTACTCAGAGTACTTAGTACATTTGCCAAAGGATCTCCTGTGAAGTTTTCTGCAACTCGCAAAGGCGCATAGGGTTCTTCATCTAGTATCAACCTTGCATATGATGACTGAGTGTGTGGTGCGAATATATTGTATTCATTTACGATTGAGACATCCGCATCTTGATACGATCCTAATATCTGTTTTTCTACTAATTCCGCAAATTTTTTAGGACAATGTACAAAAAACCTTATCTCACCCGGTAATCCTACTATTTCGAAGCTTACAGCATTACCTACTGTAAAATTTTCTGCCAAACCATCTCCTTTTCCTCCTATACTGTAAAGGTTCGCAAACATCTGCTCTGCCACGCCTATCTCGACCTCGTTATCCCTCGGCATTCTCACTTCCATTAATACACCATCGTTTGCTTTCTCATTTCTATCCTTATGCACTAGTTTTTTTCTAATCACAAAATACGCCCCTATTAATCCACCAATAATGACGAGAACGAAAATGATCCATCCCCATGGGATATTTATGGTTTTTTGACCATAGAAATCGTTATATGTATCTTTGGGGTATGTTACATTGGAACCAGTTTCAATCTCTGTATCTTGATTAGTATTTGGTACTGGACCGACTACTTGTGAGTATGTGAATTCATTAGAATTCATAATGGCAGTATGACAATCTTATGTCTAAAGAATATCACACAGGGGTATATATATCAAAGAGAGTTAATCTTCTACTGGTAACCCTTTTACTTTATTAATTATGGCTTGTACCTGTAACGTGTTAAGGTTTGCCAAGTTTGTCATTGGGGGGTAACCTATTATTGGAGAAAAAGCTTGCTCTGAGCTTGGTTGTTCTTGTACTGTAGCAGGAGGGACAACAGATACTGTTGTTTCAGAGGTTTCATCGGGAGATTGGGTCTCGCTTGGGTCAACAGAAGTTGAAGGAAGTAAATTCTCTACAGTGGTAGGCGTTTCCATAGAAACTTGGCTACCTATCTTTTCAATTGTTCCTATGTCCGTCATATTACTCATAGTCCTATAATATTATACCACATATTTTCTATTTTCAAGATGTAAGTCTCTATCTAGGTCCCTTTCCTTCTCTCTTTCCCTCTTCTCATGGTACCTCCTACCCTTTGCCAGTCCCACTTCTACCTTTATTAATCCTCTAACAGTATATACGCTAACAGGAATTAATGTAAGGTTTCCTTGCTTCATTTTACTCTCTAATTTGGCTAGTTGGTCTCTATTTATTAATAGCTTCTTAGATCTTGCAGCATCATAGTTCTTATCCGTAGTAAATTGATATTTAGGTATATCTGCATTAACAAGCCATATCTCATTATTTATGACCTTAACATATGCATCTCCGATATTTGCACGTCCAGATTTTATAGATTTTACTTCGGCACCAGTTAATACAACCCCTGCTTCGAAGGTTTCTAATATTTCATAGTTAAAAGATGCTTTTTTGTTAACAATTTTCATACGGATATTATAACATGACCTTCCAAATAACCGAGCCGTCGAGTATATACATTGTAGAGTTTGCTGAATCTACTACGAAATCTTTAACATTATTCCACACCTCCCCTTTTGACCCTCTGTATACATACTGTTTTTTCAATAGAACCTCGTTGGGATGTAATACCGCACCCCCACCCTCTTGTGGCTTTTCAAACATTACAAACCTTTTAGCAATTTGATCGAATACAAATAGGCCATCCTCCAAGCTACTCCTGGTAAAACCCTTGGTTAAATTACCCAAATCGCCATCTACACCACTGATAGTTAGAGGATTCTCTGTCTGTTTCTGTTCAACATAGTCATAACTATATCTAATTAGGCCTGGTGTATCCTGTGTAAGTACATATACACTCAAATCTGCTAATATATCATTCGCGTTGGCGAACCTATCATCTGTTATATATTTGTAGTACAAACCATACCTGTTCTCGTATGAGAATACTGATTTGAGAATCGAGTTATCATCCTTCGCTAGTAAGTACACATTATCCGTTTCTGTTAGTACTATGAACTCTCCGATATCTTTAGGTTTAATATTCTCCCTACTTAATCCAGAAAGAGTTACAAACGTTCCAAACCATTTCTCTGTATCATATGGTGCCTTTAACACACCTACCTTACTATCAAATACGAAGACCCCCTCGTTACCCATAGAGATATATTGTGGATCTTTCAGAAGACTGCTCGTATCTACCAACCTTTGAGATGTCTTGTCGTACAAAGAAACTCTAAATACTGCATTCAGACCTTTGTCTGTAACGAGTAGATATTCATTTCCAGAATCATCTGAGTATACCTCGATATCTGTCGGTTCTGATCCATCACCAAATGATATTCTTGAGTCTACGAAACTGGTCATTTTCCCGTCCGTCTCAGAAACTCCCGTACGTTTGTAAAGGAAATCTTCAACCGCAAGGATTCGGATATCAAAACCTGTTTTCAAGGCTAAATCTTTCTCAGAAATGGTTGTTGGCAATTCGGACAAAGCCTTCTTCGCCTGGAATACTGCAACTTCTGTAGAGTCTTTATCTGATGTAGACATACTCTCTGCTTTTTTGATTAAAGTATCAACATTTGTAAAAGCTAGGGTTGCCTGCCTGTGTATGATACTTGCCCTTCTCGCTTTAATCGTTAAATTTATCCCCAATGCCAGTAGGACTATTACTACAACAATTAGGAGTACGAACCTTATTCTCTTTGCACGGACATCTCTTGTCCTGTAACCATCTATCCTCATTCCCCTGCCAGTATAGTTAGAACTATTGATCTTTACTTCTGAGACTCTGGAGGCGACCTTCTTGAACCATTTCTTGTTCCCAAACGTAGCTGCAAGTTTGGAAGCTATATTCTTAGAGAAAAGCTTGTATTTGTCAGCAATTTTTCTAAACAATACAACTACAGCATGCTTCACTTTGTTAAAGAATGACTTTGCTTCCGTAGCATATTTATCCAAGCCATGAAGATTTAGACTCTTCCCTGGGAGCTTAATTCTTGGTTTCTTAACAGGTGACTCTTGGGTAGCCGGAGTTTCCGGAAGTAACTGAATCGGCTTTGCAGACTCATACTGTTTCTGTAAAGATTCGGGGCTCTCGGGATTTGGTTTGGTTACTGGTGCATTCTCATCTTCATATGTGAAGAATATGAGACCCTGATTGCCACCTAATGTCTTTCCTATTTCTTTCAAACTCTCTACAACAGCTTCGATATTGGTTAGTTTTCCTAACTCATTCAATGTTCGAGTTATGACTCCGACCGTAGAAACCACTAAGATATCGCCCTCTTTAAGCGCAACTCCTGCTGTGCTGGCCTTACTCTTTCCTAATATTTCAGTGATATTTACAAACTTTCCTTCCTTAAAAACAAAGACTTCGTTTTCACCTAAATTACCAATGTACAGACCTTCTTTTCTCTGTGCAATGAGTACGAAGTTAACATTGATTCCTAAATCTTCGAGGGACTTATCATTCCTCATCAAGCTTTTCAGCTTCTTTACACCCTCTGTAATCCCATCCTTGAGCGATTCGTTGGTACTCTTGCTGTTGGAATATATATATCCATCTAGGATACCGTCCCATACGAATTTACTTACTCTTTCAGCTGGGAGAGATGTATTACCAAGAATGGAAAGAAGGCAGTGAATCTCTCCTTCCTTTTCTGTGGTCTTCGTTGATTTATCCGCATAATGCTTGAATATGGTAACGAAGGTACCCTTCTCCTTATCGTTCGAGATGAACTGTTGAGCAGTGATTTTCATAATTATCCGACTAAAAGAAATAGTACAGCGATTATACTACCTATTATTGTGACAATGAGATATATGAAGAGAATAGCTCTAATTAGGGTGCTATTAGCAGATTCAAATGTGTCAGCGAGTATTCTTACCCGTAGGAATAGTAAAGCTGCAAAGAGGACGTTGCCCACAAGGATTAGTACTATTGGTAACTTAAGGAAGCTTGCAGCATTAAATCCTAGTCCTCCGAAAGGATTCTTTCCTAAATTATCCAATATATTGTTTATATCGCTATTCATTATATTTCTCCTTTATCTTTTGATTCTAACAGATCTGACAATATTTCTTGAACATCTCTTGGTCTTGGAATGTTCGTGAATTCTATGTTTTGCGAGGACCCTGCAGTTTGAATATATACTGTACCAACATCAAAAACGCTTCCTAGTAGTCCTAATTGCTTCTGTGTTACATCTTCAATACGCTCTAGCTGTGCTTCCGACATTGTATGAGCCATTACATTTGGAAAATCTAAATCTACCACTCTCTGATCCGTAATCATATCTACATTGTAATACCATTTAATGATTGCAGATACTAGGATACTAGCCCCAATCAAAATAGATGTTGCTAACAAGGAGATGAATATTGCTGTACTTTGAAAAATAGCCGAAGAGATTAGTCCTAATATCCATGGTAATACAAAAACCAATATTGCTAGGAGTAACTGAGGTACATATACAATCCAGTGAGATCGGATAATCAGGATAACTTGCTCTTCCTGTTCTTGCCCATGAAATTTCAATCCCTTTGGGAAAGAATTGAAGGAATGATCATTTCTCAGGGTGATATTGTCCATGAATGATCTTTTTAGATTTCTAAATCTCTTTGGTATTTTGTTTGATTCTTGTTTAGTAGTCATATGTTTGATGGTATAACGATAACATAGAATGAGTGACAGGACAAGATTTACTTGTACTCAATATTAATATTTATGAAGCTATTTTGAGGAATACTCAAATAACTCGGAGCTCTCATATTATATATAGCTTTGAAATCTGTTCCAGAGATAGCGAGAATACCCCTATTTGTATTAAATGAGACTGTCGAAGTCGTCCCTCCAGAATTCGCAGAGACGGCACTGTAAACTGATGTGACTGGATTAGATACTATGTTTCTTAACTCTGTCATACTGTACGGATTTGCGGCTTGTCCCCAACACCTAGTAACATCTGTCGATACTATCCTTGGATCACTGGATGTCTTTCCGTTACTAATCCAAAGTAGGTATGCATTCAAGATATCTGACATTTCGGCGTTAGATAGCCATGGTGTATGGCCACAATCATTACCGCTTAAAGCATATCCCTTTCTAAACCATGTTTTGTAGAACCAGCTAACACCTGAGATGCTTTCCCATGCATCGCCAGTCCAGTTAGCATAGTCTCCGGTTCCAGTTGTAGTATCCCAACCAGTTCCATTACCCCACCCTCCATGCACTGCTGCGTACTGGGCAGAGAAGACCTTCCCCGCAGAGTCAGTAAGCACAATTCCCCTTGTAGATCGCACCGCATCCGCCCAGGCACCTGTCTTTTGTCCATCACCAATTACCTGACAAGATTCTGTTGTACAGATTGAAGATCGTCCGTTATTTGTATAGTTGATAGCGAAGGTTCTGGCAATTATTACTTGGGCTTTCAATGCTTGCATATCCCAACTTTCTGGCATCTCATTAAGCCTTAATAGGTAATCATCTTCGAAGTTGAGAGTTCCATATGTTGTTGTAGAAATATTTGTCATAATTGCTTCGCTTACTCCGGTAGATTTATTTACAACAGTACCAGTTCTGAATGTCTTCCCTGGATAGTAAAATGCCAAGATTTGTTCATATGTCTGACCAGCCTCAGCCCTCGCTCTTGCTCCCCATTGGCTCATACCATTCCTATGCGTGTATGCACCAAAAGCAAAGACTGCAAAAGAACCACCTGGGGCATTGCTCCTAAAATATGCTAAAGATGATGCTGGATCAGAAGAGCTGTTGGGAACTGTGTTTGCATCAATGATTGTTCCTCCGGATTTTGCCACTAAAAGGAATTGTTGTAGTTGAGAGATTTCTTTGGTTAGATTTCCGATCTGAGAACTCAGACTATTTTTGCTGCTATATTGACTGTTCAATTCTCTCTGTAATTTTGCCTTCTCTGCAGCTAACAATGCATATGAATCATCCATATCCTTCTTTTGAGCATCTAATACAGACTTCTGCCCTTCTAACTCAGCCTTACTCTCAGCCAAACTACTAAACTCTCCATTTATCTGTTCAACATCATTTTTTAATATGGAAAGTGTATTCTTCTTTATGAAGAACTCCTTAACCAAAGTATCCCAGCTATCACCAGAAAGGAAGAATGTTGCCATCCTATACCTAGATTGCATATACAGATCACCAGAGATTCTATCCATCTCTGTTTTCTTTGCCTCTAATAGAGCCTGCTTATCCTCTATCTCTTTAATCTTCGCATTTAATGCTCCATCTGTCAGAGCAATACTATCATTCAATTTTGTAATCTCTGCATTAATCAAGTTTATCTTCTGACTAACGGAATAGTTACTCCCACTAATCTCTTTAATCTTTGCCTCTATACTTGAAAGTGTTGTTTGTTTTTGTAATAGTTCTTGATTTTTCTGATCTATCTGCTGTTGCAGATCAGACGCTTCGTCAGAATATACTGGGTATGTAAACAAAGAAAAGGTATATATACTTAAGAAAATTGCCAAACATAATTGTAGAAAAAGTTGGGGCTTTTTGACCATATCCCATTATACACTATACTCAGGAGGAGGTTTTTCTTACCCTACGAACTTTGTAACTACACTGATAATGGCTGTAGCCATCAGGATTACAACAAGTCCAATAATCGACCATGTTAATGTCCCTTGCGCCTGTTTAATCTTTGAGGGATCACCCGCAGATGTAATCCACATATATCCACCTATTATTATGAATACAACACATACGATACCTGCAATTGGGAGTATTAAACTAACAACCTTGTCAACGACATTTCCTAGGTCACCTATTGTAGGAATATCTTCCTCCGCTAATACAGGAGACGCTATTAGAAATGGAAGTAAAGAGAAAAATATTTTATTAGCTATTTTCATTTTATACTTAGTAATTGATTAATAACAAATTCTATAATTGTTGGAGCTATAAATACAAGTCCCAACCCTATCAACGAATAAACTAAAGAACTTGTAGCTACCTTTATCTTCTTCTCATCTCCAAAGGAGAGGAGATATCTGAACCCAGATAGTATCAAAGACCCAACAGCTACTAATGCAGATATTGTAATAGCGTAATTAATTACGAAATACAAAAAATCTGACAAGCTTTCAAAACTAGTACCATTTAAAGGGCCCAAATCCACTATCATATCCATATTTGAAGGTTTTAAAATCAGTAGCTATTAGACCTTTATCAAGTTCTGCAATACAAACCTTACCAAGATTACTGCTATGAAGCAGACCACTAGTCCGATTATTGCGAATGTTAGAGTTTTTGTAGCACTTTCTACTTTATTCTCATCACCAGCTGCAGTTATATATTTATATCCACTGAAGATCAATACAACTACACACACCAAAGCTGCGATACCAATTGACCAGTTGATCAAGCTATAGATTAAGGTCATAAGATCACCATCTTTACCAACTGTGATTTTACCTAGGTAATCATTTGCTGACTGAGCATAAGCTGCAGAAGTCAAAAACAACCCTGAGAACACAGAAGATGCTGTTGCTAATATTTTTGTAGTCTTCATAGAACAATAGATATATTTAATTTATGTACTAATTATATAAAAAGAAACCCCAACATGCAACTCTATTGTCCAACAATACTCAATATGTACTGTACTAATATCTTTGCAACAAACACAACTACCATTCCAACGATAGCCGCAGTAAGCGTTTTGCTCGCTTTGTCGACCTTGTCGGCATCCCCTGCAGAAGTGATAAATGTATAGCCCGCAACTATCAACATTATTACAGCTATTACAGCAGAGAATAGGACGAAGAAGTTTATTGCTGTAATAATTTTCCCATTAACTAATGTATTAACATCACTATACGGCCCTGTATTTAACCAGCTTGATATATCCGAGATGTTAACTGCCAATAGGTTATTCATATATCTTTAACCCTAGGGTGTTAGAAATTAATAATAGTATCGCCACACATAACAAAACTACAACAAAACCGATTATAGCATTCGTGATAACTTGCTTTGCTTCCTGAAGCTTGTCTGGGTCTCCCTTACTTGACATTAGCATAAAGCCTCCGTATACCAAAAGGAGTACAACACATATAACACTTAGGGGAATTGCTATCTCTGTGATACGTTTGACGAAGTCGTTTTCATCTGTAACAGTATTCTGGAGAGTTCCTAATTTCTCATTAAGAGTAGCACCCAGCGATGCGTATGCTTTCTGAGCTACCAAGTTGTTGAATGTTTCTACAATATTCATAGCTGTTATTATACTATATCACATTACAATTTAGCGAATTCACACACAGTACGATAGTCACAACCATGGCATTTATACATGTCTGGAAGAGCACGGAAGTCTCTATCCTTTATCTTCTCTATAATTTCCACCATTCTTTCTTTGGCTTTCTCTCTTCGTTTGGCAGAAATATCTACATCGACCTTCACCCCATCTTCTAGGAAGATATATTGCGCACTGACAACTTTATATCCGAGCTTTTCTTCAACGAATATCGCATACAAAGATAATTGCAGGTCTTTCTTAATATCCGCTTCTTTTTTAACCTTACCTGTTTTGTAATCTACTATACAAACTTGTTTTACACCATCCTCCTCCCCCACATAGTCAATTCGGTCTATCTTCCCTGCGAATGTACTTTCTCCTAAATGCATAACAAAAGATTCTTCCAAATTTAATGGGCTTTCATCTTTTGAGTATATTCTTTCAAAATATCTTCTTAACATCTTCTCACCCTGCTCTTTCTTCATGTTTTCATGCTTACTGTTGTCATATCCAGCTCGAACCCAGTTATTGTTATATAACCTTAAGAGATCATCCATCGTCGGTTGTCCAACTATTCCCTCGATACCTTCCTTTGATGTCTTAAGCAATGTATAGAAATCCTTCATCGTATTGTGAATGGTTGTTCCAAATGACATAGCCGAATTAGGCTTCTGTGGAACTCGTAATACATATGCATACTCATATTTTCTTGGACATAGCTCATATGTGTCCAGCTGTGAATAACTGAAATTCTTCATTAGTTCAATTTTTACATTCCTAGGCACAACAGAAAGATCTTCTTTCCCTTCGTAACTATCAACCCCTACCTTCCCTTTCTCAAAGTTAAACTCTTCGAGAACATCCCTGTCCAATATCTCATACAAGAATAAACTAGGTTTTTTCTTTGTCTTCGCATCTCCATAGAAACTGGCGGCAGAAAGAAACAGCTTCTCCTTCGCGCGAGTGGCACCAACGTAGAATAGACGCCTTTCTTCTTGAATGTGCGATTCCTCTGGACTCATCTTCTTGTCTAACATTTCTTTAATTAGATCCTCAGGAATTGGAATCGAATCACTCATATTCTTAGACGGGAACCTCTGAGCGACAAGATTCACCAAGAATACTGCTGGGAATTCTAATCCCTTTGATCCGTGTACCGTGAGTATATTTACTGCGTTGAAGTCTTCCAACTCCGATTGGTCAACAACTGGAGACTCCCCGACTTCAATACAATAGTCGATGAAATCAACATATTCATATATATTGGTATCTGAGTTGTCTTTCTCATACTTTTTGACCGACTCAAAGAATTTTTGCATGTTTGAGACTGCGAACAAACTATCCGCTGTTTCCTCCCTTACGAATGAATCTAAGTATCCACTGTTTTTCACAAATTCATACAATATCTCTGTAATAGGTCGGGCATCTTTAACTTTGAGGATACAACTCTGCAAAATCATTAAGAAATTTGTAACACCTGCTATGGATTCAGCACTAAACACCTTCTCGATAATTGGGTTATTGATCTCTCCTAGGTCGACTTTCTCTTCCTGCCCTAATTTCACATCCCAAAGTTTCTCTAACTCCTCAAATAACGTCAGCCTCTCCTCCCTTGCCAGCCTATTAATATCCATATATTCCCTTGGCGTTAGATTCCATATCGGCATAGCTAACATTTTGTACATTGAGATTTCATCAGAGTAATCTACTAAAACTTTAAGAAAGGCAATGAGATTTTGGATCTCTGGTCTAAAGTATAGTCCTCTGGAACCACCAAGCTTGTATGGAATGCCTGCATTTCGGAGTGCTTGTACAAATTGCTCGGAATGAGCATTAGCCCTAACTAATATGGCAATATCAGAGAATCGATATGGTTGCTTTTTGTTTTCTGTTTTAACAAAAGAAGATTGTCCTTTCTCATCAAAAACCTCTGATGTAGAGACCTGTTCCGAATATTCTCCGAATCCTGTAAGCTTTGCAATCTCCTCTACTACTTGTTCGGCTTCGGCATTTTCATTCCCCGCGGCAATTAGGTTTACTACATTTCCATTGGCTTTCTCGAAAACAGCTTTTGCTACTAATTTCTTGTCTATTTTCTCTGTGATTTCCAACCTATTGGGATTATTCTTGCTAATTAAAGTATGTGAAGCATCCAGTATCTCTTGTTTCGATCTGTAATTCTCTGTTAATACGACTTCTTTTGCATCTGAATATGTTTCCTTAAACTGAAGAATGTTTGAGATGGCGGCCCCTCTAAATTTGTAAATCGCTTGGTCATCATCACCGACCACTGTAAGAAGGGGCCTTTTCTGTTTCCCAACTTTCTTTTCCTTAGCCCCATTTCTCTTCTTTCCTTCTAACCCTAATGTAAGGATATTTACCAATACATTTTGGGTATAGTTGGTATCTTGGAACTCATCTACAAGAATATATTTAAACTTGTTTCTGTATTTCTCAAGGATATTTGGTCTCTCTCTGAAAAGCTTTAATGCAAGAATAATTAGGTCTCCAAAATCTACTTTAGATTCTTGCATCTTCAAATCGGAATACATCTTGTATGTCTCTGAAAGTTCTTTGTATTTCTGGTGGTCTGCTTTCTGTTCCAAAGTGTTCTTTGGTATGGTCTTAACAAATTTAAGATAGTCTTCTGGGGAGACATCTTCGTCTTGCAATCGAGAGAAGTGTTTCAATATATCATTCAATGTTTTGGTGACCTGTCCCCTTGGCTTTAGAGTGTCTAAGGGAAGATCATGGTAGTACTTGCGAAGAAATATATATGACTGTGCAGTAGTCATTAGTGAATATCCCCCATCAAGTCCCATGTTGTAACCACCTTCTCTCAATATCCCATCGCAAAATGAATGAAAGGTTGAAATCTTGGGTTCTTCATACCCATATTCCATCTCCTTGTCTATTCTCTCTTGCATTTCGGCAGCTGCCTTTTCTGTAAACGTTAGTGCCAATATCTCCGATGGTTTTACATTACATTTCTTAATGAGATACAAGATTCTTTGTGTAATAACTGCGGTCTTACCGGTTCCTGCCCCAGCAATAATCAAAAGGTCTCCATCTGTATATTGGACAGCTTGCTGTTGGTTTTCATTGAGGTTAATCTGAGACACTATCTCGTTGATAGAAGTAAGATAGCTATGTATGTGAGCAATATTAATATCATTCCTACAGTAACACCAAACAGGACTTTCGGGCTTGGTGTTTTCTTAAGGGCATTACCTAGGGCTCTTTTGGTTTTGTCTGTCATTTTGTTTTTAATTAATTAATTTTTTTAACATTTCAACCTCGGACATTGTTGATTGATCATCTTTAAGCCCTGGGGTCTCAAGTATAAAAGGCATCTCTCTAAATTTCTTTTCGTGGAGTATTTTCCTAATGGTTTCCTCCCCTATTTTCCCTTCACCGAGATTCGCATGTCTGTCCTTGTTCGTGCCTAAATCTACTGCAGAATCATTTAAATGTATTGCCCTAATATTCTCAATACCTACTTCTCTGTCTAGATCTTCCACCACCCCTTCAAAATTATTAACCCAATCATATCCAGCGGCATATGTATGCTCTGTATCTATGACAAACCCTACTCTCTCTTTGTTTGTAACTTGATTTCTCAATATACCCAATTCTGTAAAGCTTCTTCCTAGAGTTCCACCAGTTCCTGCAGTACTTTCGATGAGAAGCTTCTGTGTTCCTGGAACTTCGTCTAATACCCACTGTATCCCATATGATATTCGTTCCATGCTGTCCTCATATGATAGCTCTTTTTGTGCTCCTGGGTGGAAACATACTCCTAATATTTCTGCATCCACCTTCCTTTTCCTAATTTCATTTGCAACTCTTTCTGCAAAATCTAAGTAAACAACGAGTCCCATTTTGCCAAGATGAAACAATTGCTTGTCCTCTCGGGCTAGATTGGTAAGGTATATTCCATGTATGAGGATTTTTTTTACATCAGAATTCTCCAATTCATTAACGAAATTCATTATCATTTCATCTGACAAAAGCTTGGTCGCCCATCTCATGGGTATCGTTGGCATTATTTGGATAGCGTTTACTCCATATTTTTGAGCATTTTTTATTGTGTTTTCTATCCCACCTGCAGAGGATACATGAATTCCGTAATACATAGTTTATTGTAGCACAAATGGATTAAATAGATTATAATTACCAAGTTGTATGGAGAGGTGACTGAGTGGCCGAAAGTACCTCACTGCTAACGAGGCATAGGCCTTAAAACCTATCGCGGGTTCGAATCCCGCCCTCTCCGTATTCAACAACCCAGAATGTTCACAGATGATATAATAAAAAGATAAATTTAACTGATAATCCTAATGAAATACATATACCTCTACCTCATAACCTTTGTCGTTTTCTTTGTCATAGATTTCATCTGGCTTAAATTCGTAGCCTCGGGGTTCTACTCCACAAAGATTGGACACCTAATGGCCTCGGAACCTAAACTCCTCCCAGCCCTTATTTTCTACCTCATCTTTGTAGTAGGTGTAATTATCTTTGCGGTATTACCAGGATATGAATCACAAAACCTCTGGAAAACCATAATGCTTGGAGCACTTTTTGGTATGCTCTCCTACTCTACATACGATTTAACCAATCTCGCGACATTAAAAGGCTGGCCAGTATCTATAACAATCATCGATATAATATGGGGGACATCGGTTTCGACCATAACCTCAATCGCAGGATATTACATAGCTACTCTCCTAAGGGTATAATGTGACCTATGCCGAGAAGAAATCCGTTCAAAGTATTAAAAAGATATGCGACGAAGAAAGAATATGTCTTGCTTTTTGTAGGCTCATTCATATTCCTAGTCATACTCAATCTCCTAAACCTTACAATCCCAAAGATAATATCCGGGGTCATTAATGAATACCAAGCCACATTACAAGTACCAAAGACTTTCTACTACTTAGTGGGTGGTCTAGCAATATTCTCCCCTATTGCCTCATTAACCCAAGGGTATCTTTTTGCCCTGCTAGGAGAGAAAATCGGCACAGATTTGAGAAACAGACTCATGGCCAAAGTGCTCAAACAAGACTACAACTACCTAGTCAAGGAAAAACCCTCTAAGATACTTACCGTGATCCTCAGCGACGTTAACTATGTCAAATCCTCTTTCATACAATTTATCGCCTTTGCAATCACGGGAATAGTTTTACTCGTAGGGAGTGTCATAATGATGTTCTCCCTCAATGCTAAATTAGCCACATATGTGGTCATCTCTGTCCCAACCTTTGTCGCCATCCTAGTTCTCATACTTAAAAACAAGTTCAAAATATTTAAAGAGATACAGAAGGTTCGAGATAGCCTGAACAAGGTCATAAATGAGAATATCAAAGCGTCCATGTTAGTTAGAGTCTTTGTTGCAGAAAAGGCGGAGATTAAGAAATTTAAAGAACAAAACGAGCTTTCAAGAAACTTGGGTCTAGAGGTAACGAAAATATTTGCAATCGCAATACCTGCCATTAGTGCCCTCTTCTACATATGCTCCATACTCATCATACAAATTGGAGGACAAGAATCCATCGCAGGTCGATTGCCCATCGGAGACATCTCTGCATTCAATCTTTACGTTCTCGTATTTGTGATGCCCCTCATTTCGTTAAGCTTCATGGCGACAATCCTAGGACAGTCCATGGCTTCATTACAGAGAATAAGTGATGTATTGGACCGTAATATTGATTTTGTAGATGGGAAAGAGCCCTTAAAAGAAATCAACGACATACATATAAAGAAATTATCCTTCCTTGACGAAGGTATAAATATCTTAGAAAACATAGATTTTGACCTAGAAAAGGAACAGAAGATTGGAATAATGGGTTTGACTGGCTCGGGGAAAACCCTTTTCTTGAAGAATTTCCTTCGAGCGGTCGAGCCGACTTCAGGGGAAATACTTGTGAATGGGAGAGATATAAAGGAGTACAAAGTTAATGATTTAAGGAAAGAAATCGGATTCTGCTTCCAAGAAAATTTCCTCATTAACGAAACAATATATGAAAATATCCGGTTCGGAAGGAATATCAAAGAAAAAGACATTCTGAAAGCTGCAAGAATTGCAGATGTAGATGAATTTACAAAGAAGTTAGAAAAGGGATATAAAACAATAGCTGGGGAGAAAGGTTCTAACCTCTCTGGTGGTCAAAAACAAAGAATCATGATTGCAAGAGCTTTGGTAGATCATCCTTCTCTACTCATATTGGACGATGTAACAAGCAGGTTAGATGCAAATACCGAAGGCAGAGTATTCGAAAATATCAAAAAGAGCTACCCAAATCTTTCAATGATACTTGTAAGCCAAAAGATCTCCTCTCTCAAAGATTGTAATCAAATATATATTTTCGATGAGGGAAGGATTTCAGAATCTGGTACACACGATGACCTTCTAAAAACATCTTCCCTTTACAGAGAGATTGAATTAACACAAAGTAACTACGATGAGTAAAAATCAAACATACAATTTACAATTAGACAGGGATGTTGATTACAAGAAGGGCATCAAACTGATACTCAGGCATACAAAACCTTACATATTTTCATTCATTTTGATATCCCTTGGTCTTCTTTTAGCAACAATTCTCGGGAATTCAATACTTCCACGACTACTTAAAACAGCTATCGATATCAACATTACAAACCGCGATTTGAGTGGTCTAACACAAACCACAATGATCTTTGTTGGCCTAGCTTTAGTTTATCTAATCCTGAGTTATGTCAGACTATTCTTTACAGGAAAACTTGGTCAAAGAATTCTCTTCAATATACGAAGAGAACTCTTTAACAAAATACAGATGCTCCCTAGTAAGTTCTTCTCCGACAATCAGTCTGGAGATATAATACAAAGACTGACTGGAAATGTCGATGCGTTAAGCGCATTTTTCTCCGAAGGTATTATCCGATTACTGGATATTATTTTCTCAGTTGTCATTATTCTGATTTCAATCTTCCTACAAAACGATATTATCGGTTTAATTGCACTTGGAGGAGCGTTTATCATGGTCATATACATCCTTATTCAGGGAAGAATCATAGAGAAACCAATCTCCGAATCCTTAAGGAAAGAGGGTGATATAAGTGCTAATGTACAGGAATCTTTAGATGGGTTCGTGGCAATACAATCGACAAACCAGCAGAAGAGTTGGACAAAGAGTTTCGAGAAGAAGACAGAAACATATTTTAATACCATGAAGAAAGTTTCATTTTTAACCGCTTTCGCGAAGGCTATGCTTACGTTCCTAAGTGTATTGGCAGTCGGATCTCTTTTGCTAACCTCTCTTAACTTGTATCAGAAACAAATCATTACAATTGGTACTGTGATATTGATTCTTTCATATACCCAAGATCTCCTGCAGAAGGTAGTCAGCATTTCAGAGATCTGGAGAACGATTAAGACCGGCCTTGCATCTTCCGAAAGGCTAAGTGATGTACTAGAGTTAGAAAGCGATATCGCAACAGTTCCACTCCCATACAAGCCAAAAACCGTAGAGGGGAATATCGAATTTGTAGATGTAGATTTCTCCTATGTTGAAAGCGAGAAAGTTCTCTCGGATATAAATTTTGAAGTTAAAGCTGGTCAAACAATCGCCATTGTCGGACCTACTGGTGCAGGTAAGACAACCTTTGTAAATCTCATAGCTAGGCTTTACGATATAGATAGCGGGACTATATATCTTGATGGAAGAGACATCCGAGAATGGGATTTAGAAAAACTTAGGAAAAACATTGGGTACCTCATCCAAGATACTTTTTTATTTGAAGATACAATCTTAAATAATTTGAAATACAACAATCCTAAAGTAAGGGAGAAACAAGCACTTAAAATATTCAGCGACTTAGGTGTGGCATCCTTTATAGAAGCCCTCCCTTACGGTTTACATACAAACATAAGTACAGAAAGTAGTGAGATTAGCGCTGGTCAGAGGCAGATAATTGCCCTGGCCAGAATATTGCTTAGAGATCCTAAGATCTTAATCCTGGATGAGGCTACGGCTAGGATTGATACTAAGTCTGAAAAAATGTTACAAGGGGCAATTGAAAAGGCATGTAAAGGAAAAACCACATTTATCATCGCCCATAGGTTAAGTACCATCTTTAATGCTGATCAAATTATACTAATTAAAGATAACACTATTCTTGAGAAAGGCACCCACAAAGAGCTCCTCGCACTCAAAGGTTTGTACTTTGAAATGTATTCTCGTTTTGTAGGAAAATAATATATACTAGACATATGGAAGAAACCAAGAAACATGATTTTCTCATTGGACTATGTATTACCCTTGGAATAATCGTCGTTGGACTAATCAGTTACGTTGTATATTACAACACTATCTCTCAACAAAAAGCTCGCTGTGATTATGCAGGTTGGTCATATGCCGACGGAGAATCATTTAAATCCTCCGATGGTTGCAACTACTGTGCATGTAGCAACGGACAGGTTGTCTGTACCGCAATGGCATGTATAGAGAATAATTAAATTTTTAATTTATATATATTATGGATAACATCCCAAACGGAACGACGGAAACACCAACCACTACTCCTAAGCCCGCTTCAAAACCTAAATCTCATGGAGGCCTCGTCGCTTTGTGTATATTTCTAGCACTTATCGTTGTTGGGTTACTTGTATATATTGCTTATGAGAAGGAATACATACAGATCCCATTATTAAGTAAAACAAATTCTGCTGAGGATACTAGTGAAGATGCAAATACGAACGATAGCGATGCTACAGAATCTAATGATACTTCGGCTTCCACTACTACATTTACAGGGCAAACAGTTACCGCTACTCTGCCTATCGGTTGGACGATGCAAGAATATTACAATGGACAGGGTACAGAATATCTCTCAGAGGGGCCAATCTATACTGGATTAACAGCTATCAAGATATTTAATGCAAGCAATACAGAACTCTTTCATCTAGCGGGTGTTAACGGTATCGGTTTTGCTGGTTGTAGTGAGTACTATGCTTTCGCAGATGATAATCCAGCATATAGAGCACAAGCACAGGCTTCTGCAGATGAGATGGGTGATGCTATGAATATAAATGATTTTAGTAATATGCCATATGCAGAATATGATGTCCTTGGGAGAACTGTTAGAAGAATAGCTACGAAGATCTACCTAGATGACGAAGAGGGTAATAACTATTTCGAAGCTCCATGTTTTAATGTTATTGTTACTTTTGAAGGGCTATCATATACCGACGAGAGTAACTATCCGTATGAGGCATATTTCTATGGTTTTAATACAGCAATAACGGGAGAGGAGTTATTAAAGGTTGATGATATTTTGAAGAGTATGGTGGTGGTGGAATAACCTTCCAACGACTGCTTTGCTCTAAAAGACATACTCTTTTGCCCTAGAAAGCACTTCTTGAGATTCACAATCTAATCTTCCTTCTCGGTCGTCCTTGCTTAGAACAAACCACTTCCCTTCTTTGTATGTAGCCATATACTGGGCTTCAAGTAAATCTCCGTTTCTTGCAATAGCCTGGTTATTTTTGTAAAAGAGAGAAGAATATGAATCTACAGGGCCGAGATTTTCAACTCTGACAAGAGTGGAGAGCACTTCTCCTTTTCCATTTTGGCCACATTGGAAACAGTAGTCTATTTTTTCATCTTTTGTAGTAAAGAATGCGCTCACAAAGAGACCTGTATCTTCAATGAGAGAGCCCTCAACCATAAGCAGGTCTTCATAGAAAAGTTTATCGTCTATGATACATATGATATCTCGGAGATCTTTGCCTCCAACCGCTTGCCCAACTAAATGCGACGGTGCTTCGGTTAGATATATATACGGGGGATCATTTCTAAAAAGTTCTTGTGTGTGATTCATTGAATAACATCTAGGAATAACTCTTGTCTTCTTTTTCATGGTGGAGACGGTGGGAATTGAACCCACGTCCATAAGCATTGTCTAGCATCATGTACAAACATATCTGATCCTGTATAGTTAGAAATATCTAAAAAGATCAGCAAAAAGATATCTCTACTCAGTAATTATATTCATACATACTACTCTACCGACAAAGTAGTAATAACATATCTTAGTAACGACTATCTTTTACCCCTAACTAAGAATAAGGATAAAGACACTAGTCAAACTTAATTGGCTAGACTTTAAGCAAAGTTAAAGTTGAAATTTGGCATAGCCAAACTTGCTTTAATATTCTCTGCAAAAGCGACGATTTTGTTTTTTACACTTATCATTGTGCGTTGATTAACGAGACAACCCTCGGTTTGTGACAACTAAACGCAGACTCCTGTCGAAAGCCTTACGTCCCCATATATTGAAAAAGAGCTAGGAATACCTCTATTCCTACATAAATTATACCATTTTTAGTGATTATTTTCCTCTCCTGGCCTCCCATAGCCCTATCGCAGTAGCTACAGAAAGATTCAAAGAGTCAACCTTGTCCGAATTAGGTATGAATATACTTTGTCCTAATTCCCCGAATTCCTTAGGCAATCCTTTGCTTTCATTCCCTTGGACCATACTAAATGGCTCTTCAAACTTAACCTCTCGGATATCCTTAGCTCCATCAAGCATAAAGGTATATATATTCCTTCGACTGTACTTAGCCATATATTCTTGGATATTCTCAAAGTACTCAAAATTGATTTGGAATATAGCTCCCATTGTAGAACGAACCACCATTGGATCAAAAATATCTGTAGCAGGACGAATAATTGCTAAATCTGTAACATCAAAACTCAGCATAGTACGAATTATTGTTCCGAGATTACCCATATTCCTCGGCTCTACCAAAACCAAATGATTAACTTGAGGATCTAACGCTGAATCATATTTATGGAAAATACCTAGTACATATGTATTCTCTTTTGTAGAGATCTTGTCTATCGCCCTATCCGCTATCTCAACAGGAATCCCTAATCTCTTACACAAGTCCAACACCTCGTTTACCCCTTCACTCTCATCGGTGTCTTTGTATTCTTGACGAAGAGCGGCATTGTGATCGAAAGTCTGCTCGTCATAATTGTTGGACTTGCATCTTTAATGTTCTTGCTCTTGGCTTTGCTGGGGTATTTACTCAACAAGGGATGGCTGTACGATGATTTCAATTACTGGATCATATTCCTCCTCTCATTTTTAGTTCTTTCCCAAATTTTCTACCTCCCTTTCTTCAATCTTGAATATTCTAACATGATGAATCTTTCGGTATGGGCAAGATTCTTTGCATACATAGGGTTGTTGGTTGGGTTCCTTAATAGTATCTATGGCATGTTCCAGAAGGAAATAATAACCCAGAAGGAATTGGCGAACAAAAACAAACAACTCGATGAGACGAAGGCAAAGGTGGAAGAGGCATACTTAATGCTCCGAGAGGAGAAGTGGAGCTTGGTGAGGTCTAAGGGGAGCGCAGACTCGATATTAAAGGATATAGTGAAGGGGAAGTAATATGAGCATATTTGATCCAAGATTAAAAAGATATCAAAAGAAATTCGAATATTCGTATTCATTCGGCACATATCCAACGATTGATCTCATAAATTATCAAAGAGAGAACCTCATTAAGGTATTGGTTAAATCAAAGCACGATGAGAGTGAAGGGGTAAACGAGGTGTTGGACTTGTGTAAGAGATTAGGGATTCCTGTTGAGATAGCGGA
>JAEHHF010000057.1 GCA_019248085.1 Candidatus Dojkabacteria bacterium S2_J21 | reverse complement strand
ACTGAGAGCCTTAAAAAGGTCCTCTCAAACAATCAATTAAGAGGTCAGTTTGGTGAGCAGGTAGCAGATGATTTACTAAAGATGGCTGGCTTTGTAAGAGGAGTGGACTATGAATTTAACAAAGAACAGGCCGGTTCTGAAACAAGACCGGACTTCTGTGTATTTCTCCCTGATGGAACGAGAATAAATATTGATTCAAAATTCCCATATGCTAATCTTCAAAAGATGACAGAAACCGATGACAAGGAGATGAAGGAGAAATTCAGGGTTCAATTCGAGAGAGACGTTAAAGAGAAGATGAAACAGGTTACTACTAGAGATTACATCAATCCTGAAGACAAAACTGTAGACTTTGTCATCCTGTTTATCCCTAATGAGATGATCTTCTCCTATATCTATGAAAAGATGCCAGAGCTATCCCAACAGGCTATGTCTAGCAAGATTGTATTTGCAGGGCCATTTAGCTTCACCGCTATTTTAAGAATGGTTAAACAGTCGTACGAGAATTTCAGAGTTCAAAAGAATATTTACAATATAATTGGGAATGTACGTGCATTTGAAAAAGAATTCGATCTTTTCTCAGATTCATTCTTTAAGGTAGGGGAGAAGATTGGGTCTTTGCAGAAGCAATATGATTCTGTTAGTACAACAAGATTTAATCAATTAGTTAGAAGAGTAGACAAGGTAAAGCAGGAGGGGATGATAGTGGGAGATGATGTCCCTGAGAAACAGTTAGAATTTACACCTACAATTGAAGAGTAGGTTTGTATCCTTTCTCTCTAATATATTTCATTGCATCAACTTCTAACTCTTCACATGTTTTAACCCAGGCTGTTTGTTTGCCATCAATCTCTTCGTACCATACTTTTCTTCTT
>JAEHHF010000056.1 GCA_019248085.1 Candidatus Dojkabacteria bacterium S2_J21 | reverse complement strand
ATTGCAAATCTAAGATGATCTTCTGTAATCTTAGATGATAAATCTAGTATTGCTAGTAATCCCATAAGTTTTTCAATTTTTTTAGGAGCACCTAGATTTTCTGAGATATCAGAATTAAGAGTTTCTCTTATTCCTTCTTGTTCGATATTATAATCTGTAAGCATTTTATAGATGTCTGTTGGCATATCTATATATTTGGTAGAATTAAGGAATTCTCTGAGAGATTTTTTATATTCTTCGATATCTTTGTACAGACTAGCTGGCGCTGTTTCGAATGATTTGTTCCTGTTTGAGCTTTTTTTGTATTCATCAATGTGAAGAATAAATGTGCTTCTGATGCCACCTGATAGATAGTATTCAAGAAGCTTTTCTTTTTTCTTAGGAACTAGATTAAAAGGACCTGGTGCTCCAAAGAATAAAGAATTAAACGGAACATTTGTTGCTTCGAAATAACCTTTGCCACCTTCTGATACATTAACTGGACCTCTAGATGAACCTGTATCCCAAGCTGTTTTCATCATTTTTAGTATTTCAGACATACCTGTAATCTCATCACCTAATTCGTCCGTTGTTATATTTATTGACCCGAAGTTTTGATCACAAACCGTTTGTGCAGTTTTCTGAATACCTTGCCATGAAGAGTTTACTGGAATAAATGGAGATGAAATTCCTATATATCTAATGTCACACTTGTCGTTTTTAGAGTCATAATGTTTATTATAAAAAGCTTCTGAGTGAGCTATATATGAATTAAACATTTCTTTGTATAAATATTCGGCTAAGTCAAAACTCATGTTTTTTCCTATACCTTGACCTCCGAAGCTAATAGCAAAATAATTAGGAATTGTTTCCTTGAATCCTGAGTTTGATTCTCTTCTGATTTTGATTCC
>JAEHHF010000055.1 GCA_019248085.1 Candidatus Dojkabacteria bacterium S2_J21 | reverse complement strand
AACTGGCGCTAGAGCTAGGTAAAGCAAATAATGCAGCTATTATCCAAAAGAGAAAAAACCTAATGAGATTAACAGGAGATGGAATAACATACCTGAACGATAGTATAAGTAGATTCATAAAAAGATTTGACACATCATTAAAAGATGAGATTGGAAGACCTCCAGAGGGTGCAAGTAAGTTTACAAGAGCTAAGTGGTTTGCTAGGAACGCATATGTGTTTTTAAATGACAGTGACAGAAGACCTGCTTTTGAGAATGTATTAAGTGAAGTTGCAAGATTAAAGCCTGAAGGTTTTTTTCAATCATTAGTTAGAGGATTTAGAGATAAAGATGAGCTTGAAAGAACATTGGAGAACTTCACATTAGCAAGTGGAAGCATAGATAGAACAAGAGAGCATGAGGCTCAGATTATAGGAAGTTTGGTTGTAAATGGGTTTGAAAAAAAGTTAACATTTGAACAAGAAGAAGCATTAACACTGGCGCTTTTGGATACAGATTTAAGTTCTATATATGAAGATTTTGGTCTTGATAGAATGAAAAAACTATTAGCTAGTCAAGAAGCTATTCAGGCTGAGATTGAAAGCGCCAGATTAGAGATATGGAAGAATGAAGATAAAGCCATAGGAAACTATTATGTATCACAAGCTGCAGGATTAGGGTTTTATATGGCTACGCATATGGCTACAAATGAAGCTCAGTTGTTGAATGCAAGAAATATAGGTAATATGTTTAATGCTCCAAATCCTATAGAAGCTTCAAAAGCATCAATTAAGAGAATCGACAAGCTAGCAACACTAGAAGCTTTAAAATATACAGATTTTAGTCAGATTGAAGTATTAAGAGGATTGATTGAAAAAGATCCAGTTGGGGTTAGAAATGTAGCTGCTATACAT
>JAEHHF010000054.1 GCA_019248085.1 Candidatus Dojkabacteria bacterium S2_J21 | reverse complement strand
AATCTTCTCTGCAGTGAACTCCAGTTTGTTTGCTAAAACTTTTGCATCTGCTTGAGCGCTTAAGGATTGTATAGGGTTGTCGAATTTGTAAACATTGATAATCCCCGGGAGTGCATCTATCTTTCCAGAATCTGTTTGTAATTCAAAGTACATACCCGAGCCAGCAGTTAGTTTGAGTGATGGAATAGTGAGTTTGTTAGTTAAGAAGGCCTCCTTCTCTTCGGTGCAGGCAAAGTTTGCAGCGATATATTGTGGTAATACACTCTTGCTTGCAGAAGTGGTGATAATAATCACTACAACACCAAAGATAGCAAGCATAACGAGAGCTATAACTCCAAATCTTCTTGTCCAGAATGCCGCTTCTGTTAATGTCATGGTATAATCTTAGCAACAGTTTAATATCGTATCAACATTATATATTACATACATAATAATGAGAACACCAGAGGAAAATATACAGTTAGCTAACCTACTTTTCCCAGAAGTTCAAGGGACTCCAGAGGATATTGAGAAGAGATATTCCCGAAGAAATTTGAAAGAAGGAGAGATGGTTCTCAGATTTGCACCTAGTCCTACAGGGTTCTTACATATTGGAAGTGTATACATGAGTCTCATTGGCAGAACATTAGTAAATCAAAGTGGTGGAGTATTCATTGTAAGAATAGAAGATACCGATAAATCAAGAGAGGTAGAGGGTGGAATTGATTTGATTATCAAGGGTCTAGAAGGATATGGTATTAACTTTGATGAAGGAATGGTTGGGGATAGTAATTCAAAAGGTGAATATGGTCCATATCTACAAAGTCAGCGATTAGAAATTTACAAAACATATGCCAAGGATATGGTTTCTAAGGGCAATGCATATCCTTGCTTCATTTCAGAAGAGGAGTTAGAAGAAACAAGGAAGAA
>JAEHHF010000053.1 GCA_019248085.1 Candidatus Dojkabacteria bacterium S2_J21 | reverse complement strand
TATGTAAAAGATGTTGGAAGGACAAGAAATCTTTAATTACTTCTCAAGATTGTATGAGTCTTTTAGCCACCCTAAGAGCTCAGAATCAATCTCTTCTTCTTTAGTGATTTCAACAAAATACAGAGTCCTGTTTGTAGATAGTTTTTCTACTTTAACAAATCTGTTACTTTTGATCTCATAATCCACTCTGAAATCTAATCTGATTTTGTCTTTCAATATCCAAACTCCACTGAAGGTATAGTGGCTTACGAGATGTATACAACATGGCAATGCTTCTATCTTGAGTTTACCGATATTATCTTCAATAGATTTCGCTAAGGCATAGAATAAGGCTTTACTTTTTTCTCCTTTTCCTTTGAAATGGTTATCTATTGGATATACAACACAAGAATGGGATTGATTTGTTTTTATAAATTCTCTGTTACATTTCTTACATGTCCACATGATTCATTATATCAGGAAATAATATGGTGGACGATATTGGGATCGAACCAATGACCTTCGCAATGTGAATGCGATGCTCTAACCAGCTGAGCTAATCGTCCATACAAACATTGAGAATTATACCCTATTCCTGTCTTGGTTGAGTAGTATCATCCTTCTTCTCCTCTCCCTTTGGAAGATCAAAAGCAGAAGGCTTAACAGCTAACCACATAAGACCAAGAACAATTAAAACAACAGGAAGACCAATACCTACCCATAGATTCCTAGCAGCAAAACCACCTAATACACCAACGATAATACTACCTACAACAACTAAAGCTACTGTCTCAAATTTCATATTGGTATATACCAAAGTTATATATATTAAAATATACCACTTTAAGAAATATTAGTTAAACATTTCTAATCTTAACAAATTCTCTTGTATTAACATCTGTATAACATCCTGAGCACCAGGAGATAATCT
>JAEHHF010000052.1 GCA_019248085.1 Candidatus Dojkabacteria bacterium S2_J21 | reverse complement strand
AGCTGAGCAGACAAGATACAGTACTAAGAAGAGAGGATTAACAGTAAAGGTCGGTAGCTCAATAATCACTGGATATCAGATACTTTTCGACAAGATTAAGAATGGAATTGTTCCTGTAAAGACAAAGATTATTGAAAAACAGGTTGAGATATCAAAGAAAAAAGACAAGAAGAAAAAGAAACATAAAAAACATTAGTACTGTGATATCATATACACAGATATTAATTTGTTAGTAAACTGTTAGTGCAAAATATTCTTAATAGTATATATCAAATTTTCTCAACCTTTAGTCCAGCAGTTCTCTTCATCTGTGTTATCATTTTTGGAATGTATGTATGCTGGAGGGGTGCAATGGAGACCAGGAAAGACAGATCCTCCGTTTTTGATCTTTTCATAATCTCGGTATTTGTTGGTCTCTTGCTTGGGAGGGTAGCATATGTGCTTTCTAATTCTCAGGATTTCTTCGGGTATATTTGGTATTGGTTGCCATATGAAAGATATGGGGAAGAAGTCTATTGGTTTAGGCTCCTCCCGTGGAGACTTTTCAACATATTTGATGGGGGACTGGATATTTTAGTAATGTTTGTAGGTTACCTTTTCACTGCAAGTTTCTGGTCTACAATCGTTAAAAAATGGAGATGGAATCATATGTTCCCAACAATATACTTCTCAGGGGAGGTTATGCTGAGTATTTCTTTTCTCCTTATTGGGCTGAGCAGTGGAAATGTTACTTGGATATACGAAGGGTTAATCCTTGCTGTGCTTCCACTAATCTCGATTTTGTTAATAGGGTATGTTAATAAGATCCAGAAGCCTAGTGTTGAGAAAAAAATATACTTATTTGTCAACATCTTTTTGATGTTAATTGCTACGGTTGTAATTGGATACATATATACCACAGGTATAGTTAATCCT
>JAEHHF010000051.1 GCA_019248085.1 Candidatus Dojkabacteria bacterium S2_J21 | reverse complement strand
CAGCTATTTCAGTTATCTCTGTATCTGCCTGATTATACATCTCATATGAACTTGTTCTTTTATTGACAGTCATGAATCCTTCTCCAGCCTTTCTTTTCCACGGCTATAAAGGCAGCTGGCCATGATATAACTCAGTACAGTAACGTCATTTTCAGAGGCCACTCTTTAGATGACGAACGCGAGTATCAATACAAAAGATTCATCATAGATTACGTTGAACAATATAATAGAGACAATCCAGAAAAAAAAGTGAACATTCAAAATTCTAAGGCAATAAAAAATCTTCCATATTACAATAAGATAGCCTTCGCAATGCTGTGTTCAAAAAATAACCTCCCCTACTTTGATACATATTTTAATACCAATGGAGAATATTTAAAGGAGAGAGAGATGTTAAAGGAATATCCATTAATTATTAAAGAATATTCCGGTGCAAATAGAACAGAGATGATTGATGGTAAAGAGAAGATTAAAAAGAATGTGTTTAAATTAGAAAAAGATGAAGATTACAAGCAAGAGAATCTTGATGGGCAGGATCTTTCGCATTTCTTCATACAAGAATTCTCTGATACCGCTGAAGATTACAGAGTCTTTGTTAAACTTGGTAAGGTTATAGCCGGGTGGAAAAGAAAGGCTGGAGAAGGATTCATGACTGTCAATAAAAGAACAAGTTCATATGAGATGTATAATCAGGCAGATACAGAGATAACTGAAATAGCTGAAAGAATGGCGTCTGCCTTAGAAGCTGATTTCATGGCTGTAGACTTTATGTATATACATGGAAAACCATGCATACAAGAGATAAGCTTACATCCTGGATATAAGGCATATGAGACTAAGATTGAGGGAGAGCCTGTTAATATAGCAGAGGCTATTATTACTGCTTTTTAAGTCCTAGCTTCTCAAACATGTTATTACTCTC
>JAEHHF010000050.1 GCA_019248085.1 Candidatus Dojkabacteria bacterium S2_J21 | reverse complement strand
ATTTGTTTGATGAAAATAGTGAAAAATTAGGTAATGATAAAGATTTTAAATATAGTGAACTGTTTGAGCTGATTGAGAAAAAATACAATTATGATAGAAAAGAGTTTGTGGCTTTAAATACAGTAAAAGATGCTTTTATTGTGTATGGAACACCAGATAGTAAATTATTACAGTATATGAATGATATTGGGCTAGTAATGTTTACGAAGTATTTCGTTAGGATTCAAAGAGTTATTAGAAAAGGAGTTATTGATCATCCGATAAGCTTCTTGCTAGCTGTATTAGGACAAGCTACTATTATGGATATAGATGATGTTCATGACCAGTCTGTGTTTACAAAGAATCTTGGAAATATAGTATATAATCCTTGGGATGTATTAACTAAAGCTGCTTATCCAGCTGGATTAGATTATGCAGAGTATGCATATGAAAAGTTGGTTAAATAAGTTAAATTAAACTACAATAATAAGCGCCAGAGTTAATGGCGCTTCTGTTGTCTTGAAAAAAGTCTCTCTATTGCTGAAAGTTTTTTAGCTATTTTTGGTGCTAAGTCGTTGGCTTTAGATGAGACTATTGAAACTGTCTTTCTACCTATTTCTTCTAAAGCATCTTCAAGTGGAGAATTTTTATGTCTACTAGGTCTTCGTTCTCTGCTCATTTAAATATCCTTTTGATAATGTTTACTCCTTTTGCAAGGAAGTAAGTAATAAGGATAGCTAAAATAGCCATGCTTATATACCAAAATTGTATCAATAAAACTAGCGCCAGTATGAGTGTAACTGTAAGCAATATATCTTTAATCATTTAGCTCCTTTGCGCTTGTTGATTGAAACAGGTTTAAATATTAAATGAATACTGATCATTGCAGATACAGATGTTGCAATAGCCATACCCATTATGGTTCCGTCAAAGAACCAAGTTAATACAGATATCATAGATATATCAACTAAAATGTTTCCATATCGTTTATTAGCTA
>JAEHHF010000049.1 GCA_019248085.1 Candidatus Dojkabacteria bacterium S2_J21 | reverse complement strand
TATAAAAAGATTATACTGTATAATACTTGGGAATTGGAGATCTATTCAACAAAACATTACTATGAATTACCAAAGAATAAATAAACTAAACTTTCCTATTAAAAAAGCTATGAGAGAATATAGTACTAAATTCTCAATCTTCTTCTTTCAAAGCATTTATTAAATCTTCTATTGATAGATGCAACGGATCTTTATCATTATAAATCCACATACTACCTCTAATTATCTTCCCTTGAAATAGATCTCCCAATATCTTTCTCAACTTTTGTTCATCAAACTTTTTTTCCTTTAGAGTAACTGCGAAACTCTTTCCAGGAGTAAAATTAATTATACCATCATGTCTTAGATACGCAGCTGAAGAACTAACAATTAATTCATTATTTTCATTAATTAATATACTACCATAAGGTGTTTCCACAACTTTACCCTCTTTCTCCATTCTGGAAAGAGTATCCATAGAATCTTTTATTACTTCCTCTTGTTTCTCAGCTGCACTCTTCAACCCATATTTATCAAACTGTTCAGGAGTTAATTCTGTCATTGGAGATTCATAATCTTTGAAATATTTATGCAAATCACCAAAAGTCACAAATCTTTGAAGACCTAATATTGTTTTCGAACTCCTAAGAAATTCCTCAGCAGGATATTTGCAATTATCCACTTTAGTTACAAATTCAACTAGTCTATCTAAAGCTTCTGTTCTTTTAATCATACCTAAATTTGTCATAGCCTTGTAAACTACCTCGGTAGCTGAAGTAACTATATCTCCTTTCCCATGATGATCAAAGAAAGCAGTATCTGTCTTACCATTATATACAACTCCAAACTGATTCCCGGTATCTATATTTATAGCCCTCTCTAAATTATCTCCAGGCTTTACATAAGTCATATTAGATGTATCTATTCCTGCTAAACAAAGGATACCTATAGCTGAATTACCATCTAAATCTGTAAATGGTTTTAACTCTCTTTCTCCTGTCTCT
>JAEHHF010000048.1 GCA_019248085.1 Candidatus Dojkabacteria bacterium S2_J21 | reverse complement strand
CTATTCCCAAAATCTTCCTCTAGACCACCATAGTACATCCACCCTGGTATATATATTAAAACAGATTCTTCTTTGTTTTCGTTAGTAAGGAAGAGATATGCTTCATTTATTTTTTTGCTGCTTTCCGTAGCCCCTTCAATGACAATTAATGTTTTTTTAGTATCACTCTGAGTTTGTGAAAGCAGATATTGGTGTGATCCGTTGATTTCGGTTGGGTCAGTAACCCTTGAAGCAAGAAGTATAACAATGTATACACCCAAGAAAAGAATCAACGCGACGATTCCAGCATATATCAAGATTTTCCCAATATTTATATTCTTTATACCCTTGAATTTTGCTTTGCCATGTCTCTTAGCCCTTCTCATTTCAATCTTTTTATTAAAGTATTACCTGCGATATCCTTGCATGACAAGAGAACAGACTCTAACTCTATTGCATCTGGAATTGCTCCACCTTTTAGCGTTTCAAAGAGTGTATCTCCAACAATATGTGCACCTAAATATTCGAGGGTAGCACGTATTTGATACATTCTTCCAGTTTTTATGATTATTAAAAAGGTATTTGAATTCAAGGGTTTTACATATGACAGAGCGGTTCTAGCATGATTGAAAGAGTATGTCTTGAAAATCATCTTCATCCTGTTCATTGAACTTCTACCTATATATCCCTCTACTTTTAACCAACTACTATCCACTTGGAAATTATTCTTTACTAATATGTCCAACTCCTCAGATATACCTAGTGTCTCAGATGGGATTTTCTCTTTCAATTCGTTATTCAAATGTTCGCCATATTCTACTTCCGCTAAGTATACTTTCTCAACACTATGCTCTTCAAATTGTTTTTTGGAAGTATAACTGTGCCTCTGCGTTCTTAGCAAAAAGAATTAACCCCGAGACGGGCTTGTCCAATCTATGCACAATTCCACCTCTTTCAATTCTTGGGTCATATTCACCCTTCGTTTCTAGGTACTCAACGACATAGTTTACCAATGTGTCTTGAGGATTCCCTACTCCGGGGTGTACAAC
>JAEHHF010000005.1 GCA_019248085.1 Candidatus Dojkabacteria bacterium S2_J21 | reverse complement strand
AAATATTTTACAGTATTAGACAGTGGAGATAGTGATGGGGATAGCATAGATGATGTTGATGAATTTGCTGTATTGATTGCTAAATACCAAGGATTGTACAGTAGTAAGGATGAGTATGAGTTTGATAATAGTACTGGTCGTATGAGCTGGGTAGAGGATGGGTATAATGTTGTGGTTAGTTTCTCTAGAGATCACGGTAGGGTGTATTTAAATATGAGGGGTAGTATATAGTTAGCGGGGATATTTTCATACGCCAGGCCTTACTTTTGAAACTTTCCCTTTTTAGGGTCTAATTAACTCAGTTCCCATAAGGGTTTTAAAACATAGTGGACGGGTCTTGTTGGAACATGTTGAAAATGGCGGGACATATACGTCTGGAACACATCGAATCATAGTATGATACAATTCAGATTAGAATATAAGTGTTAATAAATATCTCTATGAAAATTCGTCTATTTTATATAGTTCCCATAGTTATTAGTATTTGTTGTTTTCTAGTATATTCATTGGTAGGTTCATCTATTACAGAAGATGGAGCATTGGTTGAACCTTTTGGACTTATTCCAATAGGCTATCTTTTCCTTGTTATTGGTATAATATTAAAATATTGGTATAATATTAGTAATTATTATAGAATTCAGAATGTTTTACAAAAGGAAAGAGTAGATATATTGGTATTGGAATCTATACAATAAATTAGATTATAGGAAAGAATATTCTAAACTTCGGGAGGTATATTCCTCGTCTTCTTTAACTTGAATAGCGATAATTTGCTCATCAGCCAAAAAATTGTTGAATCAGAAAGATCTCGTACAAGAGAAATAAAAAAATTATCAAATAAAGTCGGAACTACTTGTTTTTTAAAAGTAAAAGAATTTCTGATGGCAATTTTTACTAAACGCTCAGGCTGAATAAGTAGTCCTAATCTAAGACCTAATTTGCGTAGCTTTTGTGAAAGAGGAAAAAAGTTAGTATTTACTCCACTAGGACAAACTACTGTTACTCCAACATTACTTCTTTTGAACTCATAAAAAAGAGAGCGAGAAAAGTCTCGAATATACCTTTTTGTAGAATTATATAATTGAGTACCTGGAAAGGTCATCCATGCCGAGGCTGAAGAGATATTTATAATAAAACCTTTCTTTCTGTCTAGCATCTCTTTTCCAAAGAGATATGATAACATTGTCGTACAAGATATATGCAGGTTAAGGATTGATTCTACATTCTCTTTAGATAAAGTCTCAAATTGACGGAAAATTAGCATCCCTGCATTATTCACTAGAACATCTATTTGAATACCCTGCTCTTGACAGAAGTCATAGACATTTTGTGCTGCATTGGGAACAGCAAGGTCTTGTTTGAATACCCAAGTATTCACACCATATTGCTTTTTTAGGGATTGGGCAGCCTCAAACAATGCTTTTTCGTTTCTACCTACTAAAACACAGTCAAGACCCATATGGGCAAATTCATTAACAAAAGCATAACCAATACCTCTGTTTGCTCCTGTTACTAAGACTGTTTTTATTCCATTAGGAGTTTTTATTTTTCTACACATTTGCTAAATTATACATCAAGAGAATCGTTTATAGTATATTGAAAGAGTGTCTATTTGTATTATAAAATATATTTCTTGTTACGAAACATGTAAGTATTGAGCACATTATATAATTGGATATGGATGAAAGAATGAAATTTCTTACAGTTAGGTAAGTATTCAAGAAATTACTCAGACTCATTACTGCTAGAAAGGTTATAAAGAGGCATCAGTCATCATGAGGAGCTCGTACTACTGTTGCTTTCTATTTTAAGAGAACTTAATGTCCTAACAAAGATAGTACATGGGGAGATACATTGCGAATAATCCAGAAATGAGACACGCTTGTGATTAGGTCCTATTAGATAATGGTAAGATAGATGAGTATATATAATTAGGAGTCTTTTACTTAGAATACCCTCGTGCTTGTAATTTGAAATTTTTAGCATATTCTCTATTCATTTCCATCAACTCTTTATGATTTCCTGATTCAATAATTCTTCCATCCTTTAATACGCATATTAAGTCTGCATTTTTTACAGTAGAATACCTAATAAAAAGTGTATAATGTTAATATGAAAAACTCTAAGAAATGGAAGGAAGTCTTAAGAGAATGTAATACCTATACATTTTCAAATCTAAAGATATATTACACCTCAGAAATTGAAGAAAAAGATTTAACTCCATATTATTTCCCTCACTATATCGAAGCATATCTCTTATCCAACTATAGACTCTCTAGTCTTAAAGAAGATTTAAATATACTATTCGATATAGACTCTAAGTTTGTTAAAATATTTTTAACAACGGATAAAGAGCTTTATAAAGGGATTTTAAAAGAAGAAGGTATGCTTTGGGTTAAAGAATTAAAACAGAAATTTGGTTTTGTATCTAGAGATATTAATATTATATATATTGATTATGAGATACTAACTAGATATCTTCCTCCTAGATCCTTTGAATTAGATTCTTTATGCCATGAATTTACTCATATATTACTTTCTCAGTATCTGAATATGGAATGGGATGAGTTTAAGAGGTATTGGAACAATATCTTTGATGAGGGTTTTGCTGTGTTACTAAATAAACAGTATAAATATATTTACAACATAAGAAAAGATATTCAAAATAAAGAGAATATCAAATTTAATAAAGTGGATATCAAATATTTATCCGAGAAAGGCTTTTTTACTGTTGATGGAAGGTTTGTAACTGAAAACTTTGAGTATCAATATTGTGCTTCTATTGTTAAGAAAATAGATGAATTAATAATAAGAGAACAGGGTGATAAAAATATAAAACCGTTAAGAGGACTTTTCTCATATATTTTAAATAAAGAATATAAAGGAGAGTGTATAGAGGATGATTTATTAAAAGATTTTGAAATAGATATTAAACTTATTGAAGAAGAATTAAGAAGAGATTTAGATATGAGCTGATTTGTGTTAAACCAAGGTTTTGTCTTCGAACAAAAGGCTACTTAAAACTGCTTCTTTTCAGGGTATTTTCATTCACTAGGCCTTAATATTGAAAACTTCACTTTTTGTGCATAACTAACTCAACACCATAAAGGCTTCTTAAGCATAGTGCACGGGTCTTATGGGAACATGTTGAATATGGCGGGACATATGGGTCTGGAACACAAATGAGACAAAAGAGACAGCTAAAAAAGAGTGAAAATATATATCTTATTTTTTTAGAGTTTTTGCGCTTACTTCAATTGTTTGGACTCTACTTTGATCAATCCAATCAATAAACACTGATTGTGTTATGCCGCGTTTAGCACCAAAGCTACCGTTTGAAACAAGGTAGCACCTTTTTCTCGCTCTTGTTATGCCAACAAGTAGTTGGCATATCTCTGTATCTGTTATATTTTGCGGATTCTTCGGTAAATCACCGTTATTCATAGCGAGTATGAAAACATAATCTGCAGACAATCCTTTTGAGCCATTAATGGTTGTTACCTTAATTCTAAGACTGGTACTGTCTATTGCATCCTCCGTATCGTCCTCGAGATCCTTTTGTAGTAAACTATCTAAGTCTTCAATTCCTTGTCCAGTAATTTTTGTGATAGCGGTTTTCTCATCGTCTGATAATTCTTGTTTGGCCTTAATTTTGTTCAAGATAGCTAGGAAATTTGAATGCTCTTCAATAAAGTCATGACTTATTAACTTTATCATAGAGGTATCTTCTTCATATGTTTTTTGGATTACCGTTTTAATGTCATTATATTGTGTACACTCGGCCAAGATCCTCCATCCTAAGTTTGAACTTGGATCTTCAATTAGTACTCTATATCCGTCGATGATATCAATCTCTTTGCTATGGTTTATTGGTAGATCGAAATTGGTGAATTTGTCGGATAAATAGTCAACTACTTGTTTTGTGTAGTGTGAAGGCCCAATTATCAATACACTGGGATATTTCTTTGCATTTGCATGTTCTATTTCATCCTGTGGAATTTGTTGTATTTCATTTTCAATGAATTTCCCAATGTATGGACAAGATATTCTATTAACGGAGCACTTTGCATGTATAATTTTGGGGTTATCTTCGCTCTCCTTCAATTTATCAGGTAGGAAACATAGATACTTCTTTTCTACACGGTTTTGAAGTTTTCCTAGTGAAATGGCCTTGGAAGTAACATCTGATACCGCATCAACAATAACATTAGTACATCTGCTACAGTAAGGTAACTCGAAAAATTCAAAGTCATCTTGTGCTTTCTTTTGTCTAATCCCTTCTGGACTCGCATGTTTAAAATCGTAAATGGCTTGATCATCGTCTCCTGCAATAAGCACGGGGCTTTTTTTGATGATTTCCTCAATAAATGCTATTTCTAGTGCGTTAAAGTCTTGGTATTCATCGACCACTATTTGACTATATACTGGAAGTGAGGAAGGACTCTCCTGAAAAAATTTCAGAACTCTGTATACTGCATCATTATGGCTTACCGAGTTGTAATAATTAGCTCGAGCGATATAGAAATCAAGGGATGAGTTTTCAGACAGGGTCTGGAATGCCTCCTCGAATTTTTCAAATGTCATTTCAAGGTATTCATTATCCTTTTTTATCAGTAATGGTAATTTGGGGAAGTAGTGAAAATCTTGTTCAATACCATTCGGAGGTATCTTATGAAGTAATTTTTTGCAATAACCATGAAAGGTATGTGACTCTGCAATATCTCCTAACTCTTTTTGTAAATCATTTGCTAATGTATTTATAAATGTCAGAGCTAGCTTTTTGCCATCTCTCGATTCGAAAAGAGTTTTAAAAGTAAACGTTTTACCTGTTCCTGGCCCAGCAATTATTAACTTGTTTTTCTCACCGGATTCGATAATTGAAAGGGTGTAGCGTTTTCTTTCGGTAGATTGTTTTTCAAAAATTTCCTTCTGTGTCATCTCATTATTAATAAACTGGACCGTCCTTATCGCGGAATAAAGGCCTTTTATTATCTCTCTTTTTAATGAATTTAGCCAATTCTTCGTCGCTCTCATAACCTTTTAGTCTTCCTTTCAAATAACCCATTCTGTATTCAAGACCATCACTCATGAGTCTCCAATTAATATTATCCAAAGTAAGTTTTAATATCTGATTTAGATCTTTAATGCTTTTTTCTTTATTTCTAGATTTCTTAGAATCTTGTGCAGTAAAGGGAACGATTACGTATCTATCAATCTCTGGATTCTCAAAGTTAAGATTGATATAGCCTTCTGCTTTGAATTTCTTTGATAGAAGTTTTTGTAATTCTATTACAGTTAGTTTTTTAACCTTCATTGCTTTTTGATAATGTGGATCTTTCTTTTTCTCCTCGGACTCCTTTATCATCTCAGTTAATCTTTTTAAGTTATCCATCTCCTGTATATATTTTTGTCCTTCTTCAGTCGATATGCAGTATACGGATCTGTACTTCTCTAAAAGTTCAGAATTTCTTCTCTCTTCTATTTCTCTTCGTTGATCTTCTTTTTCGTGGTCAATAACGATCTTGTTCTTGTATTGGCATTTTGGACAGGTTTCTTTAATGGTAGAAATATTCTTTTTGTAAGTTGAGGAAGTTTTTAATTCACTGTTACATTTAGGACAGAGTGAAGGTTTAGGGCTATAGATTTCACCATTATCATAGAGAATAGTTACTCTTTTACAATTTTTACAATGGGCGAAAAATTGTACCCTAGAATTTAAATTTAGGATATCTTCAATATATCTGTCTTCTTCTTCAATCTCCATTCCACAATGTTGGCAAGGGGTGTAGGAGGGGAATATTGCTGTGTTAAGTCGATTATCTAATTTCTCATCCTTTGTTTCCCATTCCTGTATAGTACTTGTTCTGTTGCGATATCTTTCACCTTTTTTAAAATACAGTAGTAAATTTTCAAAACCATCAACAGAGATCTCCAGTTTCTTCTTTCCTATCTTTTGCTTCTCTTGTATTACTTTTCTTGAGGTTTCAACGGTTCGCAAACAATCTTTAATGGTAAATAAATCATATAGGTCTTCATAATAGGATTTATCTTTTAGATAACTCATGCTGAAATTCTTCTATACTTAAAATAGTAAAAGGGACATTATTTGACTCTACAAGTCTTGCAAAACGTTTTGTATGTAAATTGCCAAGGACGAACAATGTGTTTAGCTCTTGAAGATTTGCATTATTTAGTCTTTTTAACCATTCTTTCTCTCTTAATATCCACTGTTTTTGCATTTCTTTTTTTACTAGCTTGTGTTCTTTGGTTCCAACAATTCTTGCTCTAAAACCGAAGCCTAGGCGTTCTCTCACCTGTGTCTCGCTTTCTATGCCTAACAATTCTCTTTCTTCTTCGGTAGGATCACAATAGAGGTGTTTTACTGTTGTTTGCTGGGAGATTTGTTTTAGTTGTGACTCTTCCTGAGGGTGGAACATATCTCGAGCTTCTGTAGAATATTCTTCTCCAAGAAGTTTAATATCATAATCTTTTATTATCGAGTAAATATAGTCATGGAATGTATTGCTGTAATAACTCTGAAAGCTGTGATCCACACCAAGGATGTACAACATATAGTTCATACTCAATCATTTTAAGATATAATATTATAGTTTATTTATGAGGCTTAGACTATGTCGTATGAAGAGTTGGTTAAGAAAATGGATACTCCGCTAAACCGAACTAGGGCAAAGAAGATTCGTGATTACATGAGTCATTTTATATATGTAAATCCGAAACTATTTAGAACTTTAATTCAATTGAATATTGCAATCCCAGAGAAGGATTTAGAAAAGGGGAAGCATCCGTACATAGTTTTTACAAAGCCATATCATCAACCTGCAAAACCAACAATAGATATATTTATTTCTGAGCAAAATGCTAAAGCTTTAAAACAACTATTAAAAAACAGTCCTCAGAGAATGTTTCCAGGTAGAAATGGAATCCTATACAGCAAGGGTAAACTGGCTATTGATGGTATTAGAATCAGCATGGAATCGAATAATAATAGAGCTCTTATTTGTAAATTTTTGTTTGGTTGGGGTCATAAGAAATCTAAAAAGCAAGGAATTAGTTTTGATTTACTCGATGCGAAGCTTGTTAAACCAGAAAATGATCAAGATTACAATCAATACAACTATTATCGAAATCATGTTAGAGCTATTAACAAAGAGGTTTATGAGATATCGGGGATTCCTCACATTTTAAAAATAGATAAGTCGCATATCTATTTAAACCCTGTTTACGCAAGTTAACTGTAGTTTACCGAGTTTTACCATCTCTGTATTGGATAATAAAGCTAGAGATAAGCTTTAGTTAAATTTATTCATACATTATATGGAAAAACATATAGAAACAGTCTATGTTCCCATAGATAAACTTGTCAAAGCCGATTACAACCCAAGGAAGTGGGATGAAAAAGCTTTAAATGATCTCAAAGCAAGTATAAAGAAATTTGGAATTGTAGATCCAGCCATTGTTAATAACGCTTCTGAACGAAAGGACATCGTTATTGGGGGGCATATGCGTATTGAGGCTGCAAAAGAATTAGGATACAAAGAAATGCCAGTGGTATATCTTAATATCCCAGATATCGAAAAGGAGAAAGAGTTAAATCTTAGATTAAATAAAAATCAGGGTGAATTTGATTTTGAGCTTCTTTCAAATTTCGCGGAAGACTTGCTTACAGAAGTCGGTTTTAGTTCTGAAGACCTAGATGAGATCTTTGATTGGGATGATGAAGAACCAGAGGTCTTTGATCTCAAAAAAGCACTTGAAAAACTGGATATTAAGCAAATTGAGATAAAAAAGGGAGATGTTTGGCAATTAGGAGATAACAAGCTTATGTGTGGGGATTCAACGATACAAGAGGATGTGCAAAAGTTAATGGGAGAAGACAAAGCAGACTTCATATTTACAGATCCGCCTTATATTTTGGATTACTTACATGGAAAAAAGAGAAATGGTAAACCCACAGAAGGTTTTGGGTACAAACGAGACCGAAAATACTTAGAGACAGATGTTCTACCAGACAATTTTACTGAACTTTGGATGAAAAATATGTCAGAGATAGCAAAGGAGGATTCCCATATTATTGTCTATGAGATGTGGAAGAATATTCGTGTAATTTGGGGAGAGATGGAGAAATATTGGAAGGTAAAGAACATGATTGTTTGGCATATTCCCAATAGACATCAAGGTTTTTCTGCAAAATACAAATTCTTTTCTAAGCACGATATAGCAATGGTAGGCTCTTCATATCAAAAAGAAGTCATGAATACTGCTCTAGAGGAAGAACTGTTCCAGAATGAGTATCAGACAGCTCTGTATGCCATATCAGGAAAGCCTCATTGGGAAGGGTATGAAAAAGGAAAGAAGATACAACCGACTGATTTCATTGAGTACAAAGCGGCGGATGAAAAAAGCTCTGGGCAAGGAATCATTTTTGGAACAAAACCTCTTGAAATATTAATCCCATATATCAAGGTACTAACAAGAAAGGGAGATCTAGTTACCGAACCGTTTGGCGGCTCTGGTTCTACACTTATTGCAAGTCAAAAAATGGGTAGAAAGTGCAACATTATGGAAAAGTCTCCTGTTTATGCAGAAGTTATTAAAAAGAGATGGGAAAAGTTAACAGGTGAGAAAGGAGTGAAAATATCATGAAAAAAGATAGAAGACTAGAGCTAATAATTCAATTGAAGAAAACACCCATCATAGAAGTGTCGTGTAAGAAATTGGGTATTGGTAGAGCGACATATTATCGTTGGAAAAAAGAAGATCAACAATTCGCAGAGGAAGCAGAACTAGCAATTATGGAAGGTGCACAACTAGTAAATGATATGGCTGAGAGCCAGTTAATTAACTCAATTAAAGAGGGTAATCTAACTGGAATTATATTCTGGTTGAAAAATCATCATCGAAATTACTCTCCTAAACTTGAGGTTACTACAAAAAGTGGAGAGGTACCGTTAACAGATGAACAAAAAGAGATAATACGCCAGTCTCTTAACATGGCATTTAATCTAAATTCAGATATTAAAGATGATGGACAACAAGAAACCACTGACTGATTCCATTCGTACAATTCCAGCCGAGGTTGTAGAGAAAATTCTCAGTGACCAAGCTACTAGAAAAGCTATAACAACAGAAAGTCACTATTGGTTTTTCCATCTATATTTCTCTCAGTATGTGAAATACCCAACAGCGGATTTCCAAAAGGAAATGTTTACTATTACAGAAGATGAAGGGATAAAGCTTTCAGTTGTAGTTGCATTTCGAGGATCTGGTAAATCCACAATTATGACAATGTCGTATCCATTGTGGGCAATTCTTGGTAAACAACACAAGAAATGTGTAGTGATCCTTTCACAAACTCAACAACAGGCCAAAACCCATATGAGTAATGTAAAGAGAGAGTTGGAGGCAAACGATTTACTTAGATCTGATCTGGGACCCTTTGAAGAGGAGTCTGATGAATGGGGATCATACTCTCTAGTTATTCCAAGATTCAATGCAAAACTAATTGCAGCATCAAGTGAACAAAGTATCAGAGGATTAAGACATGGGGCTTATCGACCAGATTTAATTATTTGTGATGATGTTGAAGACTTAAATTCTGTTAAAACGAGAGAAAGTAGGAATAAAACATACTCGTGGTTAAAGGGTGAAATCATTCCTCTTGGGGATCGTAATACAAAAATAGTCATGGTTGGAAACCTACTACACGAAGATTCATTGCTGATGAGGTTGAAGCAAACTATATTGAAAGGAGAAATCCAAGCTGTTTTTAAGGAATATCCGCTTCTAGATAGTGAAAATAATATCCTATGGAAAGGTAAGTACCCAACATTAGAGGATATTGAAAAGGATAAACAGTTATTGGGGGATGAAAAATCATGGCAGAGAGAATACCTATTGAAAATAATTGCAGATGAAGATCAATTGGTTCATCAAGAATGGATTAAGTATTATGATGAATTGCCAAGAGATTTTAATTATCGAGATACGGTGATGGCTGTAGATTTAGCTATTTCAACAAGTACACAGGCAGATTACACTGCAATGGTGGGTGCTCATATCTATGACGAAGGTGACAATGATTCAATGTTGGTATATATAATTCCTCATCCAGTTAACAAAAGAATGGAATTCCCAGAAACGATTGAAATGATTAAACGATATTCTGAAGAGATTAGTTTGCAACATTATAATAGTACTGATGTATATATCGAAGATGTTGGATATCAAAAATCAGTCATTCAACAACTAAATAGGCAAGGGTGTAATGCGAAGGGATATCAGGTTAGAGGTAGAGATAAACGATCTCGACTTGATTCAATCACGCATATGATTCGTGCAGGTAAGGTTCTTTTCCCAAGGGAATCCTCTGAACAATTAATACAGCAGCTAGTTTATTTTGGAGTAGAGAAACATGATGATTTGGTAGATGCTTTTACAATGGTTATTCATGTAGCGATAGATAATACACTTCCTTATGCAATTGTATTAGGCCCAGAGTTCTATTTTTGATACATTCTATAGATAGCCCACTGTAAAGCGGTATTGTGGTTAATCGGGCTTAAATGAGGTAAAATACTTTAAGATGTTAATGAAAACTTAACATTCCAACAGATAACTTAATTTATGGAGATATGAACGAGGCACAAACGAGAAGAGATATTATCGATAGAAGATTGGAGAAATCAGGTTGGAATGTAAATGATCCAAATCAGGTCGTTCCCGAGTTAGATATCTGGTTGGGATTGCCTACTGAATTAGCAGATCGAAATGTTACCGAATATACAGGCCATCAATTTGCAGATTATGCATTGCTAGGAGACGATGGTCATCCTCTTGCAATTGTTGAAGCGAAGAAAACCTCAAAAGATGCACGAGTTGGGCAAGAACAAGCAAAACAATATTCAGTAAACATACGAGAAACGACAAGAAAATCTCTTCCCTTCGTCTTTTATACAAATGGTAATGATATATATTTCTGGGATACTGAGAGATTTCCTCCTCGCAAAGTATATGGTTTTCCAACAAAACAAGATTTGGAGAGGATGAAATTTCAAAGAGATAATGAAAAACCTTTATCACATGAATTGATCAATAAGGATATTTCTGGAAGACCTTATCAAATAGAAGCAATTAGATCGGTCTTTGATAATATAGAGAAGGGAAAACGAAAATCATTGCTAGTAATGGCTACTGGTACAGGTAAGACGAGAACAACTGTATCAATGATAGACGTTTTAATGAGAACAAACAGAGTTCAAAGAGTTCTGTTTTTAGTTGACCGAATAGCACTTAGAAACCAAGGATTAGATGCATTTAAAGAGTTCCTACCTAATTCTCCAGTATGGCCAAAGATTGGGGAAACTGAAATAAAGACAGATCGACGTGTGTATGCCGCAACTTATCCGACAATGTTAAACATTATTCAACAAGATAACTGTAAACTCAGTCCTCACTTCTTCGATATGATAGTTGCTGATGAAAGTCATAGATCTATCTACAATGTTTACAAAAATATCTTTGATTACTTTGATGCTATACAGGTAGGTTTAACTGCAACACCTAAAGATGCAATAGAACACAACACTTTTGGATTATTTGATTGTGATGATGGTCTACCTACTTACGCATATTCGTATGAAGAGGCTGTTAATAATAAGCCTCCATATCTATGTGATTTTGAAGTATTAAAGATACAGACCAAATATCAGAAGGAAGGAATTCGGAAAGAGAATATTCCAATCAGAGAACAACAAAAACTTCTAGCAGATGGTAAGGAGCCAGAAGAAATTGATTTTGCAGGAACAGATTTAGAGAAGAAAGTCTCAAATAAGGGAACAAATGCGCTAATAGTACAGGAATTTATGGAAGAATGTATTAAAGATTCAAGCGGAGTATTGCCTGGAAAAACAATTTTCTTTGCTATGACAATGAAACATGCAAGAAGGCTAGAGGAAGTATTTAATGATCTGTACCCAGAACATAAAGGTAATATCGCGAAGGTTATTGTATCTGATGATTCAAGAGTCTATGGGAAAGGTGGATTGCTAGATCAGTTCATTCACAGTAATTTCCCACGAATTGCTATTAGTGTAGATATGCTTGATACAGGAATTGACTGTAGGGAATTAGTAAATCTTGTTTTTGCGAAACCTGTGTATTCATATACAAAATTCTGGCAGATGATTGGTCGTGGTACAAGACTTCTGGAACCTAAGAAAATGAAATCTTGGTGTACTCAGAAAGATAAGTTCCTGATTATGGATTGTTGGAATAACTTTGAGTATTTTGAAATGAATCCAAAAGGTAAGGTTGATAGATCCTCTAAACCTGTTCCTGTTAGATTATTTGAAACAAAACTAGAAAAATTAAAACTTGCATTGGATTTAGGTAATGAAGTCATGAGAGAGAATCTAATAAAGACTCTAAAAGTTGATATTGAAAAATTACCAGATAATAATGTTGTTATCCTTGAAGCAAAAAATCAACTTGATAAACTAACCGATCGTTTCTGGAGTGTTATCGGTGATGAAGAGCTTGATTATCTGTGGTCTGATATTAGTCCACTTATGAGAACTAGGACGGGTGAAGATTATAAAGCGATGTCTTTTGAAACTCGAGTATTAAAATATTCGATTGGAAAGCTTACGGATGGGTTTGATGAGAAGAAACTAGGACTAATGGAAGAAGCACTAATTGAAATTGTTTCGGATCTTCCTTTGACTGTAAATGTTGTTGCAAAAGAGGAAGAATTAATTAATAAAATATTAAATAACGGATTTATTGGTAAGGCAACCGATGAAGAACTAGATGAAATTATTGAAAGAATAGCTCCACTTATGAAATATAGAGAAGAAGGAATCAAACCCTCTCAAACAACTCTTGATTTAACTGATATAACAGCTGAAAAGAAGTTTATTAAGTTTGGTCCTGAGCATGAGAGAGTTACAATTCAAAAATATAGAGAGAAAGTAGAGGCTTTAATTAAAGACCTTGAAGATGAAAATGATATCTTAAGAAAGATAAGAGCAGGAGAAGAAATTTCTGCAGAAGAAATCGATGAGTTAGCTGATACATTGGATGACTATGAACCATATCCAACTCAAGAGAATTTACAAAAAGCCTATGACGCAAGACAGGTGGCTTTTCTTGATCTTATTAAATACATAATGGGACTTGGAAGTCTGGTAACATTCTCAGAAAAAGTATCGGAAGCTTTTGCAGAGTTTATTGCAGAGCATAATACAATGACAGCTCCACAAATCAGGTTCTTACAAACGCTTCAGCTATTTATTATTGAAAATGGAAAACTAGATAAAAAAGATCTTGTTCAAGAACCATTTACTAAGATTCATTCAAGTGGATTTCTTGGATTATTTACGAGACAATTGCAAGACGAAATACTTAATCTAACTAATACATTGCTACATAATGCTCAACTCAACTCTTAAATCTTCTGTTAGTAGGCTCTGGGACAAGTTCTGGAGTGGAGGTATTTCAAATCCTCTTACTGCAATTGAGCAAATTTCATATCTACTATTTATAAAGAGATTAGATGAGTTAGATAGCAAGCAGAGGAAAGATTCAGAATTTACAGGAGAATCGTTTCAATCCCTTTATGAAGGAAAAATTGAACTTAATGGTAATAAAATAGATAAGAAACTTTTAAGATGGTCATCTTTTAAACAATTAGAAGGTGGTGAAATGCTAACACATGTCCAATTATATGTGTTCCCATTTATTAAAACATTAGGAGAAGAGGGTGGATCGTTTGCAAAGTATATGAAGAATGCTGTGTTTATTATCTCGAAACCTTCGTTGTTAGTTGAAGCGGTGGGAATTATAGATGAAATATTTGATGAAATATCAAGACAAGAATCTGAGGGACAAAATTTCCAAGATACACAGGGTGATGTATATGAGTACCTACTATCTGAGTTAAAGAGTGCAGGTAAGCTAGGGCAATTTAGAACGCCAAGGCATATTATCCAACTTATATGCGAGTTAGTAGATCCAAAGCTTGGAGATACAATCTGTGATCCAGCCTGTGGCACGGGAGGGTTCTTATTAGGTGCATATCAGCATATTATTACTGATCATACTAGTAAGGAGCATAAACAAACAGATGAGAATGGTTTAACAAGGGGTTCGCTTGGAGATATGTTAACTGATGATAGACAGTGGAAGCATTTGAAAGAAAAGACATTCTATGGTTACGACATGGATGAAAGTATGGTTCGTATTGGTCTTATGAATTTGATGATGCATGGTATCTCATCGCCAAATGTTGAGCAGAAGGATACGTTATCAAAAAAATACGACGAGGATAGTCAGTTTGATGTAATTGTTGCAAATCCTCCATTTAAGGGAAGTATTGATAAGGGTGATATTAATGAGTCTTTGTCAGTAAATACTACTAAAACAGAATTGCTATTTATTAATAGGATTATTAAATCTTTAAAGATTGGTGGCAGAGCAGGTGTGATTGTCCCTGACGGAGTATTGTTTGGATCAAGTAATGCCCACAAACAAATAAGAAAGATGTTAATGGAAGAGTGTGAATTGCAAGGAGTTATTTCTATGCCAAGTGGTGTATTCAAGCCCTATGCAGGTGTAAGTACTGCGATATTAATATTTGTTAAAGGTGGTGAAACTGAAAAGGTTTGGTTTTATGATATGACTGCTGATGGATATAGCTTAGATGATAAGAGAGCAAAAATAAAAGAGAATGATCTGCCTGATATTGTTAAGAAATGGAATGAAAGGAAATCCCAAGAAGAAAATGATAAAGGGAGTAAATTTTTTTGGGTAGGTAGAAAGGAGATTGAAGAAAACAATTATGATTTGAGTATTAACAGATATAAGGAAAATCATTATGAGCAAGTAGAGTATGAGTATCCGGATATTATTTTGAAAAAGATAGATAATCTGGAAAAAGAAATAATCGAGGGAATAAACCAATTGAAAAATAAAACTTCAAATGACAGATAAAGAGTTCATAATTTATATTCAGAAAGTTCAAGATTTAATGACTCAGGTTTCAACTGGTGGACAAAGAATTGAGAACACCGATGAGTCTTACAAAGAATTATATTTCAAATTGGCAAAAGAGCTTAAGAAGCGCAATATAAAGAATCCGAATGAATATTCAAGTCTGTGGGATTTTTATGGATATTGGTCTAGGGAACTACCTACATACCAGAATAGACGGGATTTCATTAGGCAACTTTATAAAGATATTTTAGATGAGTTTTTTACAAATGGAACTTTAGATAAATTAAGTGCAGTGACGGGCTCCAAAGAAGGAAGTTATACGATTTCACTTGATGACCTACATGAAGATATCGTCTTTAAGTGCAAAGAACATTTTATGAATAAAAAATATGATGATGCCATATTAAATGCCTTGAAATTAATTGAGGCAAAAATAAGAGAAAAGGGAGATTTTTCGGAATCTGATTTGGGTGTAAAACTTATGGATCTCGCGTTTTCTCCTGAGAAAACTAAGTTCGACATTGCAAAGGATAATGGCGAGACAGATGGTTGGAGGAATATTTTTAGAGGAATTGTTGGAGCATTGAAAAATCCTCAAAGTCATAGGTTCGTTGGTATTGAAAACCCATTTGAAGCTTTTCAGATATTAGTTTTTGCGAGTTATTTATTAACATTTGTTGATAATCTACAAATAAAAGAGAAAGAGTTACCATTTTAAAATGAAAGAAAACCGGAAAAAAATAAAAATCACTGATATTTGCGATATTCAGGTTGGAAAAACTCCTGCACGAAATAATCCAAGATTTTGGGGTGATGGTAATAAATGGCTCTCAATTGCAGACATGAATCAAGGAAGGGAACTAGAAAATACAAAGGAAACAATAACAGATGAAGCAGTGAAGGAAACTAATTGCAAATTGATAGACAAGGGAACAGTACTTTTTAGCTTCAAATTATCTATTGGAAAAGTAGGGATTACTAAGATACCTATGTATACAAATGAAGCAATCGCGGCATTTATAATTAAAGATAAAAATAAACTTTTAAATAAATTTCTTTACTACTATCTAATCTCTAAAGATTTCTCAATTGGTTCCAACAAAGCTGTTATGGGAAATACTTTGAATAAGAAGATCTTAGAATCTTTTATGATTCCTTTACCAACATTGTCAGAACAAAAAGCAATTGTTAAGAAACTAGATCAAGCATATTCTCTTATTAATAAACGTACAGAATCCATTGAGCTTCTTGATGAATATCTAAGATCTGTTTTCTTGGACATGTTTGGAGATCCTATAAGCAATCCAAAAGGTTGGAAAGTTATGAGATTTGACGAATTAGGTTCTCTCGATAGGGGAAAGTCAAAGCACCGACCACGAAATGCTCCTGAGTTACTAGGTGGAATACATCCATTAATACAAACAGGAGATGTTTCTAATGCAGGAGTATATATAGAAAACTATACCTCTACATATTCAGATATAGGACTAGCTCAAAGCAAGAAATGGCCAAAAGGCACCCTGTGTATAACAATTGCTGCTAATATCGCCAAAACTGGGATTCTAGACTTCGATGCTTGTTTTCCAGATAGTGTTGTCGGTTTTGTCCCAAACAATGATTTAACAAATAATGAGTTCATTCTTTTTTGGTTATCATTCCTCCAAGAGTCACTAGAAGCGATGGCTCCAGAGTCTGCTCAGAAAAATATTAATTTGCGAATACTTAGGGAATTAATGGTTGTAGTGCCTCCATTGAACTTGCAGAATAAATTCGCAGAAAAAGTGAGAAAGAGTGAAATGGTAAGAAAATCCATGCAGAAGCAGTTACTACTTCTTAATGATAATTTCCAAATGCAATTAAGCACTCTATGAACAAGCTATACTTTTCAGATGTATTCAATGTGTCAAAAACAAGTCTAGATGAGTATGGTGCTTTCAATATATCTTTAGTTACAGATTTTCCTCTTTTCATCGATCCATTTCTTCTCTTCAATAGTGAAAAACAAGAATATCGAAAGTTACATGATGAAATTATTGACTATTTGAGATTTTTAAAAGAAAAATCCTCTGTTGAGAGTGAAATGTCCAAAGGGCATTTAAAAAACTGGTATGAATTTTCAGAGGTTAAACAGAATTGGTTTGGATATAGCTTGGTTGGAAACTCAGGGAGAGGACTTGCAGGAGATTTTGCAAAATCCCTAAATCAGAATTTGCATATAGTTTTTACAAACTTTTCAGAGGAGACAATAACACAAGGAAGTCACTTAGAAAAACTTTGTTTGATTAGGGAGGGTGTAGGAAAAGATAACATTAGTGATTTTGTGACCAATCTGATTAAGGATTATTTACTAACATACACAGAGAACTTTGCTAAACAATATATTGACGAAGGAATGAGAAAGGACACCCAAATTTCTAAGGCATTGTTCAATTATGAAACGGAAACATGGCAGATAAAAAAGTATAACCTCCCATTTTATAATAATGATTATGTTCTTCTCACACCAAAGGATTTATTGACTAAAGAAGAACCGTGGATAAATAAAAGTGATTTGTTCGATGAATTTGAGCAATTGCCTTATGCAGTTAGTAATGTAGAACTTAGGGCGCAAATAAATAATTATTTTAATAAGCAACTATCAGAGAACCCAACAAAGAAGGAGAAAGTAAAGGCAGCTCAAAATACTTTGCTTAAATATCCAGAATTAATTGATCATTATATAAAAAGCAAGGAATTGAATGGAGATAGTGCCGTAGAGATTAGTAATGAATATGTTCAAAACTCTGAAAACTATTACATTGAAAACGTAGGGCAATTAATTACGAGTCTTGAAGATCAAACCGAATTTTATACACTTGAGGAATCGGATAGTTACAAGGAGGCCATAAAACGAGCTAATTTCCTTAAGCATGTAATTGAAAACAATGATGGTTATAGATATTTTTACTCGAAAGAAGGTTCCCCGATTCGCAAAGAAGATGATCTCCAAATTGCTTATGTACTCGTGTGGTATGGAACGAAATACGATGTAAATAGAGAGCCCAACAATGGAAGGGGACCTGCAGATTTTACTGTTTCAAATGGTTCTCAAAATAAAGTGGTAATTGAGATGAAATTGGCTAGTAATAAAAAGATTAGACAAAATCTCGAGAAGCAAGCTGAGATATATGCAATCGCGAACAACACAAAGAAAATTGTTAAAATAATCCTGTATTTCAGCAAGGAAGAACAGGAGAAGTTGCAAAAAATACTTAACGAACTTGGTCTAGCAGGTAAGGAGAATGTAATACTTATTGATGCCCGAAATGACAATAAACCTTCAGCATCAAACGCTAATTAAATCCTAGACTTCCTCACCTCTTACTGGTACCTTCCTTCTAATGAAAGATATCAATGAATTAAAATACGTTCTCTATGCAAGAAAATCCTCAGAATCAGATGAAAGACAAGCCATGAGTATAGATGGACAACTCATGGAAATGAAAGAAAAGGCAAAAAGAGAAAAGATAAATATAGTAGAAATAGTAACTGAATCTCACTCAGCAAAAGAAACAGCCCAGAGACCAAAGTTTAACTATGTCTTAGACAATCTATATAAAGGAAAATACAACGCCATTATTACATGGGCACCAGATAGACTCTCTAGAAATGCAGGAGACCTAGGAAGAATAGTAGACCTAATGGACCAAGGAAAGTTAGAACTAATAAACTGCCATTCACAAACATTCTCTAATAACCCAAATGAAAAGTTCTTGCTAATGATACTCTGTTCACAAGCTAAGCTAGAAAATGATAACAGAGGTATTAATGTAAAAAGAGGACACAGAAATAAATGCATGATTGGAATAAGACCAGGACCTGCTCCAATAGGATATATAAATATAATGAGAGCTAATAGAATATCATCAGTAGAATTTGATAAACAAAGAGCTCCAATAATTAAGGAAATGTTTGAAAGAGTAGCATATGAAGGACAATCTGGAAGAACAGTAAAACGATGGTTGGAAAGAATAAACTTCAAAACGCCAAGAGGAAACACAATGTCCTTAAGTAGAGTCTTTGCAACACTTAAAAATCCATTCTATTACGGAGAATTCTTCTTCGGTAAGAATTGGTACAAAGGAACATATCAACCACTAATAACTAAAACATTATTCGATAAAGTTCAGATACAACTTGAAACATATCCTAAACAATGGAACAAACAAGTATTCCCATTTAAGAAAATTTGCGTGTGCGGAAACTGCGGATCGGGAATAACAGCAGAAATAAAATATAGAGTATTGAAATCTACTAAGGTTAATACACATATATATTATCACTGCTGTCATTCAAAAGATTATGAATGTAAGCAACCATATGTAACTGAACAAGAAATGATAAACCAGTTAATAACACTACTACCACAGATCAAGCTAAATAAAGATTACATTCTAAGAGAATTTGAAGATGAAATTAAAAGAATAAACAATCTCAGAAAGATAATAGAAGATTCAAACTACAAGGGAGTAGAGGTAACCCCTCATAATACAAAGCTGGGTAATGATAAATCTTCAACGGATCTAATGATTCGTAACTATATCCTACATATACTACAATTTGGAAATCCTCAAGAAAGACTTAGAATATTGGAAGGAATAAATACGAAGTTTATGTTATATGAAGGAAGACTTGTAATTGATAATTAACTACTTGTTAGTTGTTTGTAGCTCTTTCCAAGTATATTGGGTAACCTCACCACTATCTGATACTGAGAGGATACATAGCAGAAGCTTTTTGGCTACTTGCCAAGGAAGTCTCCTAAGTGCAATTTGTGCACTCTTCTGGGGAAGTCCAAGAGCATAGTATGTTCTAGTAGATTTGTTATTTTTCATTCGAGTAATGATCTGACCAAGTGAGTAGATAAATGCAACTTCGCTAGATTGTCTTAGTTTGCCTTGTCCTTTTGTTTCTATGTAAAAATATCTAGAATATTTTATTGCTCTTGCTCTGATATCAACTCCATGAGTATGTAGATCATCAAACTTGAAATATCCCCAACCATTGCAAGAAAGCCACTTAATTATAGAGTTTTTAACAAAATCTTCTGAAATAACTGTGTTTTCCTTAGTCATATAGCTGAAATTATATCAGAGAGAATTAAAGAAAACTAATGATAGGTGAAGTTAACTGTAGTGCAAAAGGCTTCTACCTTCGAACCGAGGGATACTCAAAATGGGCTTGAAAACGACTAATTTCGTCCACCAGGCTTCAGATTTAGGAAATGCGATTTTTGGGAGAAAAGAATGAAGCAACCAAGGGCTTCCCACGTATAGTGGACGGGTCTTGTCGCAACCTTGAAAGAATGGCGGGACATACGGGTCTGGACCCTAAAATGAGACAAAAGAGACACCTAAAAAAGAGGTTAAACTTTTGTATATTTTTTATCAAATTCCTCCAAAATACCTGTACTGTAGTGATATCTTGGATCTCCTGTTTGCTTTAAATTAGGATATCGTGGATAACAAAATTTTAGATTATCGAGATACTGTTTGCGATAATTGTGGAAATCCTGATTTAACTTGAAATCTGAGTATCTTGAACTACATTTTTCTATTAATTCAGCATAGGACAGCGGATATTTTTTACTAAGTTCTTCATCTGAAAGGTGTACTCCTGGTGTGTTTGGATTGTTTGTGAGATGAATACCTGTTGTTTTACTAGACTTACTGCCAAAATCTACTTTTATGTAGACTGCGTAATTGTTTAATGAATTCTTATCAAATGGGTGAGTCCTTTTTTCTTCTTCTATAAAATCCAAAAGTAACTTTTCTTCGTTTAAACTTGGTACTTTTGTATAAGATCCTGAGCTAAAGAATGATAATGGAAGCAAGTATAGGTTGTATCGCTCTAAAGTCGCGCCGAACCATTCGTGCAGCAGGTTTAAAAAACTTATTATAGAGCCTGATCCAACTTCGTGTAGGCTTTTAGCTAATTTAAGAGATGGATTGTAGAAATGTATTGCGTTATCCCTATACTCCGTAAGAGTTTTGATATTAGCTTCTGTGTTTGAGTCCAAACTGGAGTATTGCTTAACAAGTTCCAAACATTTTAATAAACCTATGGTTTGTTTGTTTCCTGTTCTGGCTAATTTATACTCCCATCTCGCGCTTCTATGACCATTGATATTCTTAGGGTGGTATTTTATGTATAAGGATTTTTTATCATTACCATTTTCATCAAGGATCTTAGCTTTCAAGAGAAGTTCCCAAGCATTTACCATTAAAACGCAGAAACTTTCTTCCCTGTATTTAAAATCTGGCTTATTGTAAATTTCAATTGCAGAAATCAGTGCATTCACAGATTTCTCAATAATTGTTTTTTTAATACTTTTAGCCATTATTATTGTTATAAAATAACCTTCTCTCCTTTGTTATCAATACAGAAGTTCTTGTCCTGATTATCTCTCTTTTTAAGATACTTTGCTAATTCTTCATCCTTCTCATAACCCTTTAATCGTCCAGTTAAGTAACCCATTCTGTACTCTATGCCTGTACTCATTAATCTCCAGTTCGTATTCTCAAGATGTTTGTTTATTAATGTCTTCAATTCTTGTATGCTCTTTTCTTTTTGGCGAGACTTTCTTGCATCTTGGACTGTAAATGGAATTATTACAAATCTTCCAATCTCTGGGTCTCCAAAAGATAAACTTTGATACTTTTCATTTTCAAAAATCTTCTTTAATAGCTTGAATAGTTCTACAGAAGTTAGTTTCTTCACTTTTATTGCTTTCTGATAGTGTGGATCTTTCTTCTTCTCCTCTGAGTCCTTTATCATTTCAGTTAATCTTTTTAAATTTTCCATTTCTTGAATATATTTTTGTCCTTCATCATCTGACAGACAGTAGACAGTTCGGTATTTCTCTAAAAGCTCTGAGTTCTTTTTCTCTTCCTTCTTTCTTCGGAGATCTTCTTTCTCGTGATCAATAATGGTTTTATTTGTATATTTGCACTTTGGACAAGTTTCTCTGATTGTAGAAATATTCTTTTTGTAAGTAGAAGAAGTCTTTAATTTACTGTTACATTGGGGGCATGGAGAAGGCTGTGGACTGTAAGTATCACCATTATCGTAAACAATCATGACTTTCTCGCAATTTTTACAATGTGTGAAGAACTGAACTCTAGAATGGGGATTAAGAATATCTTCTATATGTCTGTCTTCCTCTTCTAACTCCATCCCACAGTGTTGGCAGGGTATGTAAGAAGGAAATATCGCAGTATTGAGGCGATTATCTAACTTCTCATCTTTTGTTTTCCATTCTTGTATCGTACCTGTTTTGTTGCGATATCTTTCACCCTTTTTAAAATAGAGCAGTAAATTTTGAAAACCATCAACAGAGATTTCTAGCTTTCTGTCTCCAATATTTTGTTTTTCTTCAATTACTTTTCTGGAGGTTTTAACAGTTAGCAAACAGTCTTTGATAGTGAATAAGTCATATAGGTCCTCATAATATTGGGCTTTCCTTAGGTGATTCACTTAAATCTTCTTGTTTTAAACAATTTATATTTGATATTGTTCTCTCTTAGAAGTTTTGAGAAATTAAGTCTATGGTCATATCCAACTAAAAATAGGGTAGAACCTTTTAAGAATTTGGCCATTTTCATTCTCGCAAGCCATTCTTTTTCTCGAATAGACCAATATTTGCGTTGTTCTAAACTGATTAGTGAATCTTCAGCTGATGTTATGCCTTTCTTCCCTTTTAATCCTAGTTTCTTAAGGGTTTGATCTTGAGTCGGAATACCAAGATTCTCTCTTTCTTGATTAGTTGGGTCGCAATAAAGATGCTTTAGTCCTAAGGTCTGTGATACTTTTAGTAATTGAGATTCGCCATCCTCAGTACAACGAATTGCGGCTTCTGTTGAGTATTCTTCTGCTAATGCCGAAATGTTGTATCTTTTGATTAAACTTCTAATATATTTATCAAAGTCTTTATTATGGGTATTCTGAAAGTAGTGTTTTAATCCGAGGATATATAGCATTATCTTACTTTCTTCATAATTAAGATATAATACATTATAGTTTAAACTTTAGGCTTTTGGTAATGGACTTAAATAAAGATCTGAAACAATTTAAGTATATAAGTAAATATATCCACCAATTAATTAACAGAAATCTTAGTCTAGTAAGGAGTATCACAAAAGACCAAGTGTATATATATCCTGAATTCCATAAAAAAATACAGTCTAAGCTTGAATCATTTCCTAATGAAGAGATTGTTTGTATTAAAGGTGTTAATTCTATATCCGAAGATGAATATAGAAGAATATTAAAAGATCCAAACGATCCTAGAAAATATCACATACTTACACACTTGCGTGAGGATAGTAGTGAAGAACCAATTCAGTATTTAGTAACAAAAAAAGTTGGGGAACTGATTTCTGCAATGATGGATGTTTACAGAGAAGAGCAGTTTAAAATTCATGGGCAGAAAGATGAGATCGCTAGATTAAAAGACCCTAATTACGGGCAGATGTTTGATGAATTTAACGCAGAGCTTTTTTTAGGAGAATACGGATCAATTCGTTTTTCAAAAACAAAGTATGCTCAAGCTATATGCCAAGTGCTTTTTAAGAGTAGACAAAGTATCCAACATATATGGGCTATTGATGACCTTTCTGACGTCTTAAAGAAAATATACCGAAAAGATGGAAGAGAGGAACCCAAAAATATGAATAAAGCTGTTGAATTAAAGATCAGAAGAATCAATAAGAGAGTCAGAATCTTTACCAAAGGTTCTGTAGATAGCTTGATAAGATGCTACGATTATCAGGTGTACGTAGATCCAAAATATTTCCACCTTTTTAAATAGTTCGACCGAACTTTACCGAACTAAGAAATCCTTAAAATGGCTAGTGTAAAAATCAAAAGGTTTTTACATAGCTTATTTTTTAATGTTTTAACCATGAAGGAAAAACTTCAAACCGTCTATGTAACCATAGATACACTAATTAAAGCTGATTACAACCCTAGAAAATGGGATGAAAAAGCTTTAAAAGATCTAACTACCAGTATCGAAAGATTTGGCATTGTAGATCCAGCAATAGTTAATAGTGCTCCTAATAGACATAACATAGTCATAGGAGGGCACATGCGTATAGAAGCTGCAAAAGCTTTAGGTATTACAGAAATGCCTGTGGTATATGTAAACATACCAGACCTAGAAAAGGAAAAAGAACTTAACTTAAGGTTGAACAAAAACCAAGGAGAGTTTGATTTCCAACTCTTAGCTAACTTTGCAGAAGATTTTTTAAAAGATGTAGGCTTTAACTCAGAAGAATTAGATCAAATCTTTGATTGGGATGATGATAGTCCTGAAATATTTGATCTTAAAAAAGAACTAAACAAGTTAGATATTAAAAAGATTGAAATACAAAAGGGTGATGTATGGCAATTAGGAGAGAACAGACTAATGTGTGGAGACTCGACTGTCAACGAAGATATTCTCAAGTTAATGAATGGAGAGAAAGCTGACCTATGTCTGACAGATCCGCCCTATATTTTAGACTACCTTCATGGGAAGAGAAAGAACGGAAAACCTACTGAAGGATTTGGGTATAAGAGAGATAGAAAATACCTAGAGACAGATGTCTTGCCTGATAATTTCACAGAGCTATGGATGAAGAATATATCAGAAGTAGCGAAAGAAGATTTCCATATCATAGTGTATGAGAATTGGCGTAATTTAAGAATTATTTGGTCTGAAATCGAGAAATATTGGAAGGTAAAAAACATGCTTGTGTGGCATATCCCAAACAGACACCAAGGATTCTCAGCTAAATACAAATTCTTTTCTAAACACGACATAGCCATGGTAGGCTCCTCGTACAAAGAGGAAGTACTCAATACTCAACCAGAGGAAGAACTACTTCAGAATGAGTATCAGACAGCTCTGTATGCTATCTCGGGTAAGCCACACTGGGAAGGATACGAAAAAGGCAAAAAGATTCAGCCTACAGACTTCATAGAACATATAGCTTCTGATGCAAAAAGCTCAGGACAAGGCATTATTTTCGGAACAAAACCACTAGAGATACTAATCCCATATGTAAAAGTACTAACACAGAAAGGTGATTTAGTAGTGGAGCCTTTTGGAGGATCAGGATCAACATTAATAGCATGCCAAAAGATGAGAAGAAGATGTTACCTAATGGAAAAATCTCCTGTGTATGCAGAAGTAATTAAAAAGAGATGGGAAAAATTAACTAACTTAAAAGCAGTAAAAATATAATGAAAAGCTTAGACAAAAAGGCAATCATAGAACAACTAAAGAAGACTCCAATAATCCAAGTAACTTGTGAGAAGCTTGGAGTATCTAGGGCTACATTCTATAGATGGAAGAAGAATGATGAGAAATTCGCAGAAGAAGTGGATCTTGCTTTGCAAGAAGGCTCTCAACTGATCAATGATATGGCTGAAAGCCAATTAATTACAGCGATTAAGAATGGAAATCTTACAGGAATCATATTCTGGTTAAAGAACCATCATAAGAACTATTCCCCAAAACTTGAAGTTACAACTAAGAATACGGAAATACCTCTTAATGATGAACAAAAGGAGATTATACGCCAGTCTCTTAATCTGGCATTCAGTTTAAATTCAGAAGATACACAAGATGGAACAACAGATACAAAATCAGAGCAATAGCTCACAAGAGACAATTACACTGGATGTTATTGAAAGTATATTAAGTGATCAGAGAGCACGAATTGCTATTACAACTCAAAGTCATTATTGGTTCTTTCACTTGTACTTTAGCCAATATGTTAAATATCCTACAGCAGAATTCCAAAAGATGATGTTCGCAATAACTGAGGATGAGAATACAAAAATTGCAGTTGTCATTGCATTTAGAGGATCTGGGAAATCTACAATTATGACAATGTCATATCCATTATGGGCAATACTAGGAAAACAGAACAAGAAGTGTGTTGTAATACTCTCTCAAACTCAACAACAGGCTAAAACACATTTAGCGAATATAAAGAGGGAGCTAGAGGGAAATGAATTGCTTAGGGCTGATCTAGGACCCTTCCAAGAGGATTCTGATGAATGGGGATCATATTCTTTAGTTATACCAAAATTTAATGCTAGATTGATTGCAGCTTCAAGTGAACAGAGTATTAGAGGATTAAGGCATGGAGCTTACAGACCTGATTTAATTATTTGTGATGATGTTGAAGATCTCAATTCTGTTAAAACAAAGGAAAGCAGAGATAAGACATATACTTGGCTGACAGGAGAAGTGATACCACTTGGAGATTTGGATACCAAGATAATACTAGTAGGGAATCTACTGCATGAGGATTCGTTACTTATGAGATTAAAAAGGAATATAGCTGAGAACAAGATAGATGCTGTATTTAAAGAATATCCACTAGTAGATACCGATGAAAATATATTGTGGACAGGTAAGTATCCTAACTTAGAAGCTATTGAAAGAGAGAAGAGATTAAATGGTGATGATAAGGCTTGGCAGAGAGAGTATATGCTTAAGATTATTGCTGATGAAGATCAGATAGTACAACAGGATTGGATACAGTACTATGAAGAGCTACCTAACGATGAAGAAGCAAGAGAAGAGTATAGATATTCGGTTATGGGAGTGGATTTAGCAATTTCTTCTAGTACATATGCTGACTATACGGCTTTGGTAGTGGGTCATGTGTTTGGATATGAGGATACATTGAAGATATATATTGAAAAGTTTCCAGTTAATGAACGATTAGATTTTCCTTCTGCTGTAGAGAGAATAAAGGAATTATCTAAAGTCTCTGGCTTGTTTGGTAGAAAATGTAGAATATATGTAGAGGATGTTGGATATCAGAGATCTGTTATACAGCAGTTGGTTAGATTGTCTTGTGATGCTAATGCATTTTCTGTTAATGGACAAGACAAAAGAGCAAGATTAGATTCTGTAACATATCTAATTAGGTCTGGGAAGGTGTTTTTCCCTAGGGATTGTTCAAAGGATTTAATACAGCAGTTGGTATACTTTGGTGTCGAGAAGCATGATGATCTAGTAGATGCTTTTACTATGGTTTTGCATGTAGCCATTAAAGATGATCATGGGAGAGTTCAGATATTGTCTAAAGCGATGCTAGGGTTATAGTGTATAGCTGAAATTTATGAGATGATATAAAATTATGTAGATTCATGGATATTTAAGAATCCTGCGATATAATTGATTTTGCGATATAACTTATGAAGATTACAAAGTGGAAAACAGGAATGGATACAATATAGTTGATTTGTTCTCTGGTGTTGGGGGACTATCCTTAGGTTTTGTTGAGAAAGGTTTCGATTTAATCTTAGCGAATGATAATGATCCTGAGATTGCTGAAACGTTTAAATACAATCATCCTAAAACAGATTTCATTTTGGGTGACGTAAAGGATCTCACAGAGGAGGAGATAAAAAAACATATTGGAAATAAAAAAGTAGATGTTTTAGTTGGTGGGGTGCCCTGTCAATCATTCTCTATGGTGGGGTATCGGACTACAGGAAAAGAAAAAAACAGAGAAGATCCGAGGAATTTTTTATTTAAGGAATTTGTTAGAATAGCTGGTATATTAAAGCCAAAGATTGTAATCATCGAAAATGTAAAAGCGATTCTTTCTAGCCACAAAGGTGAAATTAAGAGAGAAATTATTTCAGATCTACAAAAATTAGGATACAAAGTTGATGTCCAAATTTTAAACGCTGCAGATTATGGTGTTTCCCAACTGAGGGAAAGAGCGATTTTTCTAGGAAATAATATGGGAGAAGAAAACATATTTCCTAAAAAGACCAATAATCCATCAAATTATGTCCCAGTAGAGGATGTCTTGAAGGATATCCCAGAAGCTAACCATCAGCCAAGGCAATTGCATGGCAAAGTCTTGGAGAGAGTAAAACTAATACGTCCAGGGGAAAATTGGAGATCATTACCTGTAGAGTTACAAACAGGTTCAAAACACAGTGGAGCTTATGGTCGTTTGGATCCTGCATTACCATCTAGAACACTTACGACTAGATTTGATACTCCACCAGGTGGATATGTCACACACCCGTACGAAGATAGGGCAATTACAGTCCGAGAGGGAGCTAGGATTCAAAGCTTCCCGGACAACTTTGTTTTTAAAGGATCTCGAGGTTCTCAGTACAAGCAAGTAGGTAATGCTGTCGCAGTTGGTGTGTCACGTGCTCTCGCAAAATCTGTTTTAAAAATGTTAGACGAAAAAGAATGAAAAAAACTGAAGTAAATAAAATAAAAGAAAATTGTACTCTAATATTGGGAGATTCTTTATTAGCTATGAAAGAAATCGAAGAACATTCGATAACTTTGATTTTAACTGATCCTCCTTACAATCTGGGACTTTTTATGAATGATAGAGCGACAAACTTAGGTAAGATGAGGAAAAATCATTTCTCTGCAGCAAGCTGGGATAATCTTCCATTTGAGGAATGGGTTTCAGCAATGGATGAGTTTTTTAATTTGTCAGCAAAGGCCATGAAAATTGGTGGAGCTATGATTATGTTTATGTCGTTGATTAAGGTGGAGACAATTATTTCTTTAGCTCAGAAACATGGCTTTTATTATAAAACAACTGGAATTTGGCATAAAACAAATCCTATGCCAAGAAATATGAACTTGCATTTTATTAACTCGACAGAAGGGTGGGTATATTTTATTTATAAGAAAAAAACTGGGATTTTTAATAATAATGGCAAAGTATTCCACGATTTTATAGAAACAGGAGTTACACCAAAAAGTGAGAAAAAATATGGTGATCATCCAACACAAAAGCCAGAGATAATCACTAGACATTTTATAGAGCTTCTTACGAATAAGGATGATCTGGTTTTAGATCCTTTTATGGGAAGTGGAACAACCGGTAAAGTGGCGGTAGCTTTAAATCGCAGCTTTATTGGGGTCGAAATATCTCCCAAATATTTTGATATTGCGAAGAAGAGAATATCAGATCAAATGTGTTTGTGGTAATCTAACAATGTTTCCGTTGAGTATAGGAGATTCTTGTATTGGTCTGGTTCATTCTTATCAAAAAAGATTAAAGTTCCTGACGTAAGAAGTTTCTTGAACAATGAGACTTTCTCTCGTAAATCATTTTCTTTTTCTTCTAAAATACCAACCTTATTTGCGGAGTATTTTAGGTATTGGCTATATTTTAAAATCTTGAAAAATCGTGGATCCATAGAGCTACATCTTCGAAGATATTTTTGTATCTCATATTTTTCAGGCTCTTCTCTGAATGCAATGATTCTCTCTGCTACTTGTGTAATTTCTGTATGTGTACGTGCTAAAGTAACAAAAAAATCTATTTCAAATTTTGTTAAACTTGGTTCTACATACCCATAATCATCCTTTAAGGTTAGCAAGAGATCGTAAATAAAAAACAAGGGGTATATTTTAAAGTATTCGTTGATTGGTGACCTCGCTTCCTTTGATGTGTGTCTGTCTGTTAGGCTGAATATATCATTCCAGAAACAAAATTTCTCTAATTGGTTGGAAATTAAAACCTCTTGCCCTGTATTGAAGTTTTGAATTGAGCCCAAATCTTTCAGATGTTTAAAAACCGGAGTTGTTCGAATTGGTGAGTCACTATATACCAGACCTAGAATTTTACTGAAAAACAATGCTCTGGTGCCTTCCATTGTCTTTCCTGGGAATAGTCGTCGGGATTCTTCTTTTATATATTTAGATACTTCTTCTGAAGATTTGGATTCGTGATTTATATCTAACTTATTAATATAATCAAGTGCCCAGAGATGAACATTTAAGAAATTATTTTTATTCCCAACCTTCCAATATAATTTCGAACCTGATTTAGTTGTATCTTTGATAAACTCTCCATAATCTATCCATTCTTTACTAATGACTTCTTTCCTTATTTCCTTTGTAGATTGGCTTGTTGTCATCATTATGATATTTGCGACTTCTTCTGTTAGCGTAACTTTACGTCCATCGTTATCGTAGTAGTAGATGCCCTTTGTAGTGTCTCGTTTTAAATCTGAGATTTTTACACCTAGTGCAGGAAGAATTTTATAAGCTGTATGGTAGTTCCCAATGAAATCAAGCACTAATGTATTCATTTTCCCTGGAGCGATTCTAAGTCCACGTCCTATTTGCTGAGTTAATATTGTTGTGGATTCAGTTGGTCTTAAAAGTAATATACAATCTACATCTGGGAAATCTACTCCCTCGTTAAACATATCTACAACAAAAGCGACTTGATATTCATTATCTTCAAAATTCTTAATTAAAAGATCTTTATCCTTATTAGTATATTGGGAATGTGAATCATCCATTTTTGAATGTATAGCTATAGCTTTAATTCCGTGTTCATTAAAAACTTTTGCACACCAATCCGCATGTTGTGTAGATACACAAAACCCTATCGTTTTTCTATTTTTAGCCATTTCCATGTACTTGTTTAGAATAGCATCATCTCTTTTCTGTATCATCAATAATTTGTTTAAATCATTTACATCGTATTTAAACCCATTAAATCTAATGCTTGAATAGTCGACGTTATCTTTAAAAGCAAAGTAATTAATTCCCGATAAGTATCCTTTTTTAATAGCTTCGACTTGATCCATTTGATATACAAGGTTGTTATCATAAAAAGAGAGTATGTCCTGCTGATCAAGCCGATCTGGAGTTGCAGTTAACCCTAATATAAATTGTGGTTTGAAATACTCAAAGACTTTCTTATACGTTGGTGCTGCAAGATGATGTGTTTCATCAAGGATAATATAATCAAAATAATCACTTGGAAAAGAATTGAGGTTGTGATCTTTTGAAAGTGTTTGAATTGTTGCGAATAAAATACTTTTTTCACTGTCTTTGGTTTTCCCCTGGAAGAATCCCATATCTTCTATTCTTTTAGGAAGTATCTTCTCAAAGGAATTTCGTGCTTTCTTAAGAACTTGTCCAACATGAACGATATACAATATTCTACGAGCATTTAGCTGTTGTGTGTCGAAGATACCAAGATAGGTCTTCCCAAGTCCTGTAGCTAAAACAACAATTCCTTTCTTGTGTTCTTTCTTTCTAGTCTCCTTCAACTTCTCTAGGGCACAATTTTGTACTTTATTAGGTTGGATATTTTCTCCATTTCTATCCAAAAATATAGAAAAAAGATCCTGATCTGCTATAAAACTTCTTCTAAGTTGGTAAATAGCTTCCTCTGGGGTATCGATGATTTGATCTTTCGAGAGGTTAATGAATTGGAACCCTTGTCTTACAATTTCATTTGATTTTTGCTGAAGTTCATTAAAACGATCTTTTGAGACGATTCCTTCTGCATGATAATTAAATCCGTTACATTCTATTGCATATTGTGAATATTGTGTTGAAATAACAAAATCTAATCGCCAGATACGTCCTGTTCCATCATTCCTATCAATCTCTACCTGTGGTTCGATTAAGTCGAGACCATCTTCTCCAAAATCCTCATAATAGACATTGGTAATAAAAGATTTCTCGAGATAATTCATCTTTGAACTGTATCTCTCTAAGAATTTTGATAATTGCATAAAGAGATTATACATTTTGGAATGGGCTTTCTACAAGGTGTTGGTAGACTTCCTCTTTTTTTTGCGGTACCTTCCTTCCAATGGAAGATACCAATGAATTAAAATATGTCCTTTACGCAAGGAAATCATCAGAATCAGATGAAAAACAAGCCATGAGTATAGATGGACAGCTCATGGAAATGAAAGACAAAGCTAAAAGAGAAAAGATAAATATTGTAGAAATAGTTACAGAATCACACTCAGCAAAAGAAACAGGACAACGACCACAGTTTAATTACCTCCTGGATAACATATACAAAGGAAAATACAACGCAATCATAACATGGGCACCAGACAGACTCTCTAGAAATGCAGGAGACCTAGGAAGAATAGTAGACCTAATGGATCAAGGAAAACTGAAACTAATCAACTGTTACTCTCAATCATTCTCGAACAATCCCAATGAGAAATTTCTTCTAATGATACTCTGCTCGCAAGCTAAATTAGAAAATGATAATAGGGGAATCAATGTAAAACGAGGACATAGAAATAAATGCATGATTGGTATTAGACCGGGACCTGCACCAATAGGGTATATAAACATAATGAGAGCGAACAGAATATCCTCTGTAGAATTTGATAAAGAAAGAGCGCCAATCATCAAAGAAATGTTTGAGAAGGTAGCATATGAAGGATATTCCGGTAGGATGCTTAAAAAATGGTTAGAAAGGATAAAATTCCTTACACCAAGGGGAAACAAAATGTCACTAAGCAGAGTATTTGCTACACTTAAAAATCCATTTTACTACGGAGAATTCTTCTTCGGAAAGCATTGGTACAAAGGAACGTATCAACCACTAATAACAAAAGCATTGTTCGATAAAGTACAAATTCAAATGGAAACATATCCTAAACAATGGAACAAACAGGTATTTCCATTTAAGAAGATATGTATATGTGGTAACTGTGGCTCTGGTATAACAGCTGAAACCAAATATAGAGTTTTGAAATCTACAAAGGTAAATACTCATACCTATTACCATTGTTGTCATTCTAAAGATATGGATTGTAGAGAACCATATATAACTGAAGGGGAGATGATCAATCAATTAATATCATACTTACCACAAATGAAGTTAGACAAGAGCTATATGATTAGAGAATTCAAAGATGAAATAAAGAGAGTAGATAATATGAGGATGATTATTGAAAACAATAACTATCAAGGTAAAGAGCTAACCCCACATAATGGCACAGAAGAGATCCTACCAACTGATGAAATGATTAGAAACTATCTCTTACATATACTTCAATTTGGAACACCACAAGAGAGAGTCCATATCTTGAATGGTATAAGGTCAAAGTTTGAACTAAGTGATAAAAGGCTTATTATTAGGAATTGATAATACTTAACTTTATATGTATTATTTTACTATGAGTAGGACCCCATTCTTATCTAAAGAAGTAAGTTTAAGAAGAGTATTAAAGGGTTTCGCTATTATATCCCCAGTACTAATAATGATATTTGTGATAGGAAGCTATTATTTCAATCTCATAGATCAAACCTTAGAAGAACATTACACAGAGAATAAAGTTTTAGGTGTAGAAGATACAGAATCAAGGATAATTGGTGTTGAAGAAATAAAAAAGCATTTAAAAGATATAATCCCTGAAAAATATGAATTAGTTGAATCTTCACAGGAGGAATCCGACGGTTGTATTAACCTTTTTGAGATATATCCCAAAACATATTCTGAAACACAGAAGGAGTATTTAGCTGAAGCGGATTTAATGTATTGTGAAGATATTAGTAAAGCAGTATTTCGTTCTCAAATGGAGGATGCTAAGTACAGCCTAGAAAAAGATGCATGGGCATGGGTTGATATTGGAGATCCAGAGGGGAATGTAGGCGGTTATTATGAACAGAAATACTATGGTAGCAATCTGGTAACGATTGCTGACGCATGGGGAAGTCATTATGATGGGAATCTATACATAGTAAGAATGAATAATAGTAAAGAATTAGTAGTTTTATCTATACCACTCAGTAATAGAATTAGATGTGAGACTTATGACGAGAATGGTGTAGAAACGATGAAAGAGGAGTGCATGAAATTCCTGAATTCTATAAATATGACCACAGATTGGGTTCCAGAAGAAATATACAACAATTATTACAATGATTTGTTATATATATTGAAAGATATTTAATAAAGGAAGTTCGAATAAATAACTATTTCTGATGTGCACAAATTTCATTCCATGTATATTGTGTTACCTCTCCCTTCTCATCTACCGAAAGTATTCTTAGATTTAGCTTTTTAGCAACCTGCCAAGGTAATCGTCTAAGTGCAATAGCTGCACTTTTCTCAGGAAGACCAAGTCCGTAATAATTAATAGTGGATTTATTATCCTTCATTCTAGTAATAATCTGCCCAAGAGAGTATATGAAAGCTACCTCATTGGACTGTCGCAATTTTCCTTGACCTTTAGTTTCAATGTAAAAATATCTAGAGTATTTTACTGCCCTTGCTCGAAGATCCACTCCATGAGTATGCAATTTATCAAACTTAAAGAAACCCCAACCGTTGCAAGATAGCCATTTAATAATAGAATTCTTTACAAAGTCTTCAGAAATAATCTCGTTATATTTTTCCATATACACAAGATTATATCAGAAGCTTTGCCTAGCTTTAATACATTTTTACGGTATAATGTAGTAGTTAATTCCTAAACCCAATAGGGCATGGAGTTCAAAATTAAATCCACAGCGATATAGGCGGCTCTCTAGCCAGTCCATCGCTGTGGTCTACAACCCGAAAGGGATGTAGGAGAATCCGAAAGGAAACTCGCTGGTGTGGAGGGCCACTTTTGTTAAACCTTCCTCACCAACACAGATAATTTAAAAATTAAAAACAATGGAGAAATCCACAGCGACCAGTAAGAGCAAACTGGATAAAAAACTGCTCCTTATCATTGGTACGATACTAGTATTAGTAGTAGCGGGAGTCTTTGTATGGATGAAACTGAAACCTACGAATGATAACAGCAATGATACTACGCAAGAGAGTTCAAATCCCCTCGAAATAATCAAGTCTAATCCAGATATCACATATAAATGTAATGATTATCTAGGCTTTGGGTATAGCTTTGAAATTGTCTACAACGATGATGGATTAGTGTCTGTTAGTACATCTAACGGATCTGCAGACTTAGAAACTGAAAGAAAACGATTAGAAGAAACATATCAAGGAAATGTAGAAAACTATGTTAACACAGTAAAAGCTTTGTGTGAGGATTAACTTTAGTTAAA
>JAEHHF010000047.1 GCA_019248085.1 Candidatus Dojkabacteria bacterium S2_J21 | reverse complement strand
TGCAAAATCATTAAATTTTAACTATAATCTAAAGTATCAAAAGCTTTGACCTATTCTTTTTATATGGTTGCCTTAAGAGTAGTGAGCTAATGGCAAATCCAATTGATAATAATTTATTATTATTTATAATATGAAGGGAAAATATATATCCTTTCTAATCCTGCCTTCGATTCTCATTGCGTTCTTCTTAATTTTTTCTGCAAGTAAGGCTACTGCTGGTCTTGTAGCTCCTGAGTGTGTTGCAAATTCTTGCGGTACCTCGGTTGGTACAAAACAGGTCCCTGTATTTAGAACAGTATGTGAAGATGGATGCCCAACAGTGACATTCCAGAACACACATAAAGTATGTCCTGCAGGTTATACTCATGAGTCTCAGCACCATGATGGATATTGTTACAGTGGAAATAATCCTGATTGGCCAGAGGATTACAGACTAATGGTAAACCAAGCATATGGTCCTGTATATAATGTCATATATAACAAATCTTCAGATCCTCATAAATGTCACAGACCTTCTGATGATACTTTAAGAGATTTCTATGGCATGAATCATGATACAAGGAATGCTTTCAAAGCAATTAACTCTCAACATATGGACTCTATAGATGTGAATTGTCACCAGGAATTAACAGGATATAATACCGTCGCATGTAATGATGCTCCAGTTATACTTTGTGAAGAGCAATGTCCTACAGAGTGTGGATATGAAGGTGGAACAGTTCCAAATGGAGACGGTGGATACAAAACATGTGAACCAACCAATTCATGTTCTACACACAGATGGTGTTTCCCCGATGATGCAGAAACAGATAGTCCTACTGGATATGTAGCAAAAGCTATCTCTATTGACATTACACCTGAATATGGAAAGCCATGGGAATCAGGTAAGATGATAGATCAATATTGTTCATATGCACCAGCTGGCGTATGCCCTACAGCATGTGGATTACCTGCAAGTGAAGTAGCTGATGGAAAAGGTGGAGTTTTAGAATGTGCAGCAACATTGGCATGCGCTACTGAAGATCCAGGAGATGTACTAGGTACAACCGATGTAGTCACAGCAGATACTGCAGGTGGATTAGATTCTTCTGCATACATCTTACAATTTGTATTGGTAGCAATTACCAGTGTA
>JAEHHF010000046.1 GCA_019248085.1 Candidatus Dojkabacteria bacterium S2_J21 | reverse complement strand
TGTCAGTTTTTCTGGGAAACTTAGTACGACTCCCGTGGCTTCCATCAAGAATATAGGGATATTAATAATGAAGTAAACAATTGGGAATACTAAAACATTTCTCATGATTCCCGTTACCCAATTAATCTTCGCGTTCTCTTGTCCTGGGAATGTCCCCAACATGATTTTGATCGGACCTAAGATTACATTTAGTAAAAGCTCAAAATATGTTTTATACAATGTTATCAGCAATTTTATTCCCCCAACCAAAACAACACCTGCTCCTATAATTGCAGCTACGATTCCGACTAGACCCATTAATGCGGCTTTATCTATTGACCATACTAATTTGAACCAACCACCAACAGCTCCTGAGGTGAAAGATGAAAAAGAACTAGCTATGTCGGTCGTCGCAACCTCAGTATACTGTTCCCCCAGACCTCTAAACAACACTCCAAAAAGCGGACCAAGCTTCCCTATGGATATACTTTGGCCATTGAATACTGAGTAGAGTAAAGATACTATTACACCACCGAGATCTATTATTATCCCAGCTATCGCGAAACTGAACGTCACTAAAATCAAACTCACGATAACACTTGGAATAGTATTACCTATGGATACCATTGTCTGTCCTCCAATCTTACTCCTAAACATAATCATGAACCCAATTGCTATCATTATCAAAACAAAGAATACATATGCAATATTTCTCATTTGATTCCAAAGTGGTGCGATTCCCGAATCTATTAAACTCTGCTGTCCTGTTACGGAACCACCATTCGCAGCATACAATCCAGTACTTGATTCTTTGTGTCCAGGGACCCACTCATCTTGTAAGTGGGCTACAACATTCACGCTTGATTGGTTTTCATATACAAATGCCAAAGCATTGTCTGTAAAACCTGTTAACCCCATTTTCATGTCAGCAGGGATATCCGGATTATTCAAAAGCGTTGATGCTCCTTCAGTATGCTCAGGTGCCATTGTAGACAATACAATCCAAGCATTATTCAATCCAAGTTGACCTGCGTGGCTAGTCATATTGTCTTCTTCCGCTTCAGTACCACTAGCTTCATTGTAGAAGGTTTTTGTTCCTTCCCAATCCGGAGAGAGTTTTATATCATCCGTTTGAGCATATACATTCATGACACCAAAGAAGAGGAACATGCTCGAGATTGCGATTACGGAAGTTTTGAACATCTTTTTATTGAAAAGACCTTCTAATTTTGCTAGAAACTCGTATGTTTTGGCTACGTAACTCATATTAGATATTTAATTAATTTAAATTATTACATTGGTAACAATGGATCTTCTCTCCTGATAGACTCATTATTAAAGAATATCTTGTATTGCTCAAGCGTTGGAGTATTCGACTCCCCTGCATCATCATATTCTGCAGCTTTTCTTTCGTCAAACAGATATGACATATCCCAGA
>JAEHHF010000045.1 GCA_019248085.1 Candidatus Dojkabacteria bacterium S2_J21 | reverse complement strand
AGCAGAGTACAGGATCTTTTCTTAGCATTAGCTACAGATTCAGACCAATTAGAATTCCCTGTATATTATGCAATAGCCCGAGAAGGAAAGATTTTCAAAGAGATGCCGCATGGAGATTTAACTGTTGCAAATAGTGTGCCCGGCGATGTAACCCCAATATTGGATGAAATTATCGCAAGTATGCCTGCACCAAAAGGAGATCCTGAGGGACCATTCCAAATGCAAGTAACTTCATTAGAATTTGATGCACATACAGGAAGATACCTCATCGGGAAGATTAATAGGGGAAGTGTCAAATTAAACGATCCTGTAATCCTAATATCCAACAAACCCGGAAAAGAGGAGAAGGTTCAAGGCCGAGTAAGAGGCTTGTTTGCAAAAGAAGGTATGGAATGGCAACCAATAACGGCAGCGAAAACAGGAGAAATTGTAGCCATAACTGGTCTTGAATCTACCAAAATAGGTGCAACAATCTGTGATCTTAATAATCAAGATGTACTTCCCGAGATTTCCATAACCCCTCCATCTGTTAGAGTGAAATTTCAAGCAAATACATCTCCTTTCTTAGGTAAAGAGGGTAAGTTTGTTACAGACAAACAGTTAGCACAAAGATTAGAACAGGAAAAGAATTTAAATATTAGTTTGGATATCACTAACAAAGGATCTAACAGTTTCTTCGTAGCAGGTAGAGGAGAATTACAATTGGCTATTCTCGTAGAGCAGTTAAGAAGAGAAGGATATGAGCTCCAATTAAGTAAGCCTGAGGTCATTCTACAAAACATCGATGGTGTTATTAGTGAACCGATTGAAGAATTAACCATTGATGCCCCAGAAGAATATATGAGCGTGGTAACTCAAGAGGTAAGTGATCGAAAAGGGGAGATGGTTAATATTGAAAATGAAGAGGGACAAACTAGATTTACATACAAGATTTTGACTAGAAACTTAATCGGACTTCACAGAGTATTGATGAATGCAACCAAGGGTGAAGCCATTATAAATAGTTACATTTCAGAATATATTCCATATATTAAACAGCCAGAACTTTTCAGGAAGGGTGTTATCGTTTCCTCTGAGACAGGTACAGCTTTGGGATATTCATTGACTACGATACAGGATAGGGGGAAGTTATTCATTACAGGCTCTGAACCAGTATACGAAGGTATGATAATAGGTATTAACAACAACGAGGACGATATAATGGTAAATCCATGTAAAGCTAGACATAAGACCAATGTAAGAATGTCTCATGCAGAGGTAACAATAATCTCCTTAAGAGCAACAATACCCCTAACACTTGAATATGCTTTAGCTTTCATAAATGATGATGAGTTAATAGAGGTAACACCAAAGAGCATTAGATTAAGAAAGAAACTTTTAACGGATACCCAAAGAGTATGGGCTAAGAGAAAAAATCTAACTGTA
>JAEHHF010000044.1 GCA_019248085.1 Candidatus Dojkabacteria bacterium S2_J21 | reverse complement strand
AGAGTGGGAGTGTAACAGCCATAACACCAAAGAGTACAGACACAGTTATGGAAAGTGTACTAGGTAGTTTAGGAAGGATATTTAAATTCCTACAATAATGATAAGGCCCTGAGAATCTTTTGTTAGTTAAGTGAAATTTCTTGCTGATTATCTCCCCAATATCAACCTCGTCTCTTCCTCAGATACAACCTTCCTAGCCTCTGCAATATCCTCAGCACAAACAGAAACACCATAGACCCCTGCTTGTACACAATGCCTTAATAATGGCTTACAATCCTCTGCAATACATATAATCTTGTTATCATGATCCTTAGCCATATCTAAAACATTATCCACTATCCTAAATACACTATTCCTACTCAAATCATACTTAGCATTCTCATCATTAATCTTAAACCCTTGCATCTGTTTAGCAATACGAGGGATGTTAAGGATAAGGCCGTCTATTTTGGTATTAAGAATATCATCAGCAAGAATAATCTCAGACGGATTGTCTAGAATTGCATATACCTTGAAAGAAGAAGTCCTTCTCAAACCCTCACCAGAAAGCTGTTTCTTAAATTCCTTCATCATATCCTCATTCATAGGGGAGTGAAGACCAATTGAAACATTCCTCTTCTTGTAAATATTCCTAATCCTTTTAACAATTTTAATGGTCCTCTTAAGCAACTCCAAGTTATTTACATAGTGTGTAGCACCATATATCTCACTCGACAATGTCTGATCTTCAAATTCCTTACCTCTTGTCAAACTCTTAAACTGACCAATAGTGGCAGAACCAATGGAGAGAACAACCTCATTACCTTCCGCAAGTTCGACATACTTAACAACCTTCTCAGCAATCTTAGCCGCATAGTCTAGGAACTTACGATCCTCAACATATGCAAGAAGATGACGACCTTCATTAATCATTATCTCATCGAGATCTACATATACTAAACCATGGGAGTTACCAACAAAATCAATTAATTTTCCTGGTTCCAAGTTTGTCATACTAAATACTCTAGTAGCAGAAGGAGGTAGGGTAGTATCTTTTGCAACCTTTAAGCTAGGTTCTTCTACTTTAATTTCTTCTTCTTGAATCTTTAGAAGATCAATACCACCATCACCATACGTGTTAACCACAGGATGAACTTCTTCCTTGCTAACCTCTTTGTAGACACTTCCCGTATTACCATCAATCTTTACCATGTCACCATCCTTAAGTAGGGAAGAAGCATTAGTTGCACCAACGATGGCAGGAATCTTAAACTCTCTACAGAGAATAGCCGTATCACTAGTAATACCTCCTATATCCATAATGACACCACCACAAGGTATAATCATCGATTCCATCTCAGTAGAATATCTTTTGATTAACAGAATATCTTCCTTGGTATATGATTTACCATCAGCATGATCAACGATTGAGATCTTACCGTCAACAACCCCGAAGCTAGCTCCAATACCAGATACTAAAAGATCTTCCTTCTTTAACTGTTGTGCACTCTGAATTTCATCTTTCTTTGCCTTCGCAGCATTAATCAAATTGCCGAGTTTCTCA
>JAEHHF010000043.1 GCA_019248085.1 Candidatus Dojkabacteria bacterium S2_J21 | reverse complement strand
TTAGAAACTGAAAGAAAACGATTAGAAGAAACATATCAAGGAAATGTAGAAAACTATGTTAACACAGTAAAAGCTTTGTGTGAGGATTAACTTTAGTTAAATGCAAATGAAACTACAAAAACAAAATGTTGGAAATGCAGGAGAGTATTTCATAGCATCAAGGTTATCAGCATTAGACTATACTGTAACAATAACTCTAGGAAGAGCTGAGAGATACGATATCTTAGCTTTAAGTCCAAAGGGAAAGTTAATCAAAATATCAGTTAAAACTACTCAACTAGAGAATTCAAAGAGATTCCCATTGTCACAAAAGGATGAAGAAGGAGTATCAGATGATTTTTATTATGCCTTTGTTAAATTGAATAACTTCGAGAAAGATCCTGATATTTGGATTATACCAAGCAGGGTTGTTTGTCCATTATTAAAATATTCGTATGAATACTATTTGAAAAATCCTGGAAAGAAAGGACAACAACATAACGATTCTAGTATGAGAATATTACCAGTAGAAATGAAAGATCCTAATCCGGCGTATCCAAATTGGGAAAGAAATGTGGAAAAATACCGTATGAACTTTGGACAATTAGAGAAGCTTAGTAATTAAAGGCTTTGAGAAACTTTATTTTGTGATGCCTTGGTTTTAGAAAGCTCTGCAAATTTAAGTGTCATTGTAGGATTTTTGTACGTTAATTTCTTAATAGTTAATTCTTCGGCCTTATTGTTTGCAAGGCGAAGATTATCCACAGAAGATAATAGACTCTCTTTGGTTTTTTGCAGATGATCAATAGTTTTATCTATTTCTTCTATTGCATTTTTAAACCGTCTTGATGCAAGTTCATAATTTTTTGAAAACCCATCTTTGAATTTATTGATATTGTCTTCAAAATTAGTGATGTCAATATTTTGATTCCTCTCTAATGCAAGCTCGGCTTTGTATTTTAATGAATTCATAGCAGCGTTGCGTAAAAGAGTTATTAGAGGAATGAAAAACTGGGGACGAATAACATACATTTTTGGATATTTATGAGAGACATCAACTATACCCGTATTGTACAGCTCGCTATCTATTTCTAGGAGCGTGACTAGAACTGCGTACTCACACTTCTTTTCAGTACGATCTTTGTCGAGTTCTTGGAAGAAATCTTCATTCTTATGTTTTGTTGCAGTTTCGTCATTTTCATTCTTCATCTCAAACATAATGGATATAATTTCATTCTTGCTTGCATCTGTCTCACGATAAATATAATCGCCCTTACTCCCGGATTTTGTATCATTATCTTTTTCAAAATAGGCATTCTGAAAGCCAGTTGCCCGAAGTTTGTTAAATTCAGTCTCACAATGTTGCTCTAGTGTTTCTCCTATCATTTTGGTTGAGAGCTTTGTTTTCATATCTTTTCTGAGGGTAATCTCTTCGTCTTTCATTTTGATGATATCGTCTTTCCTTCTGAGCTCTACCTGGAATTTTTCATTGAGAGTTGTTTCTAATAGCTGCTTTTCAGTTTCTTTATTTTTTAACTCTCCTTGAAGTTCGTCTCGTTCTTTCTCCACTTGGTTTACAGCCTCAGTTATCGCAAGTTTTTTGTCCAGTTCTGCTTTTTC
>JAEHHF010000042.1 GCA_019248085.1 Candidatus Dojkabacteria bacterium S2_J21 | reverse complement strand
TTACTTAATCCTGCATCATCACCTTCAATGATCATTCCTTCTATCTCTAGTTGTGAGTAAGTAGAAAGGATGGATAACGCTACTTTAGGACCAACTCCGGAAACAGTAAGAAGCTTTTCAAAGAAATCTCTCTCTGACTCTGTTAGAAATCCATACAAGGTTTGTGCGTCCTCTCGGACATGAAAGGAGGTATACAGTGAGACTGCAGAGCCATCATTGATTACATTAATCCTCTTTGTAAGAAACACCCGATAACCGACTCCTGACGCAGTTAATATGTCCACAAAGGAGTCTTTTCCAATGTAAACTTTCAGTAATTTTCCACTAATGTATGAAATCATATATACCCATTATACAGTATTAATATTGTTTCCTCGATACCAATATCTCAGTAGCGATGGCTATGGCCAAGGCATCTGCAGCATCATCTGGTTTTGGGATTTCGTCAAGTTCGCATATCATCTTTACATTCTCTTGTACCTGCTTTTTATCTGCTTTTCCATATCCTGTTATCGCATCTTTTACCTGTAATGGGGTAAATTCTTCTAATGGTATCTTGTGCTGTTGTAGTGTTAAAAGTACTACTCCCCTAGCCTCTCCCACTGTTATCGCGGTTTTTGCATTGTTACAAAAGAGTAAAGTTTCTACTCCGGCATATTCGGGTTTGAATTTCTTGATTAATTCGTTCAAATCTTTGTATATCTCTTCTAACCTTTGGGAGGTAGTCAACTCTTTAGCGGTTAGGATAGCTCCATAGTCCACAGGATGTGGTTTATTATCTTCTCCGAAATCAATTATGGCCCATCCAGTTGTAGCTACTCCTGGATCTATTCCTAGTATTCTCATGGGTATATTGTAACACTAATCCTCTTTTCCCGTAGGAAACTCTAATGCCCCATTTTGAATTCGTTCAATGACCTGCCAACCTTTTTCTAGCTTTTCTCCGCATCCTTCATATTCGTAACCAGAAACTTTTATAGCTATCACATGGTATCTTTCTGCGAAGCTAGGTTCCATTTCTGGTGGGAAAGTTCCTGTAATTAAACGACTTGTTGTTTTCTGATGTTCCAAAAGCTCTAAGATATCAAAGCTCATTACCTTAGAATACTGAATATGCTTATCTAAGGAACCATCTGCTATAAGGGCACAATAGCTATCGAAATGATCTTCACAACTTTCAGGATCATCTACAATTTTTATTACCTCTAAGAGGCACTTGTCTACCCCTCCTTCTTTATTCCATTCCCCATTTCGATAATGTTCAATGATTCCTTTTATTTTCTTCGGATCTCCCGACTCATTATCTAATGATACTAGGAAACCCCTTAGCATCATCCGAAGTTCATTTTGTTCTTCTTTCATTAGCTCTGGAGATAATTGTTCACATTCTTTTTGAAAGATTTGAACATCGACCTTCTCAGTAAGATCTTTAAGCATTGGTGCCATATATACTATAAAAATAAACTTAACTTATACATTCAACTTCCTTTAATCCTTCCCTGCTTGCTTAAGAATAGAATATTGATATTGAAAATCCGCAACCATATTCAACACGAATTCTTCCCCGTATTTCGCCTTGAGCTCTTCTATTGATAGATATGCTGGAACAAAGACTTGCC
>JAEHHF010000041.1 GCA_019248085.1 Candidatus Dojkabacteria bacterium S2_J21 | reverse complement strand
CCTTCATACTTTGCTTTGGATGTTGGCCACCATGATACGTTGTTTGCAGTTAATCCTTTTACGGTATTTACAGAATCTATGAATGATTTGGCTGTGTATGCTGTTTTGTATCCGTGTACTCCTATGAGGTTCCATCCTGCAGAGAATGCTATTGGTACTGGTGATGTGAGGTTGTATCCCGGTATTGTTATGTCTCCTGCGGTTGTTGCATATACCAGATATCCTTTTCCAGGTACTATGGTGAAGTCATTTCCTGTGCATGGTGTGCTGGTACATGAGTATCCGTTGTTCCATCTTCCTCCATCGAATGTAGATATATATTTTATGCTTACACCATCTTTCGTAGCTTGGGTTATGACATCACTTGCGGAGTATGCTCCTAGGTCTGTAGCTACTGGTACGAAGTCGAAGGATATTATGTTTATACCTTTTACAATGTCGTATTTTTGGGCTGAGGATAGTTTTTCGTATGTTATAGCGGCACTGTTAGATTTCAAGACGATATCTTCTTCTGCCGTTGGGTTCTCTGGATCTTCAGGCATTTGGAAACCATCCTTACCATTCGATTCTATGTAAAAGATATAGTAAGTATTTCCATTATTGACTTCAGATTCAAGTTTGTAACTCCCCAATTGCAAGCTAAAAATCCCATACTCCGGTAGATACAGTGTATAGCCATCAGATTCATTATTTTCAGCATAGGCTTTTGAGACTATATTAAAGGGATTTGATCCTTGTATCCCATCACAAGAGTAATTATCCGCCTGGAATTTTGATGGGTCAGTCAAACAATTGGCATCTATTGTATAATTGATACTCCCCCCTAAAGCACGACAAACCTGCTTCATTCTCTTTTTATCACCTTCATCATCACCACATTTCCATCCATTCGCACTCGATATCAATTTCTTCAACTGTATAACTAAAGCTGCTCTTGCATCTGGGTCGACCTGAAGTAGCAATTTTAGATCTGGCACGCTAATCTTTGATAAATCTAGGGGTATTGCTTCTACACCTCCGTTGAATTCTTCGTCTACAGGATAAAGAGGATCTTTAATGGAAGCTAATTTCTTACATTCCTTTGGAGCAAGAGTTTTAGCACCACTGGTGCAAGTTAATGTACAACTATCAAGTATTTTCTCTCCTTCTATCCCCGGCTTATAATGTGGTTCCAATGTACATTTCTCAGTAACCGGTTCAGTTCCTGGGCAGTGTACAAAAGTTGCGACAGTAGGCCCTACCTTTCCATCACTTTGCAAAGCACAAGTATGTCTTGTAATTCCTATACATTGCCCTATTGCAATTAAATTGTTATTTACATCTTTACATTTACAGTCATTTGAAGCACCCAAGGCACCACCCTTTACAGTACATTTTAACCCTCCCACAGTACAATGCCCCACTTCCGTAGTACCATCAGAACAATATATCTTATCATCATCCCCTCCTCCTCCACCAGTTGAACATTGAGAAGCATTTGTAACAGTAACCAATTCCCACCCTTCATCATTATTAACACATTTCTTTGTCTTCATATTATTACATGTGTTATGAGCAACTCCTCCACATGGGTCATCAGATGTACATGTCGCATCAGTCTCCCAACCATAATCATTACCATCGTGTTCACATCTCTTGCCATTTTTGCATGCACTCACATTTGAAGC
>JAEHHF010000040.1 GCA_019248085.1 Candidatus Dojkabacteria bacterium S2_J21 | reverse complement strand
CTGAGGGTAGCAATAACATTCTTGGAATTGGAAATCAACAATAACTACATCTGCATTGGCTTTCGCCTCTGCAATGTTTGCAGTCATCTTCTCAACAGAATACTCGTTAGCACCCGGTTTATCATTCCATGCTATAGCGCCAGTCTCGTAAGTAGTATCGTACCAGTTGTAACCGATAAAGGCTAATTTAGTACCATTTACCTCTTCATACAAAATCTTTGATGCATCTTCATTATTTAATCCTCCTCCAAAATATCTCATTCCAAGGTTCTTGTACATCTCAATCGATCTCCCGTTATTTGCACTTCCATAGTCATTATTATGATTCCCTGTTAATTCAACGATATCTACTCCACTTGCAGTAATACTTTCCATATATTTATCCTTAGCACAAAATCTCATTCCTGCACTTACAATACATCCATCCACGAAAGATACTTCATTTGAGATATGGGTTAAAGTCGCATCTGCAAGAAATGGCCCTAATTTCTCTGCAGGATAGTCATAGTTTTGTAAAGAATCAATCTTGGATCCTAGATCTCTCGAGATTGCAACAACACCAGACATATTCAATTTCAAAAGGCTTGCAGTCTCAGCCACCTTACTGTCCGTTGATATATTCTTTTTTAATATATCCAATATAAATGGTTCAACATCCTTTGCTAAAGTAGCATAGAAACGAATATGTATACCCGCTTCATGGTTATCTAGGTAATACAACTCTCCCACGGTCAATATCTTCATACTAAAATTCAGGCTCTCGTAGTTAATTAACCCGATATTACTGTCTGATTCTTTCATCTTTGCAACAAGAGCATCCACGCTATCTATCTTCTGAGCGGTAATTCCATACTGATCATTCAGGAAGTTAATGTATATATCACTTAATACATATACATTCATAGTCTTGATATCTTCCTCATCTGTCGCAGTTTTAAGGGAGTACAGGTGCCCAACAGGTATTAATGTCTCACTTAAAACTTCGGTATTATTATCTGTCTTCTCTGATTGTATTGTTATATCAGCTTTGCTATCAACGAATGTGAATCTCTCCTTCTTGTCGAAAACCATATCTTTAACATTTTCTTTTGTTAAAGCTTTGTATTCTTCAGGTACCGCACCTTCAAAAGCAATGGAATATGTATCATATTTAATCTTCGGATTATGAAAAGTTATTAAGGTATTAACCGTATTGAAGTTTTGTATATATATAAAGACCAAAGAACCAACCAATCCAAAGATGGCAGCATATAAAGATAATCGGCCCTTCGGGGGCCTCTTGTATTTTATGTCGTTAATAACCATTGATCTCACAAATAAATAATATACTACGCATTACAATATTGCCATTTTGATTGCTATAGGATAATTATGGTATAATATAATTTACCTAGAAATAGGTATTAACTTGAATTAAAACTGCTATGGAAAGGTTATATATAAAAGGTAGAAAGACACTAGCAGTGATTGCAAGCGTCTTAGGCCTCGGCCTTGTAGCAAACATTATAAGTGAGAAAGTGCCCGTAACATTAGTATTAGCTGACCAAGGACAGGTATCTGTAATAAATACAGAGTATATCTCTAAGGACAGTGCGGAAATCACTTCTAATAAAGTTGCCGATATTAGAGTAGCAAAAATTAAGGCATATTTGGATAAAAGAGCTGCTCCTCTTGCTGATTATGCTAATGAATTTGTTGCTGCTGCAGATGCATACGGTATAGATTACAACATTGTTGCAGCTATCTCAGTAATCGAATCCGAAGGTGGGAAACATACATTTAAACCTTACAACGCAT
>JAEHHF010000039.1 GCA_019248085.1 Candidatus Dojkabacteria bacterium S2_J21 | reverse complement strand
GAGTAGATATGCCAGAAGCAGATAGAAAAGATTTCTTCTTGTATGTTGATGAGTTCCAGAATTTTGCAACTGACTCTTTTGCAAAAATTCTTTCCGAAGCCAGAAAATACCATTTGAACTTAACGATGACCAACCAGTATATTGATCAACTTCCCATAACAGTCCAACAAGCCATCTTTGGTAATGTTGGAACTTTAGGTTCGTTTGTAGTCAGTCAATCAGATGCTTCTGTATTGGAGAAAGAGTTTGCTCCTGTGGTCTCATGTGATGATTTGGTCTCTCTAGACTCCCATGCTATGTATGTGAAGTTATGCATAGATGGAATGACATCAATACCTTTCAGTGCTAAATCCCTGCCAATGAGATATCAGAAGTTTGATTGTAAAAAGGAAATAGTTGAGCAATCTCGAGCAAAGTATGGAATGGATAGAACAATAATTGAGGAAAAGATTCAGAAATGGAGTGATCAGACATACAGTGAGAAGGGGAACAGAACCGTGGTTAAGAGAGAAGAGGAAAGGCCAGTGGAGAGAAAAGAAGAAGTAAAAACTTTTGTACCTAAGGTTGAGCCAAAGAAGGAAGAGGACAAAAAGAAGTATACTATAAAGATTTAAGGGGTTTTTTGTGATAAAATTATCATTAGCAAATAAATTCATACAGACTATACATATATGTCAGGACACTCCAAATGGGATACAATTAAACATAAGAAAGCATTAAATGATGCTAAGAAAGGACAAGCATTTTCTAAGCTTTCAGTGCAGATTACACATGCAGCAAGACAAGGTGGTGGAGATCCAGCAATGAATCCAAGTTTGAGATTATGCATAGATAAGGCTAGAGAGGCTAGCTTCCCTATGGACAGAATAGAGAAAGCAATAGAGAAGGGTGTAGGTGGAGGGGATAGCGGTGTGATATTTGAAGAAGCTTCATATGAAGGTTTTGGTCCATGCGGTATCCAACTAATAGTTGATACAATTGGTGACAACAAGAATAGAACTGTGTCAGAATTAAGACAGATATTTGAACAGATAGGGGGAAATATTGGTGCAGAGGGTTCTGTATCTTGGAATTTCGAAACAAAAGGCTATATAGTTATCAAATCAGGTCATATGCAGAAATCGGAGAAATTTGGTGGAGAAGATGTTTTCATCCCAGATGATTCAGAAGGAGTAATGATGATGCTTATGGATATCCCAGGAATCTTAGATATTCAAGAGATAGATATGGATGGTATCAAGGGTTTTGAAATATATACAGAATACAATCATCTAGCAGAGATTCGTGACAAGATTAACGAATTGGGCTTTGTATTAAAAGAGGCTGAGATTATTAAAGAGCCCAAGATTTACAAAAAATTAGTAGGTGAAGAATTGGAAAAAGCACAAAATGCAATCGAAAGAATCGAGGAATATGAGGATGTTCAGAATGTATGGACAGACTTAGATTACTAGAATATAATTATTGCTATAAGTTCATCCTCTTACAGCAATGGGTAATAATGTCTCAGGTCTAGAATATCCAGTAGATACGGATTTACTAATTTCTCAAAAACGGAAAGAACTTAGTGCTATCCTTGAAGAATGTCTCTTTCATGATACTTCTGAAGATGGTGAGGTTGTTTTTACAGTAATAATAGAAGATGACATTTGTGGGGTTCTTCTTGTTGAAACAGATGATTCTGAATCTATTGAATTGGAATTCGATGGGTCTAATACGCGTAACCTTTGGGAAACTCTTGTAGTGCATGATAATACTTGGAGAAAGCAAAAGCCGAGGGAAAAAATATCTGTGGCAAAGGATGAAAAAGGG
>JAEHHF010000004.1 GCA_019248085.1 Candidatus Dojkabacteria bacterium S2_J21 | reverse complement strand
TTACGCACAACTTGCAAGTAATACTTCTGCAATACAGAAAGCACTCAAAGATGTAGAAGATGCACAATACATGCTAACCAACGAAGCAGATGTAGATATAAAAGATATGGCAAAAGAAGAAATTAGCCAAAAAGAAGAACTAATCTCTAATTTAGAACAGGAAATATTTAGCTTAAAGGTAGAGAGAGAGTTCGAAGATGAAGATGATGACAGATCTGCAATATTAGAAATCCGTGCTGGGGCTGGTGGTGATGAAGCTGCACTCTTTGGAGCAGATCTTTTTAAAATGTATAAAAACTATGCGTTAAGTAAGGGCTGGAGCATAGAAATAGTAGATAGCAATGTAACCCAGGATGGAGGATACAAAGAAGTAATTGCACATCTTGCTGGGAAGAATGTGTTTAAAAACTTAAAATACGAAAGTGGCGTCCATAGAGTACAGAGAATCCCCTCTACAGAATCTTCTGGAAGAATTCATACCTCAACGGCTTCAGTTGCAATACTACCAGAAGCAAAAGAGATTGATATACATATAGATCCAAGTGAGATTAAAGTGGAAGTAATGAGAGCATCTGGTGCTGGAGGGCAATGTGTTAACAAGACAGACTCCGCAGTCAGAATCACTCATTCTGCTACTGGAATTGTAGTTAGTTGCCAAGAAACCAAACATCAGGCACAGAATAGAGAAAAAGCAATGGCCCTACTCCGCTCTAGATTGTACGATATGAAGAAACAGGAGGAGATGGCGAAAAGAAAGGATATAAGATCTTCCCAAATTGGATCAAATATGAGAGCCGAGAAGATTAGGACATACAATTTCCCACAAAACAGAGTTACAGACCATAGAGTTAAACTCTCTTGGTTCAACATGGAAGGAATTCTCGCCGGAGATATTCAAACAATAATCGATGATGTCCGTAAGGGTATACAGGAAGAGATATTAGCTCAGCAAGATAAAAGTGAATAAAGATCTTCAAACTATTTTTCAGATACAAGAGGCACTTAAGGATTCTGGATATTACGACATATCTCGAGTTGCCAATGACATATTAGAATATACTCAAAATAACTCCATCCCTTTAGACGATATTTTAGAAAGAATAAAGCTCTATGAACCATGGGAATATATAAAAGAAGAGGGAGAATTTAGAAATAATAATTTCAAATTAAATACGCATACCCTTATCCCACGGATAGAAACAGAGGTGATGGTAGATATTGCTAAACAGGAGTTATTAAAATCCCCCACCCCATATACAAATATTATTGATGTCGGTACTGGCAGTGGATGTATAATAATTTCTCTAGTAAAAGAAATCCTCGAGAGGTCGGATCCTGAGAATAAGGAATACAGATACTTTGCTACGGATATCTCTCAAGAAGCTCTAGCTATTGCGACTATTAATCAGGAAAACATCTTAAAAGAATCAATTATAAAATTTACAAAGACCGATCTCATAAAAGATCTTTCTTTCAAAAAAGAAGACTTCTGCCTAATACTTGCTAACCTTCCATATATACCAACACAACAATATCTAGAACTAGAAAATAGTGTCATAAATTTCGAACCTAGAACCGCACTAGATGGTGGAGAAAATGGTATAGGATATTACGAACAGCTATTAGAACAGATAGAAGAAAAAGGCTTAAAGGGATCTGCAATATTTGAGATTGAACCCTCAACCTTGGAATTTTTTAGCCCACTCTACCCAAAGGTCATAAAGGACCAATATGGCAAAGATCGATTTATACTAATCCGCTTCCGTTAGAGTCACTTCGAATGTCTTCTCTACCCCAGCTCTGTATGCTTTCACCTCAACCTTATCCCCAACCTTGTGTTTTTGGATCAATGTTGAAAGAGAGACATTGACTGCTTCTCCACCCAATTGAGTTACAATGTCACCCTTTTGTATACCAGCCTTGTATGCAGGACCCGATACATCAAGATTTTGAATCAAAGCTCCTGCTACTACATTGGTATAATACATAGCCTCGTATTCTGAGATCATTTGATACGATACACCCATATATGCTTTGATGAATTTCCCATATGTTCTGTATTCCTCAATCTTCTCCTTTACTTTATTTATTGGTAATGCAAAAGAGATATTATCAGCTCCAGATGTTGTGGCAAAATTCACCCCTATAACTTTACCTTGACTATCTAAAAGTGGCCCACCTGAGTTTCCAGGGTTTACTGCAGCATCTGTTTGGATTACACCTTCATATGTCTTTACCGTAGTACCAAACCAATCAGAACCAGCAGTCACAGTCCTATCCAGCCCACTTATAATTCCCTTTGTTACACTCCCCGAATACTCTCCTAATGGAGTACCAATAGCTATAACGTCCTGCCCAGTTACTAAGTTATCTGAGTTACCTAATTCCAAAACCTTAAGGTCCTTAGCATCTATTCTCAATATCGCAATATCATTAGCATCATCTCTCACTACCTCTGTGACATCATATTGTTTCCCATCACTTGTAACTACCTTGTACGTTGCAGTTGTACTAGAAACAACATGTTGATTGGTTACAATCCAACCGTTAGCATCAGCTATGAAGCCTGTACCGATATTACTATCTTTGCTTACTACTCCTTGATTTTGAGAGAGAGAAAGCTGAGAGACAGCGATACTGACTACACCAGGTCCAGCGTTTTTTACAACATTAATTGTATTACTCTCATCCTCTGTAACTGTAATCGTTTGATCTGTTCCGTCCTGAGTTGTATTTGTAATACCTAATAATGCGTTTATCTGTTCAAGATTCACAATTAGTATGTAGTTTAAGGTTAAGAATATCAAAACAAAACCTAAAACCGAACCTGAGATGAAGAGGAACTTTCTGGGGAATTTCTTACTTATCTTTTTCTCGTTATCCATTATTGATATTAATAATAAATTATTTTTGTATCTCAGTAATTGCCCTATCCAATTGAGCATCTACACCCTTAAGGAAATCCTCTGCAGGGTTAGCAATCTCAATATTAGGAACAATAGGATTATCTTTGTTCAACCATCCACCGTCAGGAAGTAACCATTTTAGAATAGTGATATGTAATGTAGATCCATCACTCAAATCTACAACATTCTGCGCGGTACCCTTACCATATGTTTTGTCACCAATTATCGTAGCCCTGCCAGCCTGTTGTAGTGCGCCAGATAGTATCTCAGATGCAGAGGCACTACCGCTATCAACTAGAACAACAACTTCCATGTTGATTAATTCGCCACCTTTTGTAGAATCAAAATCTTGAATCTTTCCCTTACTATCCTGCTCTTTTGCTAATATCTTCCCCACATCAATAAAATCATCTCCAGCATATATTGCCGCATCAAAATATCCCCCTGGATTACCTCTTAGATCTAAAATCATTTTATTCACACCAGAAGCAATAATACTGTCTACATTAGTATCCCAATTCTTTTGCCATTCACTATATGAAGAATCTGTGAATCTATTAACCTTGAATAGAGCGATATCTTTACTCGCTCCCACATAGCTTACAGACATACTTGGGATTGTAATTGCACTTCTCGTTATCTCTATCTCTACAGATTTAGTCTCTCCCTTATGCAAAATTTCTAGCTTTACCTCAGTACCCGCCTCACCACGAATCTTTGCAACCACATCATATACTGTTTGATCTGAGGTAATAGCTACACCATCAATGGCCAAGATATAGTCACCAGGCCTAATGCCTGTAGCCTTTGCTGGGGATCCCTCAAGTGGTGTAACCACGATAATCTGTTTATTGGTATCATAGCCTAGCTCAGCTCCTATCCCCTCGAAAAGTTTTCCTTCGCTTGCCTCATCGAAAGTCTTTGTTTCTGCTGGATCTAAAAATACTGTTGCTGGATCTTCAAATGAATTTACCATACCCTTAATTGATCCATACAACATGGCTTGATTATCTACTTTTGAAGAATCTACGTACTTGTTCTGCATCATATCCCATACATCCCAATACAATTGGAAGTTTACATCTGATTTTCCTGCTAATGCACTATCTATAGCTCCTTTATTATCTTGGAATACTCTTCCTGCAACAAAACCGATGGCAAACAAGCATACCATTAAGATCGTTATACCTAAGTTTTTTGATATTGTTTTTTCCATGCTATTTCTTAAAAATTTAAACTTGATACGAGACGAATTCTAAACTCCCAAGATGTATGACACTTCTGCCACCATGCTCCCACTCCACTGTTACGTATGATGAGCCTTCGTTTTCCACTATCTCTCCGCTCATTCCATAACTTCCTAGAGTGCGAGATACTATTTTACTCCCAACTAAATTTTTTACAAACACTGATTCCTTCGTATTTAATTTTCTCGTCTCTTTTAAGAAAAACAGCTGACTTTCCTCGAAATCTACTACAGCATAGTGACCGTTTAAATCAGAAAGCTCCTTAAGTAACTCCTCCCCTGAATATATCTCTCCGAACCCACCTATCAATCCGATTGGTAATCCTTGATTTCTGAAATCTTGATAATCCATAGAATATGTCAAAACAAACTTTGCACCCTTCTCAAAAAGATCTCGCAAGAGACCCATGTGCAGATGCTTACCTACAAAAACGATCTTGTCCTCGTAGCTTTCATCTTCCCCCTGCAGCTTGATATCTTTTCCCATATTTAATGTTGTAAATTCCCCTGACAGGGTTGTTCTTTCAGTATTTGATACACTCAAGAGATCTAATGCCAATGCCGATGAATTCAAAGTAATGCCTTCTAGGGGATTTACATCCACAACCTCTGCTTGAAATGTACTTTCGACCAATGCCTCATGTTCTTCTCCAAGGATATCTATATATCCGAGTTTCGTTCGTGTTAAATCTACAATACCATTGGAAGGAGAAACCAATCTTTTCACCGTTAATCCTCCTGCAGATACTTTCTCGGCCAAAACATCCCCTTCACTTACAAATTCTCCATCTATACAAGAGATATATTGTGTGACGCTACTCAAGCTACAACTGAGCTGGTCTGGGAGATAGAAAGAATGGCGTGCATTATTCCCTTTTCGGATATAGAGCTCGGTACCTTGTTTTACTTTCTCTCCAGTCTTGACCAATACCTTGTCCCTACTGCTTGTAGGTATTCTGAAAGTATATGAATCATATTTTTCTAATATTCTATGCTTTAATATCATTTAAGCCACTGTTGTAATTTTAATTTGTTTGAATACACATCTGGTCCATACACAATTGGTTTCGGTCTGGCATCAACAATAACAGAATCATATCGCAACTTATTCGGGACGGATATGAAGCTAAATTCTTCTTTCCTTTCTGTATTTCTTATATATGCTCCATTCTTAAACTCTCCCTCTATTACTAGATTATCTCTGTGTAACGGTAATGGTATATATGTGAACTCTGGGGAAAGTGCAAAGATATCTTGCTTTTCACCTTCCAAAGAATCTGTATATCCACTTAATACAACCTTATTTCTATTTCTAGAGACCTTAATTTCCGGAACAAATACCTTCGTAGCACATGCTAGGATTTCTTTACGCGTAAGGACCACATCCGTAGAAGATGGTCCTGATATGTAGCTTTTACCATATGAAAGGACTCTTCTTTCAGTATCAAAATATGTATCAAATACCCCAGATACTTCAAATCCATCTATGACAGAAAGTAGAAACTTCTCTTTACCGAGTAAGAATGGGACCGTACCTGTCACTATCATTCCTGAATTTCCTTGTGTTCCAAATGCTTGTAGTTTTTCTTTGTTGTCCTGATATATCGAATGTAATTGTGCTGTAGTATATGCCCTTAACATATCCAATGTGCTAGGGTCTTCTGAAAACACCACCCTATTCAATACGAAATTTCCCCAGTAATTGAGCATATCCTTTGAAGGGATATCTGTAGCCAAGAAGGCTTTGAATCTTGCATCTCTTATGGAATCTATAACTCCATATTCGTTGCTCCAGGATATCTTGGACTTGGATATCTCCATCTTTCCTGTTTTTTGATCTTTGAATGCCCTGTATATCTTGAAGTCTTTTAGATCAAGGTCCAGAAACAGAAGATCGTCATACCCTAACTTGCTAGCAATCCCTTCGACTAACCCATTCACATATGCATCATCAATCATTCTTAAGGCAATATCGTTTGAGAATGTTCTCAGAGATGTGATTATTTTGTTAAAGAATTTCTGGTTTTCATCCATTAATACCCTAATACCCGATATCCCATCTCCTTCTTCTTCATATTTCCTAAATGAGAATATTCCGAACCCACTTCTGTCCACTATATTCCAATTGAATACTTTTTCTAAATTATCGAAATATTCATACCAAAAGTTCTTAGTAAAGAAATCATCGTCTAGTCTTTGTTTCAATGGGTTTAGATCAGTGAAATCAGAGAGTATGTATTCCCTATTTGCATTGTGATCTGTGTATGCGAGGTGAGCCCAGATATTGTTATCTGATATAACGAGGCTTAGGTATGAGTTTTTTTCTAACATTGGCAGTGTAGACATATCTAAATATATTACTTGAAAGGAGGGTTTGTTGCAATGAAAGAAATGTTAGGAGACAAAGTTAAGAATGAGATTTAGATAAAAAAAGAGGACCTTTCGGTCCCCTTCTCAATTCAATATATATACTACCAATTATTCACTTGCAGAATATGGTAAGAGAGACATAAACCTAGCTCTCTTAATAGCATTCTTTAACATCTTCTGATGTCTATGACATGCTCCAGACTTCTCTACAGATATAATCTTACCTCTTACAGATGTAAACTTCTTTAATTGATACACATCCTTGTATGTAACAGTCTTAACACCAGATTCACATAGAGGACACTTTAGATTCTGAATGATCTTTCTTCTTCTTCTAATATTCTTTTTCTTTGTTTCAAAAGAAGAATCATCATTAGTACTTACTGTACTCTCTACTGCTGGGCTTTGTTTTACTACTATTTCGTCTGACATTCCTTAAATATATATCAAATTAAAATGGCAAATCTTCTTCTAGCGGGTCGTCTGCTGCTGGAGCCTCTTCCTCCACTACAGGAGCCTTCTCTTCATTTGTAACTTCTTCATCAGAAGCCTTCTCTGGTTTCTCAGCATGCTCTGTATCACCACTGATACCTGCACCCTGTTTGCCCTTGCTATCCAAAAGAATCATATCTTCAATTCTAACTTCTGTCTTGTATCTTGTAGAACCATCATCTGCATTCCATGATCTTGTATTTAAAGAACCCTCTACATAGATCTTCATTCCCTTTGCCAACAATTGCTGACATATCTCTGCCATCTTGTTCCATGCTACTACATTGTGAAATTCTGCTAATTCTTTTACTTCACCATTAGTATCTTTCCATGACTTGTTTGTAGCCATTCCAAAAGTAACAACAGGAGTTCCAGAATTTGTATATCTCATCTCAGGATCTCTTGTAAGATTTCCTATCAACATTACTTTATTTAAAGATCTAGCTGCCATTTGTTTTGTATTAATAATTTAACTTACCTAAATATACACCACACAAATTAAAATTCTATTAAATCTCTATTTCTTTTTTCTTAATCTTCTTCCCTATCTCATCTACATCATCTGCTTCTACTACCATATATCTCAAAACCTCTTGTTTTAATTCCATCTGTCTTCTGATTTCTACAACATGGGAAGGGTCAATTACAAAGGTATATATAATGTAATATCCTTCGTTATGTCCACCTATCTTGTATGCTAAATATCTCTTACCCCATACATCTACATCTATTACTTCTCCATCCTTACTCTTAATCAAATCTACAAATTCTTTGTGCATTGCTTTTCTAACATCATCTGGTAACAATGGCTTTAAAGCCATGGCCATTTCATAATATTTTCCTTTTTTTACTTCTTCTGCTGACATTTATCCAATATATACAAATTATGTCTTAACGAGAATGGATTTTAGCAGAAAATATTAGTTAATACAACTGCTAAATTCTCAAATATTTAAGGGAAAGCAGGTAGAACTCATTATGAAACTAGATTAACTAGCATTCCAGAGTTCCACCTCCCTTTTTGTCTTTTTGTTCTTATTCAGAATTCACAATGGGCCTAATGTCCAAAGGAGTAATCTCGTTTCCTTCTACTTCCCCAATTTTGTGGATTTTAAATCTCACAACTTGTGCTTCACCGGTGGAAGACAAAACGATGAAATCTCCATCATGCACTTCTTCCAACCGCTGGAGAACTTCTTCTTTATATACCAAAAGGCACTTTAGATCGCCTCTTTTAGCAATATACAAAGCACTTTGCTCGTACAGGGTCCCGGAAAAAATCTCGAAAAATTTCTCTAAATTCTTTTTCGAAAGATTCTCTTTCCAATTTTCCTGGAGATTTATCAGCCTATTATCAGGCAGGCTCAGATAGAAATCTCCGTCTCCGTCAATCTTTATTACACTTGCCTCTGGTCCTAATTTCTTTATTAAGATCATATTATCCTCTCTCTTAGTTTTTTATGAGCGATATTGAATCTTTTACTCAACAAAAAGACACCTATATTCTATAGGATATTCAATTCGTTGTAAATATGTACTACAACAGCACTTCTTTTGATAAATTCTTACTTGTTCGCAAGAATAATAATATAATCACCATCATTGACAATATAATCTTTACCATGATTCTTAACCAAACCTAGTTCCTTAGCCTTAACCCAACCACCAGCATCTAGCAAAGCATCAACATTAACGACATCAGCCGTTATAAAATTATTCTCTAGATCCGTATGAATAGCCCCAGCAGCCTCTTTAGCATTGGCCCCCTTCTCTATGGTCCATGCATTACACTCCTTCTCAGAACCAGTATAAAAGGTAATGAGCTTGAGAGCATCATATGCCCCCTTAATAATATCTTTAACAGATTTAGGGACATAACCCAATAATTCAGCATACTCATTCTCGTCGTCCATCTCCCCTACCAATTTCACATCAGCCATGATTACTAGATCACCTGTTTTCTCTTCTAATTCCTTCTTCCATACCTCAATCTTTTCGCTTTCCAATCCCTCCTTACAATTCAATACAAACATTCTTTTTTTACTTGTAAGTAGCCATAGGTCATATATATACTCCTTCTCTTTCTCACTCATTTCCATATCAATAACAGGAATACCCATACCAAGATTCTTCTGTATCTTTTCCAATATATCCATCTCTAATGCTGCATCTGCATTCCCTATCCTAGCCATCTTGTTTACACTAGCTATCTTCTTCTCTACAACTTCAATATCTTTAAATATCAGTTCTGCCTGTACAATTTCAAAATCTTCAACAGGATTCACCCTCTCATATACATGTACTATTTCCTTGCTTTCAAAAGCTCGAAGTACATACATAATGACATCGGTTTCTCTAATATGTGAAAGGAATTGATTTCCTAAGCCTTCTCCCTTCGATGCACCTTTAACCAATCCCGCAATATCTACAAAGGTCATGGCTGAAGGTACAACCTTTTTGGCTTGGAAATATTCGGCCATTCGTTTTAATCTTTCATCTGGGATTTCTACCACCCCAACATTTTTATCTATCGTACAAAAAGGAAAATTCTCCGCTGGTACTGATAGTTTGGTTAGTGCAATAAATATTGTAGATTTTCCTGAATTAGGAAGTCCTACAATACCTAGAGACAATGAGTGTGATCTTTTTACTGACATAATGGTGAATTATATCCTAATATTAAGGTTTTGGATATATGAAAACCAATTCTGTAGAGATCTCAAAGTTACTTTGTATGAGATCCCTACAGATGGAACAGGTCTTTATTCTATTGAGGGGAATCTTGCCACTAATTCTGGACAAGATTTGAGACTTTTCAGTAGCTTAACCCTTGCTCCGCCGTTGTTATTGAGCGATTGTAGTTTCCTGTTAATTAGCTCAATAGCAAATTTCTCCTCCTCAGATGATTTCTCTGAGATAAGAAGGTAGATCACGGCAAGGTCAATTGCATTTGGAGCACGTCTCAGGGTTGATTTGATGTATTCCCTCAGTTCAGGTTGATTTTTCAAAGCTGTAAAAAAATAGTACCAATTCTCGTGCTTTCCTAGACATCTTTCTTTGATGCCCGTTTTCGAGAGTATCTCCCTGTTTTCTTTGCAATACTTCTCGATTTCCTTTCTATCTATTTCTCGGAAATTAAGAATCGCCATTTTTCTCCTCTTTAGTCTTAGAATATAAAGATCTGTCACGGCCCGTATTATAGGTCTTCTTTCCTCCTTTTTCAATAATTGCTATGATATTAAATACATTAAATCGCTCCAACCAATACAATGAAGAAACTGTCCATATATATCCTCAGCATCATCTCAATACTTGTACTCTTTCCATCTAAAGTACTAGCGAAAGCATCAGACTTCATCATAAATTCAAATACCAATATCTCGTACACCACAGGCGATAATTTTGTATCTGTAACTACGAAATATACCAGAACTGTTGAGAATAGTGGTTACTTCTACCCTGCCACAGGAGAGAAGGTCTTCAACATCCCAGACCTACCGGATAGTACAGAGGAACAAATAACGACAGAGCGAAAATACAAGTTAGACTCACTAAAAGTAACAAACTCCCTTGGAGGAACTGTAAAATATACTGTAGAAGAACAAGCTAATGGAGCTGGGATATATATTAAGGTACCCAACTACAAACAAACTACAGCCAGTTCCGCATATATAATACAGATTGCATATACCACTCATGATTTTGTAACCAAGGTAGTAAACTATGTAACTCTCCAGGCTCCAGCACTACCTACTGATGTCGTATTTGAGCAAACAGATACAGCATCCAATACGAAAACTTCTTTCAATTATGGATTAACAATAACGGTAGATGAGAGTATTTCTCCACTTGCAAAAGCATACCCAAACACATTCACTCAATCTACTAAAAATGGAGGAACAACATATACATTTGATCAGGAAGACAGAATTGGTAATTCTCCATACTTAGAGTTTGGAACATCTGTAACATACAAATTCGCACTTACATATACCACCCCAAAGACTGACACCCTCATACCTGAGAAATTCACCGGATTTCTCAAAGCACTCTCTACGAACATATTTGAAATCTCCTTACCCCGAGAATTTGATGAGACAGGACAAAAGGTATATTTCACTAATGTATCTCCTACCCCCTCCGACATATATCGAGATGCCGAGGGCAATATCATTGCATCATTTGAAGTACCCGCCAATACCATAGGGACAATAACTCTTGAAGGATATATCGTCGTCAATCAGGATGAGTACGATGCAAGCACACCTGCTATTAATATGAATTGGACTACCTATCAAGAGAAGATTGCCGCAGGATCATTCCTTAAACCATATTTGAATGCTACTCGGTATTGGCAGATAGACGATTCATTCATAAGGGAGGAAGCTAACAAGTTAAAGGATGGGAAAGCTACAGTACTGGATATCATCAAAGTCGACTATGCATACATAGGAGGGAAGCTATCATACGATCAAAACAAGGCAAACTCAGAAAATGAGAGAATCGGAGCAAAAGCTGCACTGGAAGGTGGAGCATCTGTATGCATGGAATATGCAGACTCCATGATTGCATTACTTAGAGCACAAGGTATCCCTGCCAGAGCTGCACTTGGATATGCGAATTTAGAAGAAACTCAATCTAAGCAAGTAAGACATCAGTGGGTGCAAGCATGGATTCCTGATTACGGATGGCTTTCAATAGACCCGACCCTAGAAAGCGACAATATGAGGATCGGCCAAAGTATGGACAGAGTTCTTTGGGAAGTTTTCAATGGAGATACACTTTCGAATATAAGGGTGTTTTCGGCAGATAATATAGACATACTAACTACAGAGGGGTACAACCTTAATGTGTATGGTATAGATGATAGTGATATAGATTTCAAAACATTAAAAACATATACCAACATTATTCCTGAAAAAGGATATACCTCTGTAGAAGATATCCCTACAACAGATAAATACAATCTTGGGCAGTGGATAAATACATTCCTTAAAACGACTACTATTGGAAAAGCAGTAATAATAACTGGCCCTATCATAGCCATAGTATTAGTTACATCGATAATAGTCTTCGTCGTGAAGGGTATAATAAGAAATATTAGGAAAAGAAGAATTAATAATAAGAATTCGACTGTATCGTAAAAGCTCCTTAGACTATCTCATACATCTTCTTTAAATCTACAGCTTTTTTACCGTTTTCTAATCTGTCTGCAGAAGTAGCATACATTGTGAATAGCACATCGCCTTTTTTAACAGCCTCTCCTGGCATCTTCTCAATGTACATACCAGCTTCCTTAATACGAGGATTACCCAAAGCTCTAGCTACATTCACAAGCTCTATACTACTAACCAACTTAACAGTACCGCTCTCTGTAGACTTAACATCAAAGCTAAGGTTCCCCGTTTTAATCTCACTAGACTTGGTAATCTTAGTAGCACCCTGTGCGAAACCAATCTCCCAGAACTTGTCATATGCCTGTTTCGAATCTAAGATCTGTTGAGCAAGAACCCTACCCTCACCCTCTTTTGATACACCAGTAGCCTCGAAGAGGATACCAGCCATATCAATAACTACCAACTCCATATCCAAAGACGCAAATCCCTCTCTCTCCAATATCTTAAGTGATTCCTTCATCTCTAAGTTAGGACCAATTCCCCTCCCATCAGGGCCATTTACCTTACGAGTAGTAGTTTCGCATACAATCCCGAATTTCTTAAAAAGTTTTTTGAACTCTTTTGCCAATTCAAAGACGTCCTCTGTCTTCTCAATCTTACTACCCTTACCGTATGGCAAATCAATTAAAATATTCTCAATACCCAAAGCCACCTTCTTAGCTACGATACTTACTAATACCTTTTGATATTCTTGGATTCTCAAAGATCTCTCAACATTAATAATGACATCATCTGCAGGAGAGATACTCAAAGAGCCACCCCAGAACAAACAGCCACCAGTCTTCTTAACCACATCCATTATTTCTTCCTGTGTAAGCGATACCGGCATTACAACCTCCAAGATATCTGATGTGCCAGATGGAGATGTAATTGCCCTGGAAGAGGTATTAGGGACCACCAAACCACCAGCTACAAGTATGGGTACTAATACAGGAGTAATCCCCTTACCAGCCACGCCACCAATCGAGTGTTTATCAGCTATTACGCTCCCCTTCCCTCTTAAGTTCTTAAACGACAAAGAATCGCCAGATTGAGCCATACCCTGAGTCATCCAATATATCTCCTCTTCATTAAATCCAGGATTAAAGAATGTAGAGATGAAAAAAGCGATCTCTGTTTCTCTCAATCTCCTCGAAGCAATCTCTTGCATGATTAATTCTAAATCTTCTTTAGTGAGATCATGACCTAAAAGTTTTCTACTGATTGCTTCCACTGCCTTACTCCTCTCAGGAATATCTACGAATACCGTGCTACCCTCTACTACCATATATTCTTTCCATATTTCCTCGAATAACCCAATCTCCCCCTGGTGTACTCTTTCCTCTGTTTCTATGACATTCGCATAGAGGTCAGCATCACCTATACCAATGAAGAGTAGCTCTCCCTCCTTAACACCTAATTTCTCAGCGTCTTTCCTATGTAGAACAATATTGAAACTATTATCCTCACCAAGATCTAGATTTTTGCTTCTCAAGTAAAAAGACATGACTGAATAGTAAAAAGTTAGTTATCGAATATCCATGGATATTTCTCTTTAACTACAGCATCCACTTCTGTAGGTTTAACTATACCAAATTCTGTAATAAAACCAGTAATTAGGACATTATCCACAATCTCAAATGCTGGATTGTATATCTCTAAACCCTTAGGAGCATCTGGCCATATCTCTGAGTCTTCTCTCACCTCTATCTCGATATCTCTTGTGTATGAGCTCTCGTCAATTTTCAACAATGGGGAGATTATATATACAGGTTTGTCTGCATAGTGAGCGCTCATTGCTATACTCCAACTCCCTATTTTATTCAGAACATACCCCCCCTTTGTAATCTGGTCACACCCTATGAATACTGCGTCAATACGTACGTTTCCCCTATTGATGATGAATGAATCTGCTGCACTATCCGTTATCATTGTTGTTTTAATTCCAGCATTAACCAAATTCTTCGCTGTTATTCTACCCTGTAATCTCGGCCTAGTTTCTGTGCACACTACCTCGAAGTCCTTGTCTCCCTGAGATAATTCTTTGATCAATATTTCGACTGTCGAAGAGTGGCAATGTGTAAAAATCCTGTCATAGTTCCTGAGGTAGTTCTTAGATTTTTCAACAATATTTTTCTTTGATTCGGAAATCATTGCAACATATTCCGCACATAGCTCATCAAGCCTTGGTTTCATAGTGGACAACTCTGGTAAAACAGAAAATTCTTTCTTAAAAAAATGTTTTACGAATCTAACCCCATTCTTAGCTAACGGTTCATTAGGTCGTGCCTTTGACAACCTATCTCCCACATTAAAGAACTCATCATATATCTTTTGCTTGTCTGTCTCCTTGGTTAATGAGAGATACAACTTCATACCTTCGAAAGTCGAAAGTGCGACATTAGTAGCACCTTGTATGTTCAAATTTTGTATATCCTCATATATTTTGTCAATCTGTGTGTATACTTCCATACTACTTAAGCTCAAATTCTTCATTTAAATTAGGAACAACTGTGTCAATATGTGTTTCCTTGTATATCTTGTTAGCGAACTCTTCCGCCACCTGCTCGTCACCGTGTACCATGAATATCTGTTTAGGCGTATGACCAAAACTGCCAAGCCAGTAACTTAGATCACGTTCATCTCCGTGAGCAGAGAATCCACCTAATGTATGTACATGTGCCCTATTTTCATATTCTCTTCCAAATATCTTTACAATCTTATCCCCATCCACTATTCTCCTTCCTAATGTACCCTGGACCTGATATCCAACAAATACAATATGTGTTTTACTACTCTCAATATTGTTCTTTAGGTGATGGATTATTCTCCCTCCTGTACACATTCCACTGCCTGCCATTATGACAATTCCACGCTTGGATATGAGACGTTTGGATTCTTCTGAGTCCTCAACAATGTGTAGCCCTGGGAATTCAAATGGATCATCACCCTTACTAAGTAACCGTTTGGCATCTTCATCGTAGAAATCTGGATACTGCTTGAATATTGCTGTGGCCTTGGATGCCATTGGACTATCAAGATATATAGGTAATCCAGAAAGTAACCGTTGCTCAACAAACATATTTATCTCATACAAAATCTCCTGAGCCCTTTCAATTGCGAAAGCAGGAATAAGGACATTGCCTTCTTCTTTTTGTGCCTGTTGTAATATTGCTAATAGTTCTAAAAGTGTTTCATTTCTATCTCGGTGTACTCTGTTCCCATATGTTGATTCACAGATCACATAATCTGCCTCACGAATGAGATCTGGATCTTTCACTATACGAGCTCCCGGTTGTCCTAGATCTCCAGAGAAAACAAGTTTCCTTGTTCTCCCCGCCTCATTTTTAATCCAGAATTCTAGACATGCAGAACCAATTATATGGCCGGCATCTCGAAGTCTGAACTCAAAATGATCCCTTATATTTACAGAGGTACTGTACGGATATACCTCGAAATATCCAGCCATTGCTTCCACATCTTCTATTGTAAAGAGAGGTTTTTTGCTCGCATATATTGATTCTTCTTCGGCAGGAGTTGCAGTTGTCCCTCCTTCTTTAACCCTTGCTACCCACCTTTCATATTCTTCTTGCTGAAGATTAGCGGCATCTAGAAGCACGACCTTAGCCAAATCTCTTGTCGGTTGTGTACATACTATTCTTCCATGGAAACCTTGTTTAACTAACACAGGAAGTCTTCCACAATGGTCGAAGTGTGCATGTGTAAGGAAAACGAAATCTAATTCAGCAGGATCAAACGGAAAAGGTTCGTAATTTAGTGCCTCCTGTTCGTTAGAACCTTGATATGCTCCACAATCCACTACGAATTTAAGTTCGCCTGTATCTACGTAAAAACACGAACCCGTGACAGTTTTTGCAGCACCACAGAATTTTAACTTCATTAAGGCAGTTCTAGTTAATTAAGCTATGTACATGATAGACGAAAAGGGCAAGGATTTACAACCCTATTTAAATGACATTACTAGAAATCCTAGATTCTCTATATCTTCTTGACTCCAGAATTTGAGATCTTTGGTTTTCATAACAAAGGTAATTGTCTTCTCCAGCTGTCTTCCAGTGTAGTTGTTAAGTTCTGGATCCCATTCTCGTAATACCAAAATATCCCCTACTTCACATTCAAATTCCGCTATTCTTAGGTCAAAATTTTTCTCCCCACTGAGTACTTTCTCAAAAAGTACCGGCACCGACTTTTTTTCTATTCTTTTCACTTAATTATATTAATAATTTAAATCTTAGCTATGATCTTAGCTTTCTCCATTAATTTCTCTTTAGTATTTAACATCGGATCCTCTAATACCATATCAAGAAGTTCTTTTAAGACCTTGCCTAGTTCTGGTCCTCTTGGAATACCCATGCTTACGAGATCTTCTCCATTAATTTTCAAATCCGTAATCTTCAAAGCCATATCTTGTTGCATGACTTCGGATATTCGTTTCTGCAGCAATGTTATCTCTTCTGGTTTAAATGCTGTTTTAGGATTTGCTTGGGCATCTGCTAATCGCAATTTAAATAGTTCGTCGATATTGTCTAACCCTACTCTTTGTAAGAATCTTCTTACTGCAGAATCAGACCATTGGTGTAGTTCAATATTCCCCTTCTCTTCTTCAGTCATTCCATCTTGTATATGTGGATAGTAGAACATATGGTTTTTCATTAGCAATACTACCCTCTTTATCTCTGCCTGTGGGAATTTCATCCTCTTTAATATTTCTTCCGCCATCTCAGACCCCATTGCATCATGACCATAGAAATGACCGTTACCCATATCTGTTCGTGGTTTAGCAATATCATGTAGTAATGCCGCTAATTTTACACTGTCATGTGCTACATCACAGGTTCGAAGGTTATGCCAATATACATCATCACTGTGGAATAGTTTTTGTTCTACACCTAGACCTTCTAGTAATTCAGGCATGAAGAGTTTGAGCAAACCAGTTTGTCTCATGAGCTCTATACCTACGGAAGGTTTAGAAGATTTCAGAATCATCTTCATGAATTCATCTCGGACACGTTCCATTGAAACTTGAGCTGCTACAGGGATACATTCGGATATGGCTTTAAAGGTTTCCTCTTCAATTTCAAACCCCAGCTGAGAAGCCAACCTACATGCCTTAAATGCTCTTAATCCATCTTCTTTGAATCTCTCCATTGGTGTACCGACGGCCCGTATCTTCTTTAATCCAATATCTTTAATCCCATCATATGGATCATATACTTCTACTTCGATTTCTTCGTTACTACCTTCTAGATCAAGGCTTCCTAAGTCCACAGCCATTGCATTTATGGTGAAATCTCTCCTACCCAAATCTTTGTCTATCTCTTTAACAAATTCTACATTCACAGGCCATCTTCCATCCACATAGTCAGATTCGCTTCTAAAGGTTGTTACTTCTACTTCGTGTGTTTCGCCCAAGTTGTCTTGAATGAGGGCCATAACTGTCCCAAATTTAGCACCGACTGATACAGATTTAGGAAAGATATTTAACATTTCATCAGGAAGCGCATCTGTGGCTAAATCATAGTCCCGAGGTTCCAATTCCATTACAATATCTCGTACAGCACCCCCTACAAGGTAGCATTCAAAGCCCTCCTTGTTGAGCATTCTACTTACTTTTTGTACGTATTCTGGAATTTGTATTTTTACTCTCATGGTTCCTCCTTAATATATACAAAGAATACCAAAGAAGCACATCTACAACAAGTAAGGTGAGTATCGTCATACCTACTTGCCCTGTCTTGGGTAGTATTCTCTGCTCGTCTGATGTCCCCAATACTTCTTCCTCCTCAGATACAGTCTCTACCTGACTCAATACCATAGCTTCAGAGATCATAGTATATGGTATTCGTTTAATGCAAAAACTTTCTCTCACAGGCTGTACTGTAGCTCCAGGTACAATATCCGCACCTCTGTGTGCTAGTACTGGGATGGCATCCGTTTGAGTATATGTATAGTATGGAGAACCAGATACTGCACATGTCTCTTTAATATTTGGATTGTAGACACTAAATGTTCCCAAAGTTAATGGTATATCCAAAGTCGAAAATTTTACGACATATTCCTCCCCCGCACCTAAACTGAAAACCTCTTCATGAGGTCCATACTCAAATTTTAAATCGTTTAAAAATTCTTTACTCATATTCTGAATATATATCTCGAAATCTACACCACCCTCGTCGTTGAGAACTACCTTTGTATCATCAACGTTCAAGGGATTTTTTACCGTAACACTTTCCAATATATATGCCCCCGTTCCGCCATCTGATACCATTCCCTTCCCCACATATTCTTTGTATATTCCAGATTTGATTAGATTCTGATTAGAATATTTGTATCCCAGATTTCCCTCTGCATATCCTGAAATCTCTAGAATATCTATTAAGGACCCATTCTCCTTAATATTTCTACTCAAAACCCAGTCAACCTTAGAAATCTCTATCCCATGCCCGGTTGAATTCTTGTACAGGTAGACCACGTCTACCTGTGTCCCTGGGGGTGCACTTACACTGTCGGCCACCATCGGAATACGCCTAGTACCATCAAAATCTATGAAAGACTCTATCTGCCCATCTACAAGAATTAGATCCGTATCTTCTGCTATGAAGGTATTCTTCTCATACAGGATATTCTTAATAGTTGGATAGTCGCTAACTGCAAACGCTATAGTCTGAACGTATTGATTATCTGAGGTATCTAGCGTGCCGTCAAAGTTATCCGCGTACACTGGTTTAGCAAAAATTATGAAGAAGTACAGGATCATTTTGAGTATTTTGAGGAACATATGTTTAAAACTAATAATTTAGTATTTAAACATTACAGTACTAAAATGAAATTTCCCTGAATTTAATTTCCCTTGTCTATCTTAACTTTCTCTGTGACATAGAAGTTCCTCTTGAAGCTTGTTTGGCCCAACATCATCTCTGTCTGAGCTTGTACATACGGTATGAATCCAAAAGTCAGCATATTAACAGTCACAAGAGCGGTTTCAGCAAAATCAAGAACATGTCTCCACCATTTCCATCCCTTTGGGACAGGAGTTATCATTCTCCTAAATATTACAATTGGGATATTGGTTAGAGTAATTGCAGTGAATATATAGCTTAAAGCTCGTTGGAGATTGTATGCTAAAACTGTGTACTGGTAGCTTGGACTTAACCAGCCCATGATTGTAAGACCAAATGTAAGTATGAAGACAACAGTTAAATACCATATCTGATATTCAAAAATACTTCTCAACATGAATAGCTTTCTGTATACGGGGAACTGATCTCCTTTCTGGAAAAGCGCCGCGATTGTTATCGGGACATTAACCACACCCCATCCCCATCGATGTTGCTGCTTGTAGTATGAGACATGAGATTTTAGATATGTCTGATTTTCAACAGCATCATTATATGTCGGTACGTACACTTCCTGGCTCTTAAAAGTCCCACTCGTCCTTATCATTGCATTCCAGTAAAAAGCCGTATCATCATTTGCAATTTCTGGGTTCCAGAATTCTAACTTCTTCAATGTTTTAAGATTGACGATGTACGAGGAGAATGTATCTCTAATATACAGACTCTCCCCTACAAACGGAATTCTCTTGAGCTTCTCAACTACCCAGTTCTGCAAGATTACTAGGGTTAACATATTGGATTGTGCTCTAATGATTGATGGAACTCTCCAAATATTGTTATTGAATGTATGGAGTGCACTTGCATAGAAACGATTGTCTCTGTCCTCTACTGTCAGATATTTGTACATTATAGCAGATAGGTATTTCGCATGTGGTCTAAGATCTGAGTCACAAGAAATCAAGAGATATTTGGATAGATCTTTGCCTTCCTTCTCGAGATCTTCAACCAAGTGCCTTCCCGCCCAGTTAATGTTCCCTCCCTTAACACCAATGACTTCTCCTGGAATCCCAAATGGGTGGACATAATACCTCATACTTCCGAATCGTTTCCCATACTTTTCCTTAAGTTTGTTGAAATTCTCAATCTGGAAATCCTTTTTCTTTTCTTCAATTGCTAATACCAAATCTATCTTGTCTGCCCCAATATCACTATTCGCAAATGCTTCAAATGAAGGTTCTAATACTTCCAAACTTTCCGAATATACTGGACACAGATATATGTATCGCATTTCTTTAAATTCTTGCCCTACCTCACTATGTATCTTCTCGACCCAATCAGTCGTCGTGTCGTGCTTGACCCTTTTAAGACCAATATATATACCTATTATGAATTTGAATGCACGCAAAGACCAGTATGCAACAAGAAAGGCTACATATATAGCGAAGACCTGATTCCATCGCAAGAGTGCAAATATGACTGGAGAGAGAATGAATAACCAAGTAAAGAAACCCGGTACGATTTCATATATTCGCTTAAGAAAATGTGGCGTACCACTTGGGAAACCAGCATCCCTATCTTGCGGTTTGAAAGGATTCACATTTGGAGTATCTCCAATGAAAAATCTTGTAATTAATTCCTTTGCCTTTTTCAAGAAATTCCCCTTAGTTTTATCCTTTTGTTTCGACATCCTATTGTATCTTTTTAAATATATTTAAAATCCATTTCTCTATTTTCTTCTGGTTTGTTTTGTATATGATGAATATTATAGCAGCTATCAGGAGTACAACTCCAAAAACCTTAAAAAGGTCATATACTTTTACAAATCCGGTGATTCCCTTCCCTACCATATATCCTACAAATGAAAGCAGTGCCGCTCTTGTTCCTGCCACTATGACAGCATATTGTATGAATTTCGGAATAGTTAACGCTCTCATCTTTCCCATATAGAGGATACCGGGGATTGCCAATGGCCCTGCGAATTTCACCAGCATTAATGTAAGACCCGGGTGTTTTTTGTATGCGCTCTCTATCACCTTAAGAAATTCACTCTTTTTGCTATCTGTAAGCCTTTTTACAATCTCAGTATTAGATACTTTATGTCCTAGCATAAAGTAAAACATATCTACACATAACTCTATGATTATTGCAGCCACAACTATTATCCATATATTCAGTAATCCACTTCCAGCTAATGTTGAAGCTATGAAGTTAGTAGAAGAACCATCTATGAAGAACATCAAGAATATTACTGGGTATTTAGCAGTGGAGATTATTTGTGTTATTAGTGCAACAAGATCCATAGCTTTGTGTATATGTTGGAATGCATAAATGATACAGGGTATATATTTGTTTTACAAATGAAGCTAGACCAGTGACTTATATTTATTTTAAGCCACTGGCCATCTTGCATGCTTCATTCCGAGCTATTCTTTCTTACTTAGTCTTCGTCATCAAACGGACCCGAAGGAGAGTCCCCCGTGATGCAATTGAGAAGCATGATAGCCAACGCAATGACTAGAAGAATAATCGCCGGGACCCACACCCACCAACGGTGTATTATTGATCCCATGATTATGGATCCTACACTTGCAGCCGCAGTAATACCGCCAAATATATAGAGAACTTTGTCTTTACAATACCAGAAGGCTCTTCCTGCTACGACTGCACTTACTATGGCCACTACTGAAAATACTATCGTGAGGATCGTGTTCGTTTCCATTCGGCATCTCCTTTTAATTTTTAGCGTGCAAGATTTTAATTCCCATTGGAATTAATTCGTAATTATATCGCTATTACTATAAGTTTTCTAGATGTTGAAGCACAAAACAAAACCGAGCGTTTCCGCTCGGTGATGATACTAACTTAGAAAAGAAATTATTCCGTTATATCTTCCTTAATCTCTTTAGCTTTTTTAACTACTTTCTTTGCTGTTTTCTTAACTTCTTTGACTACTTCAGCAACTTCTTTTTTGATAGCTTTCTTAGCAGCTTTAACCTCTTTAATAGGTTCAAGAATACTAATAATCTTATCTAATTTCTTGTTTAATGCTTCAATATCAGCTTTTAGATTTCCACAATCACATCCCTTGCTTCCACCATTACTCTTGTTTCCTTCTTTGCTCTCGAAACATTTGCTACAAAAGATTGGTTTGTTACTAGATGGTTTGAATGGAACTTCACAATCCTGTCCACATTCATCACATACTGCTGAGAACATCTGCTTCTCTTCTCTGTCTCTGAATCCACCTCTGTCAAAGCTTGGTCTTCTTTCTCTACTTTCAAATCTTCCTCCTCTAGAATCTCTTCCTCCATCATCTCTTTTGGTTTCGAAACAATCACTACAGTAAACAGGCTTGTCTCCTGATGGTCTGAAAGGTACTTCACAGTCCTTTCCACATTGATCACAGGTTGCACTGAACATTTCTGGTCTTTCACTTCTTCCTCTTCCTCCACCACCAAAACTTCTACCACCTCCACCGAAGCTTCTTCCACCACCTCTACTGTTTCCACCTGATCTATTAAAGTCTCTCATTTTATTTATATTTATTCTTATTTTAATCCGGACAGTAGTGAGTATATTCTAAAATGATTAGAATAACAAGGATGGTATATATATGGGGTATGGTTGTTAAAAGAAAAACGGCACCCGTGTTTTTGCACAAGGTGCCATTTGTTCTTTAAAGAATACCGCTGTTGTTCCATTGAAGAAAATGCTTCTTCATCTCCTTTAGCATATTGAACCTCATATTCTGTAAATACTGAGGAGTCCACTCCCACACGAAGAAATGGCCATCCATATATCTGCAGAAGGGACGAGATCCTAAAAATCTAGAAATCTCATTTACCAATATGTAGCTTCCTTTGGGAAGACTCATATTTTTGAGATATTCAATCGAGAGGATGACATGGAACTCCGAGAGACAAATCACATTGAATCTTTTTCCCCGGTTGATAACTCCATTTCCTGAAGAAAGTGATTTCTCTCGAAATTCTATTTTCGAGACCCCTCTCCTTACCTCTTTTAAGATACTTTCCCAATCTAAATCCTGGAATTGCATTATGGCCTCCTTTTGCCAAGTGGATAAAATTTAGAACATAATTTAGTTATGTTACAAACAATATCCACTTGGGGTTGGTAGTATTCTATTAAAGAACTAACAAAGATTGAAAATATGTTAGTACATATATTTATATAACCTTGTTATGACAATGATTATATATAAAACAGAGTTAGAAATCTATATTATGGGCCTACTTGACTGGCAATATCTGATACTCAAAAGAATCTTCCACATTCTTTTATATTCCTTTAAGTCTAGAGCCTTTTTACTCGGTTTACCTTCTCCATCTCAACTAGATTTTGGTTCTTCCATGCATCTTCTTCTCTAATCCATGGGAAAATGAATAACAAATCAGAAGGATTCTTAGCTAAGAACCTAGTCTTTAAAGCTGGAGGAAGCTCGTCCATGAGGAGAATTTTTCCTCCTATTCTCTTTACAATCTCCCCTTGTTTTCTGTATCCACAGGCCTTAATCCTAGCGATCTGTTCATATGCATCAATAGGTAATCCTGCGAAGACATTAGGATCAAACCTCTCTGAATTACATCTTCTTGAAGTATAGAAAGCTTCTTCTAAGATATCTCTTTCATCTATTTCCCCCTCACCGATCTCCTCTGTTCCCCAGTTTGCAGTATTTAACAAAAGCGACATTACATTAATAGATGATTTGGTTGGTACTGCTTCATCTAGACTTAAAGTTGTTACATCTTGGTCACCGAAATTAAAAATATCTGCACTAATACCATTCTCGTAGAAAACTTTTCTCAGGTTTTCGGTTAAATCATCCCTATACATCTGAGCATTCGAGAAGTATTGTTCCAAGTTAATATCTACCTCACTCCTCTCTATCGTCGGATAGTAATCCGTTAGGAAATCTATATCTCCAATAATTACATTAAGTGTAACTCGTATATCCTGTTTCTCTGCCTCTCTGAAAATTTTTCTTAACAAAGCAAACCGCTGTATAAAGACCTGATTTTTATCAAAAGTCTTCGGAATAATCTCCGAGCCTTTATTTTGTATATCTGCAGCATTTCCATTCATACATGTAAACATTGTGAGAACAACACCTTGCTTCTCACTTATTTCTCTCTCTATCTCTTCCATAATTTCAAGATCATATCTTTGCGCTTCCATTTCTAGTTCCTTTGAAGGAAGAGGCTCATCTTCATATGTCCTTGCCGCTATTTGCCTCCTTCCTGTAGCTATCTCTCCTCTGATTCTAGGATCCAAAATATCTCCTAAGGTTACTAGGATTTCTGAATATGGTATTTCTTCTCTTTTTTCGGTTTGTTCCATTTCCATTTCTCTATTATCAAAATTATTTCGCGAGGAAGTCTGATATTAAATCAATGTGACTTCCTCGCGATGTGAGTTCCTGTAGCAGATGAGTGCCACCGGTTTAGTAAGTGGAACATAATGTTCCTCCTCTCACCTCTTTTTAAGAGGTAAATACATACCCCCATGGATATGCAAATACCTCCTAAATATGGGGTGGCTGACGGGACTTGAACCCGCAACCTATGGTTCCACAAACCATTGCTCTAGCCAATTGAGCTACAGCCACCATATACAAAAAAGCCAATCTCTTGGCTTATGAAATATTATTAACTTGAAATACTAGATCATAAACCAATAGATTGTGGCTTATGATGATGTGACATATTACTTAATACGGTCTTGTATCCGTTCATTCCTCTTTTTAACCATTGGTTTACTCTAGTTACTGTGGTTATACTTACTTCCATAGCTCTGGATATTGTTCTTTGGGATTCCCCTGCGTTTAATCTTTTGGCTATTTCAAATCTCTTAACAAATTCCTCTATCTCATCCTTGGTCATTAGGTCTCTACAGAAGTTAGCAATGTCCTCTGCTGTGTTGCAGCTTAATATTGCTTCGAATAGTTCTTTGTTTTTATCATTCAAATATGTTTTCATAGGTGTATTATAAGGGTAATACACTTGAGATGTCAAGACCATATAGACAATCAAAATAAATATCTGATATAATTACCTGTTCTTTAGTACAATTAAATCAAAGACTTTGAAAGAGAAATAGTAGATTAAATATGGTGGCCACCTGAGAGGAATCGGTTGGAGCAAGATTCCCGTACATATTAAATTGAATTACCCTCTTGAGTTGTAAGCCGAATATAGTAAGCTGAGCCGGGTTCGATCCGTTATATCGAGCGAATGTGTCGTCTCAACAGAGCATTCAGAACGAGGATATATATCAATATGAGATGACACCCTTTATGGGTGTTTTTTGTTTATATATATCAAAACAAGGTGGTATCGCGTATATAACGCCCTTGTAAGTATCCATTAATTTGGGTATTTACAAGGGCGTTTTTTGTTTTAACAACCTGGGGACGCAGAGTGGTACTGCAGCGGTCTGTAAAACCGCCGTCAATATGACATAGCGGGTTCGAGTCCCGTCCCCAGGACCAAAATAATTAAAAATAAATTATGGAAACAGAAATTATGCAAGAAACAATTGAAAAAGATCCCATGGAATCCGTCGAAAAGATACTATTAACTCGCTGGATAGATCAGGAATTAATACCAAAAATGGTCAAAGAACCTACGAATGAAAGTCGGCTTCAAGATATTTTGCTATCTGCCAGAGAAGTACAAAACACTATCCCCATAATCAGTGTTGGATGCCAACCAATTGCAGAGGTTGCTGGAAATAATGAGCAGATCATTGGTATCGCATCTGAATTAAGTACAAAGGATACTGCCAGACCATCTAAATGGGCAAAAGGAATGGCCTCATTTCAGAAAGCATTGAATTCTTTTGGTGTACATTCCCATATCTTTCTCTCCCTCTCTGACATCGAGCTTCTAGCTCAGACAATAGATAATCCAGAAGAAAAAGAAATGATTGATAGCCTAAGGATAAATGAGAATATCGAAACATTAACACAACTAATACAAAAGAATGGCGGGAATACCACCTCCTTTTCTCATTCGGAATGTTTAATCCGTTCAGCCGAAGTTAAAGATTTAAATAGCCTGATTCTCAAATTACTACCAAATTGGAAAGGAGAGAAATTGACACATACCGTGGAAGGTGACGGGACTGAAGACTTACCAAACGCGTTGTACGATGCAGATCCTGCATTGTTACCAAGAATGCTCATATCTAAAGAAGAACAACCTTCTCTCATATGGTTAGATATGATGTCCGATTTGGCTACACAGGATCATTTACAACTTAGAAATAGTATCATTCGGAATCTCCCGAATACTCCCCTAGTCTCTCCTACGAGTAATGGTGGGAAATGGGATGCTGCACCAGACCCAGTTACAAGGTTTAGGGACAGGTTTGAGTTCATAAACCTTCTCTTAGATATTGATGATTTCAATGGTAAAGACAGGGGAAGTTGGTTAGAGAGAGTACAAAATGCAGTCCCCGATGTAACAATTACCCATTTCTTAAATAGCTTAGGTATAGAGGGGAATGTATTTGATATGGATAGTAGGATTCGAGCAATTAGGCTTACAGAATTGATAGTGTTTGGGGATTCTACTTTTAGTTTAAACAAAACTAAGGAATTTAAAACTGATGGTACTCGTTTAAAGAATATTGTTGCAAACATTACTGGTGTTTCTGCAAAACAGGTATTTATACAACTTAACGAAGGGAGCATTAAAGTAAATGGGGAAAAGATAAGTGATATGAACTTTGTACCTCAACCAGGGGATGTGATTAATGTTGGAAAGAAGACGGTTATAAAGATAACATAACAAAACGGAGAGGAAGGGATTCGAACCCCCGATATGGTTACCCATATAACGGTTTTCAAGACCGTCTCATTCGACCACTCTGACACCTCTCCATATATATGAACATAGGGATTATACCAAAAATATCCTCTTAAATCTTGTACCCACCCTCGAAAATACCCTTAATAACAGATTCTAAGTTAGGTTCACTAATATCCAAATCAACAACCTCAAACAAATTCAACAACTCCTTAGACACATCACTAACCCTCTCCCTACTCACTTCTAATGTCGCCTCATTACCACTACACTCTACTAACTTACCCAAACCCTTAAAATCCTCAGGCCTAATATTATCCTTTAGCACAAAATGAATGTACTTCTCCTTAACAAAACCATTAATCAATTCTGATATTTTCCCATCATACAAAACCACACCATGATCTATAACTACAACCCTTTTACAAAGATTAGAAACATCCTCCATATTATGACTTGTTAACAGTACCGTAGCCTTGTACCTCTGGTTGTACACCTTAATAAACTCACGCAGATTATGTTGAGAAACCACATCCAAGCCAATAGTTGGTTCATCTAGAAACACTAACTCTGGAGTATGCAACAAAGCCGCTACAATCTCACACCTCATACGCTCACCAAGGGAAAGATTCCTAGTAGGTTTAAGAATCACCTCACCAATATCCAAAATCTCAACCATCTCCCCCACCACCTCATTATATTCCTTGTCCGAAATACCATATATCTCCTTGTTAAGTTTGAAGGTCTCAATTGGAGCTAACTCCCACCACAACTGACTCTTCTGACCCATCACCAAAGCAATCTTTTGTAGAAATTCCTTCTTCCTTTTTTCAGGTTTAAATTCCAAAACCTCAACCTCACCACTAGTAGGAACTAATAAACCCGAAAGACACTTCAAAGTAGTAGTCTTACCCGCGCCATTAGGACCAATGAACCCAACAACCTCCTCACCATATATATCAAAAGAAATATCCTTAACCGCTTCCACTTCCCGCTTCTCAGTACTAAACAAACCCTTGCTAACTCCAGTGTGATATATTTTCCTTAAATTTTTTACATGTACAACCGTCTCTTTCATATATTGATTGACTAATAGTTTCAATTTACAATATCATTAATAATGAAAACTGCCAATATTATTAAACTTGTATTGATATCTGGAATATCCATATCCCTTGTACAAACTGTATTTGCCACTGACCTAGACTCTACAAATTTCACAATTGTAGGAGCTACTACCTCTACAGGTGGAGGACTCTTGGATTCAGTATCCGGCAGTTACAGCGTTATGAACTCCGTTGGGAATATCTCTGCAGATCCTAGAAACTACTCTTCTAATTACAGACTACAACAAGATCCTTCCTCAAACTTTTTAGCCGCACAACCTGGTATCCAATGTTTTGAAACAACAACAAACGGAAGTACCAACTGTTTAACAGGACCAACAGAATTGAGCGGAGGCATGGTTGCTCTCTGTGGTGCTGGTGGGTGTTACAACAGGGCGAGATTTGAAATCATTACCAACTCAAACCCATCCGATACTCTATATACCGTAGCTATATCAACGGACAATTTTGTTAACGATGTACAATATATAGATGGTTCTACATTCAGACCAGAAGCAGTTGGAAATCATAATATCAATGATTTCAGAACCCAGTCAGATTGGGAAACCGAAGTCTTCAATATTCAAGGATTACAATCTGCTACTCTATACTATATTAGTATCTCTGCCTTACAAGGAGATTTTACACAATCCGATTACAGCAAAGCCTCAAGTGCAACCACAGGAAATGGGACCATCTCATTTGATATTGATATTGCGCCCTCTAGTGGAATTACCACAGAAACAGGTGCACCATATACCATTTCGTTTTCAGGTACTGATGATTTAATGGCAGGAGCTGCCGCAACTACCGCACCAAGTTTGGTCTGGTTAGACATACAAAGTAATTCTGCTGGTGGTGTTGCCGTAATCCAATATGGAAAAAACGGAGGACTATACAGTACAACTACATCTCAGACAATATCCTCTGCTAACGGCGATCTCGATGCACAGTCGGAGGGTTTTGGATTGCAAAGCTTCTATATTGATAACGATTCCTCCTCTTACCTCGGAGATCTTACAGCAACAACAAACTATGCAGGAAGTATAAATACCGTGGGGGCAGTTACGACCACAGCCAACAAAATATATGATGGAGATGGACCAATACAAAATGGCAGAGTTGGGATGTATCTTATAGCGAAGGCTGCAACCAACAAAAACCCTGCCTCTGACTACTCTGAGAGTATTTACTTTGTGCTGGTTCCAAGATACTAGAAGCCTTTTGACTTGGACCCCCTTGTGGTGTAATCTAAGAATAGGCCGTAGATATAATTCATTAAATATAGTTGCTGTTGCTCTAATGAACCTTCAGAAAACAAAACTAACAATTATCGCAATCTCAACCGTATTGATTTCCTTCTTTATCGTTGCCCTCTTCCCTGCTTTCGTTTCTAAGGCCGGTTCTCTAACTGCAGTATATATGTACTTGAGCAGACTACAGGTGAATTTGACTGGCGCTGGTGTCAATACTGTAGAATATGTCTTAGCTATAGATACAGGCCAAACTATCCCTACCGCAGGTACAATTACAATCTCCTTTCCTGATGCTGATGATGCCGGTTGGTGTAAAACAGCTGGATCCTTAACAATTACAGCAGTATCTTCTTCTGCTGCAGACCTAGCAGCCACTAACTGGGCTATTGATGCAGTATTACCAACCTCCGGGACACTCACTGCTGCATGTACACAAGGCTCTGGAGCATCTTCAGTAGATAAAATAACAATATCAAGTGTTGGAGCATTAACTGCTGGTACTACATATGGTGTCAAACTTGCCAATGGTTCTGCCGCAGGCGTTATCGGTACAGATGATACCTCAGGTGACCATGAGATTACCGTGGAAGCAAGAAGCGGAGCTACCATAGATGCAAGTACTTTCAAAGTAAACCTTATTGCAAATGATACGGTTGTAGTATCTGCGACAGTATCTGCAGTACCTTCCGTAACTTGTAGCATAAGTTCTAATGCTGTAAATCTTGGATCTTTGTACCCAGGTGGTTCCTACTCTGCCATAACGCATACTATCTCTACAACTACAGCTACAACAACAGGAGGTTACTATTGGGCTGCATATGGTACAGGAGATGGATCTACAGATGCTGGGCTTTACAAGTCAACCGCTACTACCGACCTATTACCATCTACAGGTAGTTCAACAGTCGATCTTCGAACTGTCGGCGCAGAGGGATTTGGAATGACCCTATCAGATCCAGATGGCGCAGGCGCAGCAGTAGTAAGCACAGATTTTAGTGATGCAACAGCCGGTGTCTTCGGTGCGTTGGATAGAGCCCCTGCCGGAGCACAATTAATCTTGTATCAAAATGGCGCACAAACATCAGCCGAGAACTCAACCGTCACCTATGGAGGTAGAGCAGGAGCAGCTGCTGTAGCAGGATCATACTCTGAAAGCGTCATCTTTGTCTGTGGTGGTTATTACTAATTCTCCATGTTTATATTACTCCGGTTTCAATTGGATGATAACATTGATTAACTTTACATATATATTAGATAAATATATTCTCTCTATTATTATTTGACAAAACATACAATTTGATATTAAATTGTATTTGTATATAGAGAATTTTAATTCTTACTTGCCCAAAATATATGAAAAAGATCGGTTTAGTCTCAAGTGGTATTGCAATTATTGCACTCACTACCTTCTTCATTATCTTCTCTCCCGTTTTTACATCTCATGCAGGTTCACTTACTGCAGCATATCTTTTCTTAAGTAGAATACAGGCGAATGTTAATGGAACAGCACCTAATACCATAGAATATATCTTAGCTATAGATACAGGCCAAACTATCCCTACTGCCGGAACTGTCACTATTGCGTTCCCTGACGCTGATGATGCTTTGTGGTGTAGAACCGCTGGAAACTTGACGGTTACCGCCGTATCATCTTCTGCCGCAGACCTAGCAGCTACGAACTGGGCTATTGATGCAGTCTTGCCTACCTCTGGGACCCTAAGTGCAGCATGCGTACAAGGTTCTGGTGCTGGATCAGTAGATAAAATAACAATATCAAGTGTTGGCGTATTAACTGCTGGTACTACATATGGTGTTAAAATTGCAAATGGTACTACCGCCGGTGTTATTGGTACGGATGATACAACAGGAGATCATGAAGTAACAATCGCAGCACAAAGTGGCGCGACTATTGATTCAAGTACATTTAAAGTAAATTTGATTACAAATGATACCGTTGTGGTATCTGCTACAGTATCTGCAGTACCTTCCGTTAGCTGTAGTATCAGTTCTAATGCTGTAAATCTTGGTTCTTTGTACCCAGGTGGTTCTTTTGCTACAGTTACACACACCATCACCACTAGTACTGCAACCACAACAGGTGGTTACTACTGGGCCGCATACGGTACGGGAGATGGATCTACGGATGCTGGTCTTTACAAATCAACTGTTACTTACGACCTATTAGCGTCTACAGGTAGTACAACAATCGATTTAAGAGGTGTTGGAGCTGAAGGTTTTGGAATGACTCTCTCCGATCCAGATGCAGGTGGCTCTGGAGCATATGTAAGCACAGATTTTGTCGATTCAACTGTTGGTGTTTTTGGAGCATTAGATAGAACATCGGCAGGAGCACAATTAATCCTGTACCAAAATGGAGCGCAAGGTTCCTCAGAAAGCTCAACAGTTACATACGGTGCTAGCGCAGGGGCTACTGCTGTAGCAGGATCATACTCTGAAAGCGTTATCTTTGTCTGTGGTGGTTATTACTAGAATATGAAAAATAAATATACATCTACATTATATACAACGCTTGTATCCTTCTTCATTCTTTCGATATCTTTTTTTGTTTTAGCTAAACCCACATTTGCAGAATCTATTTCCATTGGTACCGCACCTACTTCTGAAAAGCTGCAACTCTCTCCTGGACAAAAATATAACGGGGAATTGGTAGCATGGAATCTCTCCGAGAAAACCATAAATTACGATGTCATTCTCCGAGGATTCAGACAAGTAGAAAATCAACCCGGTACTGCTGTAATCCTAACAGAAGAACAGGAGGCTAAATCTCTCTACACAGCGACTTCATGGCTAACTGCTAGCACCACAAAATTAGAATTAGTACCTAACAAAAATGTCAAAATATATTACGAGATTAATGTACCCAAAGATGCAACCAAGGGAGAATATACAGTGATGATTGCTTTCATGTCTGAGAATGAGGCTGAGCTGACTGGTACGGGTGCAATTACTACTCTGACAGCAGGGATGCCAATCCTCATTAAGATAGGAAATGAGTTTGTTGAAAATGCAGAACTCTTAGACTTCTCTACGCCTAAAAACTTCTATGAATACCCTACCCTGACCTTTGATACACGAATTAAAAATCTTGGCGATACACATATAACTCCAGTAGGAGAAATTGTTCTTACAAATATTTTTAATCAGGAAATAACTAGAATACCGTTTAATGCTAACAACCAGAGTATATTAAGAGATAACACTGGTAACTACGAAACTTCATGGAATTTGGGTTCTTTTTTGACTAAAGACAAAGCTATCGTCTTGGGCCCGATCAAAGCTAACCTAATTGCTACATATCGAACATTCCAACCAGGATTTTCGCCTCTAACATCTGAGATCTCCTTCTGGATAATTCCATGGAGAATAATATTGTTAGCTTTGGTATTTATCATTACCCTCGTCGTCATAGTAAAAGTCAGCAAAAAGAAGAAGAAAGTAACTCACTCACTACCTCGATGAAATTAAGAATATTGCTATCCCTCACAATCCTTTGCATTTTAGGGATTCCATATATTTTCCCTTCAAATATTTACGCTGGCACTGTAACTCCTTCGATATATGAGAAGACCATAACAGCAGGATCAAAAACTACTGGTAATGTAACATTCAAAAATGAAGGCTCGGACATAATTACCCTCTCCCCTTCTGTTTCAGCATATGATGCGAAAACACTACAACTCATAACTAGTGAGCAAACACTCTTCATTTTGATGGATAGAGAAACATATACTGTACAACCACAAGGAATCTTAACCCTTAACTATGAAATTAAACCACCAACTAACCTATCCCCTGGAACATATTTCAATCTAATAATATTTAACAAAACAGTTAATCCAGGATTCATTAACCAGAAGAACCCTTTGGACACGGTAGAAACCCTGTCGCAACTTGTAACAATACATATTGTAGAACAGCAAGAGACATTACCACTCCAAATTAAGACTGATTTTGCACAAATAACATTGGAAATCATCGACCCAGGAATACCATTCTTAAAACCTCTCGTCGTAAAATATATATATCAGAATAATACTAGTTATGTACTACAACCATTAGGAGAGATCCAGGTCTTTGACAGTAAAAGCTCGTATTCTCCTGGATATCAACAGATTAATACTGCTAACAAGAAAGTCTATCCTAGAGACAAAATTGAGGAAACAGTGACAATCAAAAAATGGCATATATCGGATATACTGTTTGGAAGAAAAATTGTAGGGAGATTCTACAACGGCATAGATCAAAATTCCATAGTCAAGGAAATATCTCAAAACTCAAACTACACCTTCATGGCAATATTACTCGTAGTCGTACTCATGATAATTATACTAATGAAATCAATACAGTCAGACAGGAAGAAGAATGCTTCTTAGATTCTTACATCTTTAGTCGTTTTAAACGATATCTTAGCAACATTTCTCAGCTCATCCATCCCAAATTTCTTAACAAATTCTCGACCCTTACCAATGACATGAGTCGCACCCTTTGGGAAATCAAAATTAAAAGCCTTACACATCTTTTCCATTTCCTCCAAAAATACACCTCTAGCCAAAACAGAAGCCGCTGCTACCGCAATATCAGACTCCCCCTTATGGAATTGCTCTATCTCTGCAACCTTTCCGAATTTTCCTAACTCGTTTAAGATTCTACTCTTGCTATTCGAAAACTGATCAATAACCACGGTATTACATTCAATATTCTTAGATTTAAGATCTCCTAAGCCCATTTCAATTACCTTGGAATGCTGTCTAGCTAACAATATTGCAACATTACCCGTTTCTTTTTGTAATTCAGAATACTCAGAAGGCATAACAACACTTGCATAGTAGTATTCATAATTTTTCAATTGCTCATACATCTCCATAATCTTTTTGTCCGAGAATTTTTTTGAATCTCCTACACCAACACTTTCAAAAAGTTTTACATTCTCGCTATCTACAAAACATGAGACTACAACTAGAGGACCAAAGTAATCACCCTTCCCTACCTCATCTACACCCAAATGAGGAACTAACGTTTTGTTTCCTACCTCTGATGCCTCACCTAAGATATTTGAGAAATCTTCATTACCCTGGAGTACCAATTTGCCACTGGTATACAACATAGCTGCAGAACCAAGATAGCTCTTCATTCGAAGCTTTACATATTCATTGTTAGACTTTTCTTCTCTCCACTTCAGTTTAAGAAGTATATCCTTAATATTTTCTTCTTGAATATGTGTTAGTTGTACAGTTTTAGTATTTTGCATATTTTGTTCCCTCTGGTGTATCAAAGACTTTAAATCCTGCTTCTTCAATCAATTTTCTAAATTTGTCTGCATCCTCATACCTCTTCTCTGCTCTAGCAGTATCTCTTTCTCTTGCATATTCCTCAATCTGTTCATCTGCTATAACCACACTGTAATCCTTAATGTTGTTCAAATTCAATCCCAATACTCTGTCAAAATCCAATACTGTAGCTAGGATATCTGCTTTGTCTTCCTTACTCTTTAACATCTCATTTAAGATCGATAGTACCTCGGACATATTTAGATTGTTCTCTAATGCATTCTTAAATCTACCAATATATCTTGGTATGACCTTACCGCTCTTGTCTTCTAATTCCTTGACCTTCTTGTTGAGACTGAGTCTGGCATTCTGAGCACCCTTTAGAGCCTCTGTAGAGAACTGTAGCCTAGTATGGTAGTTAACAGATGCAAAGAGGTATCGAATATCTAAAGCATCAAATCCTTGGGCTAAGGCCTCTGGTAAGGTATCTGCGTTGCCATCACTTTTGGCTAATTTAGCATCATCTTTAGTTACTACCCATTCATTGTGTACCCAGTATTTAACCATAGGTTGTCCCAATGCCCCAATATTCTGTGCCCTCTCATTTGTATGATGTACAGAGATATGGTCTACTCCTCCTGTATGTATATCAAAATGTTCTCCAAATGCTTTGTTACCCATTGCAGAACATTCAATATGCCATCCTGGGAATCCTTCGCCCCATGGTGAACTCCAATGCATATCATGGTTTTCATACTTGCCGACCATCTTCATCCAAAGTACAAAATCTGCGGGATTCTTTTTGTTAGCGTCTACTACTACCTCTTCTCTGTCTCCTACCTTCTTCTCTTCTAATTTCTGTCCTGTGAATATGGTGTAGTCAGGAACTTTGGCAACATCAAAATACAATGCTTTCTCTGTTTCGTAGGTATATCCATTTGCTTCCATTTTCTGAATAATGGATATGATTTCAGGAATCATATTGGTTGCTCTCATCCATCCATATTTCTCTACATATTTGTAATCTAGATCTCTAGATATGACATCTCCACTTGGTGTAAGGATATTTAGTGCTTTGAAATCTTCTAATACTGTATCTATATATTTGTTTGCTACATCTATGGCCCTTATACCTTCCTTGCTTGCTTCCATATCCATCTTGTCTTCTCCAAAGTCTTCGTCATGACTCATATGGCCTACGTCTGTGAAGTTCATCACTCTTTTTACATTGTAACCTAGGTATTTGAATGCTCTATGCATTATATCCCAGTTTATATATGCCCTAATGTTTCCTAAGTGCATTCTGTAATATACCGTTGGTCCGCAACTGTATATTGAGATTTCGTTATCTTTAATGGTTTGGATATCTACAATTTTTCGATCTAGTGTTGAGTAGAGTTTCATAATTTTGATTATATCATAATTAAAAACATGACAGGATGCCTCTTACAACTGTATAATAGCTAGTAATATATGGAAACAGGGATCATTGAGATACCAGGACTAGAAATATATCCAAATATCTACAAGGGAATAGAATTACTACCCAGAAATAATCGCCAACTCGTTGGCATACTCATTGGTGCATCAGGAGCAGGGAAAGACAGAATCATGTGTGAAATGATGACACTCAACAAATTCACCCATATTGTTACAGCCACAGCAAGACTTCGTAGATTCAATGCGATAAGGGCAGAAGATGGGGCCAGATTAAAAGAAATCGCCAGTACCGCCCTAACACGCGAGCAACACAATCAAATACTCAAAGACTTCCAAGAAAAAGGTCTCGCAACCTTAGAACCTGAAAATGCATATGTTTGGATGAGATGGATGAGACCTTCAGATCAAACAGAAGAAAACTATCACAACAATTTAAGACTAGAATATCAATTAATAGAAAGTGATGCTCATCATGAGTCTTTCTACGGCCTCCCCAAGAGTTCACTGATAATGGGTGACGATACTTGGAGCATCCCAGTTATCAGAACAGAGATTAATGGTGCAGTAACGCTTAATCAACTAATACCTCAAGATGAATTTCAAATCGTCAACTTCACTGTATTACCAGATAGCTTGGATCAATGCCAAGGTGAAATGTCTGATAGAGCCGTGATATCAGAAAAAGAACTTAATAATAGAATACAGAAAAATATTGAGGACACACAAAGATATCAAGATATTACCAACTTCTATATCAAAAATACTCGTGCAGAAATCAATGGTCGTCCAGGTATTGAAACTACCATAAATTCTCTTGCTCAATTAACAGATGATTTGCTAAAGTCAGAATAGTTAAATCCCTCTTCTTCCTTCTAAAGCCCTTTTTAATGTTAGTCTATCTGCATATTCTAAATCTGCCCCAGTAGGTAATCCCATGGCCAATCTAGTAATCTTTATCTTTTCCTCTTTAAGTTCAGATTTAAACAGATCAATAATATAGCTAGCAGTAGCCTCACCCTCTAAACTAGGATTAGTAGCAACAATAACCTCTAAGGAATCACAACCCTCTAACAATTCATCCACCCTAGCCTTCAATTCCTTAAACCTAATCTCTTCCTCACCGATACCCTCCGCAGGAGATATAACCCCACCGAGAACAAAGTACAAACCATCGAAGATACCAGAATTCTCAAAGGCAACCACATCAAGAGGTTCTTCTACAACACAAAGTTTGTCCTGCTTTCTTAATTTACCAGAACATATATCACATACCTCCTTGTCACTAACATTGAAACATTTCTTACAGTTCATTACATCTGATTCCATTGCAATCAGAGCATTAGCTAGCTTAGTAGCATCTAACTTGGAAGATCTGAGATAGTGATATGTCATCCTCGAAGCAGACTTAGGACCTACCCCTGGTAATCTACTAAACTCATTAATTACATTTTCTACTGACTTAGGAAGTACTGACATTATTTATTACCAAACAATTTTTGAATCTGTTCCATATCAACATCCTGTGCCATATCCTTCTGTAATTTCTTCTGGTAATCCTTAAATGCCTCCTTGAGGCCATTCTTGATTGCTCCACCCATATCTGGATCCAAATATTGTTCATCAATATATATATCTTCGAACTCCTGAGCACCGTTCATAAAGATTATGATCATTCCATTCTTAGACTCACCTTTTATCTTCTTCTCACGCATCTTATTCTGCATCTTCTTAGCTTCATTTTGCATCTGTAAGAGCTTAACTGGGTTTATCATGATTGTAATAGTATAAAGTAAACAAGGATATTATATCGTAAAACTACATACCTTCAAAGATTGCCTCTATTTCAGCCGTAGCCTTCTTAGGTTTAAAGTAGTTTTGTTTCTCAGATTTCTCCTCTTTAGGAGCTTCTTTCTTCGGTGCTACAGGAACATTTCTAAGCACAAATTCAGCATCAGATTTCTTTGCTAACTTCATCTTGTCATTAACATTACATACGATCTTGCATGAACAACCGTATACTTTCTTAAATACGGAAGATATTACTTCCCTGCTCTTAGGTATTTCAATCCTCTCCTTGTGGAATGAGAATGGGACTTCAAAGGTCAAAACGCCTTCATTGAATCCTACAACCTTCGCATTTTCTAAAAATGCATAGAGATGGTTGTTAAATGGCTTGACCTCTAATACAAAACTCTCCCATCTCTTTTTAATGTCATCTACCGATACTTCTTCTCCATCTACATTATCCTCTTCCTCTTCCGAATCTTCTGCTACCTCACTTGGGATTGGTTCTTCCTGTGGAGCTATCTTGTTTTTAACGTCTGTATTTACAATCTTTACCTCATTCTCTGGGACAGGAACATCCTTCATCATCTCAGGAATAATCATCTCTAATACTAATGCTTGATTACTAGCATATTTAATACGATTCTCAGCCTCCAAGAATAGGTTGATTACCCTATGTATCATCCTAATATCCCAGTCCTTAAACATTCCATAATCTTTGTCTAATTTCCCCTTAATCTTTCCTACCAATATCTCTCTCAATATTGAAAGCGTATAGCTTGTAAACTGTTGAAGATTTACACCTTTCTCTTCTAAACTCTCAACAATCTCCAAAGCTTTCTTCCCGTCTCCCTCAGACAAACTAGTAAGTAAGATTGCTACTTTGTCAAAATCAGGCAACCCCAAAATATTCCTTACCTCTTCTTCTGTAATCTGTTTCTTCCCCTTCTCTTGACCACTGTAAACAACATCAAGTAAAGAAAGTGCATCTCTGTAGCTTCCTTTTGCATTTTGTACTAACAGGGCCAATGCCTTCTCATCAATACTAATACCTTCTTCCTTAGATACATTAGATATGATTTTTGATATTTCTACATCTGTACCAAGTCTAAAATCATACCTCTGACATCTCGACAAAATCGTAGGCGGAAGCTTATGCACATCAGTTGTAGCCAACATGAAGATTACATGCGCAGGAGGCTCCTCTAGGGTCTTCAGGAGGGCATTGAAAGCCTCAGTCGTAAGCATATGGACCTCATCAATGATATATACCTTGTATTTACCTTCGGATGGTGAAAATTCTATCTTCTCCTTCAACTCTCTAATCTGATCTATACCTCTGTTTGAAGCTGCATCTATCTCAATTAAATCCATCATCGAACCATTGGAGATAGCTTTACAGACACTACATTCATTACATGGATTACCATCATTCTTAGGTTTAAGACAATTAACAGCCTTCGCAAGTATTCTTGCAGTACTGGTCTTTCCCGTACCCCTAGAGCCAACAAACAGATATGCTTGAGATATCTGATCCGTTTTGATGGCATTCTTCAGTAGCTTGGTTATATGATCTTGCCCTATTAACTGGTCGAAGTTCTGGGCTCGATATTTTCGGTATAGTACAGAAGGCATAGCTATATACTAGACGATGGGATACCAATTTAACAAGTGAAATTTTTGTATTCATTAAGACCCTTTACTACAGGCATTTCTTAACGTTGATTTCTTCTCAGATCATCAACTACCTCCTGAAGCATCTGTGTATACAAACCGTACCCTACTGAGTTGATAGTTCCAGACTGACTCCGTCCTAAAATATCTCCTGAGCCTCTGATTTCTAAATCTCGGTTAGAAAGCAAGAATCCAGAGCCTAAAGCTTGAGAATCTCTAATTGCAGTGAGCCTTTGTTCAGCATCACCTTGGAGAGTGTCATAGTAGAAATATGCATAACCCTGCTCCAAAGCCCTCCCAATTCTCCCCCTGATCTGGTACATCTGAGAGAGTCCAAGCTTAGTTGCATCATCTATGATTAATGTATTAGCAGTGGGGATATCTAAACCATTCTCAATGATTGTTGTGCAAATTAATATATCAATCTTCCTGTCTACGAAGTCTGCCATGGCTCTAGTTAGAGACTCTACATTCATTTGACCGTGTGCAGTTTGGATATTTGCCTTAGGAAATAGTTTCTTGAGCTCTTGCTCAATATTTTCCATATTCCCCACCCTGTTATGTAGGAAATATACTTGCCCTTTTCTTTCCATCTCCTTACTTATTGCCTTAAGTACAGAATCCCAGTTAAATTTCTCAAAATGGTTGATGATTTCTTTCCTACCAAGCGGTGGAATAGCTAAAACACTGATATCTCTAATGCCTGTTAGGGCCATATTTAATGTCCTCGGAATTGGGGTTGCCGTCAAAGACAATACATTGGTATCTACTCTCGCTTCTTTAAGCTTTTCTTTTTGTTTAACACCAAATTTCTGTTCTTCATCTACTACTAATAGTCCCATATTTTTGAATTTTACATCCTCTGAGAGCAAGGAGTGGGTACCAATAACAATATCTACCACCCCACTTTTCAATTCCTTTATGACCTTCTCCTTCTCTGCCTCAGTTGAAAATCTCGAAAGAGAGACAATATTGAAAGGATAGTCTTTGAAACGTTCTCTGAATACCATTTTGTGCTGTTCTACTAGTATAGTTGTTGGGGCAAGCACAGCTACCTGATATCCAGCATTGACGACAGCGTATGCAGCACGCATCGCTATCTCTGTCTTTCCAAATCCAACATCCCCAACAAGCAATCTGTCCATTGGTTTGTCTTTTTGGAAATCGTCTGCAATATGTTTAGTTGAAAGTAACTGATCATCCGTATCTGTGAATTTAAACTGGCGAGCAAAGGTCCAGAAGCTATCTAACATCTCCTCGCTATCTATGATTACAGGGGCCTGTGTGGTCTTTCTAAGTGCATAGAGTTGTAAAAGCTCTTTCGCTATCTCTTCTACCTTTTCCTTGGCTCTAAGTGATATTCGTTTCCAAACACCACTGTTAAGCCCTGTTAACAAGGGTCGCTTTTTTCCTGCCCCAATATATTTGGTAACCTTGTCTGCCGCACTTAGTGGTACATACAATCTATCTAGTCCTGCATATGCAATCTCAATATATTGGCTTCCATTTCTTTCTTGTATTCCCCCGAATTTACCAATCCCATGATCTTCGTGAACTATGTAGTCCCCTGGAATTATTTTCTTAAGTATCGCTACCGAACTTGGATCCACGTTCCTATCTACTCTCTGGTATTTAAAGAGATCTACTTCACCTAATATCTCCAGATCTGTAAGTACCAATGTTTTAGTCGCACCCAAAACAAAGCCCCTACTTAATTGCTTTTCTAAACTCCCCTGGGTACTAAATATTTCACTGATTTGATTTCTCAACGGATTCTTATCAAAACCCTGGCTATCTTTAGTAACATACCAAATCTTAAAACCTCTGCTTTTGAAATTCTTAATTATCTCGGTTACAACTTTTGTATTACTAAAGTTTTCTATACCAGGAATAGTTCTAATTCCTAGGTCTACACAATCTTCCTGATCCCCTATCCTATGCATTATCTTTATATGCAAATCCTCTTTCGCTTCCTCATTCCCAAGAAAAATACCTACACCGTTAGAAAGAAAAAGACGGGTATCAACCGACCTTATCTTTTTTCGAGTATGTATATCCAATATATCTATATTCTCTATCTCTTCTCCATACAGACTAATTCTAACCACATTATTCATACTGTATGGCCAAACTATGACAACATCGCCAAGTATAGAGATCTCGCCTTCATTCCAGACTCTTTCGACTCTCTCATATCCTAAGTCTAGAAATTTCTGAATCTCGAATTTCTCCTTTAGCTTTACATTTAGTATCTTCTCTTGTGCGGATTCCAAATCAGAGAGCAAAAGCCAAACCCTTTTGTTTAGAGCCTTACCCAATATCTCTGCAGTCAATTCAAAATAGTTAGAATCTATCCCTGATATCTTCTTTGTGGAAAGAAGTTCCGCATTGAACTGTTTGAGATCACTCGAAATTTTGTTTAGAAAACCATCATTCACGCTGCTATTTTATCACATTCTTCAAAGGTCTGGCCTCTGGTTTCGCTTCTATGTATAATCGAAGAAGTTAAAATTTTTGAATTTAGAGAATGTTTCTAGCACATGCTCCCATTGCTTTCCTTGGAAACCAGTTAATGCAAAAGAAAAAGATAGTTCAGTTGAAACAGAGTGAAGCTGTAATTGTTGGCATTTTTGCACTTCTTTTCGGAATACTTCCAGATATTGATATTCTTGCTCTAATTGGGTTTTCAGTCCCCCAGTTTATGCATCATGCCTACATGTCGCATACCCCCATTTTCTACATTGGTATATGGATCTTTCTAAGGCTTTTTTACTGGGTATCTAAGAGATGGTTTAACAAGACGACCTTGAAGTTCCTAAATCCTGAATTCGTGAATGTAATACTAAACACTTTCTTGATAGCTACACTTTTGCATATTCTTGCAGATATATTTGCAGAAGATATAATGTTGCTTTACCCGTTCACTACACAGTATTTCACCATATTTAAATATGCCCTTCAACCAAATCTCTTTGGAGGATATTTCCTAGGTGTAACGTTTGGATTGGAAGTTGTCCTCTGCTCCGTTTTCTTCATATATCTTCTTAATGTTGTTTTCAAAAAGAGTCTTCTGCACAAGATCGTAAACATATTGCTTGTTGTTCCATCGATACTGTTTCTAATATTAACCATCTATGCTCACTTCAATACATACAACAGGAATATCTTGTATGACAGTAATGGGAAGGTTAATTACGATCTTGACTATGACACTCTCCGAGATGATTTAGATATGGATGTAGACAATGATGGGAAAGACAATATTATGGATATAGATTTAAAGAAATTGGTAGCTCAGGTTAAAGAAATAGTTGAAAGTAAAAAATGGACTGCAGATATTGAAGACTCATCATTACAAGGCCAGATCAGATACAAGGTCGGAGGCTTTACATCTTTTAGATTACTTTCACAGGCATATTCAAACATTCACTCTCCCATCAGCCCAGTATTGAAGGATATGTTAACTAAGGACGGAAGTATTGAGAAATATTCTAGGATATATGATTCCCAGGGGGCTTTCTACAAATATTTTAACAACAAGAAGATATTGTTAGAATTAGACCCAAATGTTGAAGGTACCATCGCCCAAGGGGCGCTCTTCTTTGTTTCAAATGACAAAGAAGAAGTCTTGAATATGGGAATAGTTTTGGAAGAGAACAACCTTGGAACAGTGTTACCATATGACAAGAATTTAAAAACGCATACGCTTAAGGAATTGACTAACTATTATGGAACCGAGGTAAAGATCTGGACTACAAGATAATGTCGGAGAGAATTCCTTTTATCGCCTGTTCTATGGTTTCCTCCAATACAGCTTTTTCCTCTTTGGTAAACTTCATGAGAACATAGTCTGTACCAGAAATATTCTTGTTTTCTCTACTCTCGATACCTATCCTAACCCTCTTAAAATCTTTGGTACCCATATTATCTTCAACACTTCCTACTCCATTATGTCCAAGTGGTGACTTGCCATTCTGTATCTTGTATTCTCCCAATTTAATATCTAAGTCATCATGTACAAGAACAAGGTCAGAGGATGGTTCAATATCGAATTTCTTAACTATCTTTGAAACGGCTTGCCCTGAGAGGTTCATGAAAGTAGAAGGTTTTTGAAGAATAGCCACTATTTTAGACCCATTCTTTATGAAAGCGATATCTGATTGAAAGGTTTCTTCTGTCCTCCACTCTGTTGGGTACAGAGTATTTTGGTACAAGAACTTCTCTCGAAGAACATCTACAAACAAAAAACCGGCATTATGCCTAGTATTCTCGTACTCTTTACCGGGGTTACCCAAACCTACTATTAATTTCATAGTACATTGTCTAATATCTGCTCCTGTTTTACAAACATTTTTTCAGTATTCTTAGTTTCCTCTGTTAACTCTACCTCATGATCATATCCTACAAGATGTAATATCCCATGAATTATGAGTCTTAGAATTTCCTCTTTGAAGTCTATCTGTGGGCGCGTAGTTTTGACATATTCAGGGCAGATGTAGATTTCGCCGAGAAGTTCTTTAGCATCAATGTTAAAAGATAACACATCTGTAACATTATTCATGCTTCTATATCTAGTATTAAGATTTAATATATCTGTCGGGCTAACAAAGATTATGCTCACATCTGGTATGTTATGAGCAAAAAATTGTTCTTCTATCTTTGGTAAATATTCTTCTATGTTTATGTTTAAAATTTCCTTATTGAAAATTTCTAAGTTCATACTATTTTAGAAGTCCTGAAACTATATTCTTTACGGTATTACCATCTGTCTTGGATCCTAATTCTGCCATTACAGCTCCCATTAGTTTTCCCATATCTCTAATCTCGGTGATACCCAACTCTGCCATTTTCGTCTTTACAACAACCGTAACCTCTTCTACTGAAAGCTGCTGGGGCAAGTACTTATTTAATACCTCTAGTTGAGCTTTCTCCTTGTTTAGGAGATCTTCCCTTCCCATATTCCCATATTGTTCTATGGAATCTGATATTTTCTTAGTTTCTTTTCTGAGGATTTTTTCGACTTCTGGATCTGTTAGTTCCTTGCCTGTTTCAATTTCACTATTCTTAATTGCAGCTAAAGCCATCTTAAGGATATCTGCATCATTAGTTCTTCCTTCTTTGGAAGCTATGAACATATCTGTACGGATATTTTCTGAGATGGACATATATTGTGAGAATTAATTTAACTGCCTATTTAGCTTTTCTAGCTGCAGCTCGTCTTCTTCTCTTCATCTTGGCCCATTCTCGTCTTTTCTCTACTTTAAGAGTAGAAGGTATGATTCTAAAAGCCTTAGCTCTGTAAGTTTCTAAAATCTTCTCCCTCAATACTTCTCTGTGAAGTCTCTTGAGAGCACTATCTATATTTTCGTTGGAATGTACTATGACTGACATTTGAACTCCTTTTATTTAATATATCTATGCTCGGTGATTATATCATACCCTTTTATCTTTTTACCACCTTTTTCTCAAAATTCTTCTTTCTTCTATCGTCTGAGATATCATTCACAGATATACTTAACTTTCTTGTTAGGTCTACTATTCTTGTAAAGTTTAATCCAAAGAGTATGAAAGCTACTCCCAATATGATCTTAGCTGTTGTTGAATCTAGTATTCCTGTATCTGGTACATCTATCATACAATCTGCATCGATATTTGCATTCGCAATTATATTCTCTCCTGTAGCTGGGTATGCGGTTACGGTATTGGCATATACACCAAAGCCAGTTTTAGGAACTGTTACTACATATGTGAAGACTTTTGTCTGATTTACAGCAAAAATCTTTTCAACAGATGAGAGTGTCCATGTTATATCTCCATCTGCAAATATTCCACTGTTGGATATATTGCTTATGTAGCTTTGTAATACTTTCGTGTCTAATGAATCTACTATCTTAGTAATTGTTCCCTCTCCTTCTCCAGTATTTTTAACCGCAATTGTATATGTTAATTCCGATGTTGGATTTTCTGTATTCTCATCTACGCATTTCTCCACAACCCCCTTCACTATTTCCCAATCTGGATTCAACACTTGTGATCGGACTACAAATGATGTATCCAAAGCACAATCGGTGCTTGAGGCTCCCAATTTGTCCTTCCAATCCATTGCAAGGGTATATTCTCCTGGGGACAAACACTTCGTTGCACTACTAAGTGTTCCTGATATTGTCGTAGTTTTACCACTGGTAGCAGAATTGAATTCTGGGGTCGTGCTATTTAACCTCACTGAAATTGAAGACTCGTCTATTCCATCACTATCTGTCGCTTTGGCAACAAACGCAATATCGTCACAGTATGCATAGGAGCCCGTTGGCTTGGTGGTCCATGAGCCTGAGTCACATACATTGGTACTTCCTGCTTCTACTGTAAATGTAGTACTAAGCGCACAATTAGTACTAGTAGCTCCTAGTTTGTCTTTCCAACTCATCTTAAGTGTATATGATCCTGGAGCTAAACAATTTGTACTACTGCTTAGTGTCTCTGATATTGTTGTAGTATTACCACTTGTAACTTTAGCTACATTGGTTCTAGCTACATTGTTTAATTTAACAGAGACGGAGGATTCATCTATTCCATCACTATCTGTTGCTTTAGCTACATATTTAATACTTGCGCAATTTGCATATGTTCCTGTTGGTTTAGTTGTCCATGAGCCTGTATCACAGGTATTCGTCGGTTTATCCTTCGGTCGACAATATCTATATACAACAGATGGGTTATTACAATCTTTATGATAGGTTACACACGATGCGCTTTTTGTACAACCAGACATCCCACCGTCTCCAGATACTCCACAACTTTCTTGATTCGAACCACAAGCGTCAGGAGTACACTTAGGCGGATTTCCAGAGCAGCCATTAGTTCCATTACATTTTTCACAGGCACAATTATTGCTACTCATTAATGTATCTGGCCATTCGCACTTCCTAATATCGCAAGTTCCTGGAGGTGGTGGATCAGGGTCTTCAGATGTTTCCTTTACACATTTTCCACCTGTGCTACCCCCTGGACCAAAGTTATATGAACATGTGTATGTTCCTGAGCCGGTACAATTATGTGTCCAAGAGTCAATCCCCTTGTATGCTGGGCAGGTGGCAACATATCCAAAACCTTGATAGGCACAATCAACTGTTTTTGTCTCCCCACAAGATTGACTCGTATCACATTTCCATCCCGCAACACAACCAGGAGTTCCACAGCATGCTCCCACTCCACCGGTAGCATCACTATCCGTTGGAGCTACAGTATCATCTTGATTAACTCTCCAAAGCAAATATCCACCACTGCCAGCTAACAAAAGCACCACGATGGCTAATATCCCTATCTTCCCTCTTTTAGTCAAATGTATCTTTACACCCATTATTTAAATCTCCTCTCGAATCTAATTCTCTTTTCTTCTTCCCTCTTCTTTTTCCTCTCCTCTGATACAATCGCACTCTTCTCTGCAAAATTATTAAACATATATGTAACTTTAGAGAACTGTGTTGTAACTATACCCAAGAATACAAAGCCTGCTCCAAGATATATTTTCCCAGATACCTCATCTAAGAGACCTGTCTCTGGGACCTCACCTGGATCCTCATCTGGAACTACGATTGACGCTACCACAAAGGAGGTTGTCTCTACACAAGAACTCTTTGCTCCAGGCAGAGATACAGACAACGTGTAAGTTCCCAAATCCATATTGGCACTACTGCCCCCTATCATATTAATACTCAGCTTCTGTTTTCCAGAACTTAAGCTGATGGAATAGCAGGAGACTCCAACTGATTCACTACTAATGCCCCCAGCTGAAGGACCTGAGCAGGAGGGTATTGTTGTACTATTAAGCTTGATTACAATCCCTGTAGCTGCAGTACTAGAGCTATTGGGATTCGTTACTAAAACAGGGTTTGGTACTGTTGACGGTGTATATGTTCCTCTGGGCTTGTTACTCCAAGACAAGGCTTTACATACACAATCAGACGCACATGTTGATGCTGTCTCTGACCCTGTACACTGATTATCACCACATACGGAACAATCTTGCACGCAACTTTCTATTGTTTCTGATCCCGTGCACTGATTATCACCGCATACAGAACAATCCTTTGGGCAAGAGGTTAAGGATTCAGTACTACTACAAATATTATCTCCACACTTAGCACAATCTTTTGGACAAGAGGCAACTGTTTCATCTCCATTACATGTACCATCACCACAGGTAACATTCTCACATCCCTCTGAATGATATGGAGAACAACACTGTAAATTACCGTTTGCTGCCTTGCTTCCCACCTCTTTCTCAGCGCAATTACACCCATCACTTCCATGCACACATTTCTGGTCTGTCCAACTTCCATCACATATATAGCGGCATCCACTAGCATCACTATCTGTTGGGGCTACAGTATCCTCTTGATTAACTCTCCAAAGTAGATACCCCCCCGTAGCACCTAAAACTAGAACTACTAAAGCTATTGCTATGATCTTATTCTTCTTGGACAGATTTATTCTCATATATCACGATTATTTAAACATATTCTGAATATTTTGAATATTTAGAACATCTTTGATCATAATAAATATAACAAGAATCATCAGTAAAATGAAGCTCCCATTTATTATCAAAGTCTTAATCTTGTTATTGAGATCCTTTCTTAAAATACCCTCAATGGACAGAATAACCACTCTACCCCCATCCAAAGCCGGTATTGGCAAAAGATTCATAATCGCTAAAGAGAGTGACAGGTCCCCCATTACACTCAGGAAAGTTATTAATCCTAAGTTCTTGAAATAGTCTATTAGGAAATAGATACCAACAGGACCAGATACAGAGTTGGAGACTTCAGAATAATCTCCCGTTGTTTTGGCTTCACTAAACAGATCCCCAAGCTTCGTGCTTATTAGTCTAACCGTATTTATCAAATGAGAAAATCCTGCAGTCAGTTTATGATCTTCGTATGAAATAATTACATAGTAGTTTGTTGGAAGCGAAATCCCTATTGTCCCTGCCTCTGATACCTGTACAACATATGAATTACAACCCTCTGTACAGATATATATATCTACAAGTTCTCCCTTGCGTGCTTTCAATACTTCACCTACCTGATTTGACAGAGTAATTTCTTGTCCCGCAATTGTCTTAATTACACCCTCGTTAGGTATTTGGGCAACATATGCTCCACCATCTTTAATTACTTCCGAATACTTAACATCTTCTGCTACTTCTTTGACAATTTTTGCTCCTGTTGGTTTGAAATTTTCAAATGACCAATCTAATGTCATCTTCCAACCTGAGCTACCAAGTATTATGAAATACATAGTAATTGCAAAGAGGATATTCATAGTCACACCAGCCAACATCACTCCGATTTGTGCTATCTTAGGCTTGCTTTGAAGATTACCGTCATCCTTCTTTAATTTCTCTTCTGCTTTCTCTTTTCCAGGATCCCCATCTCCCAATATTTTTACAAACCCGCCCAATGGTAGAAGTCTAATATTATATTCGGTCCCTCTAAATTTCTTAGAAAGTAATTTGGGACCAAAACCCAAGGAAAATTCAAAAACTTTGGCCTTAACTAATTTTGCAGCTAGGAAATGCCCTAATTCATGTACGAACGTAAGGATACCGATAACCGCTATGAACAAGAGTATGTTTACTAATATGGAGAGCATCGAAGTATATTCTAAATTATATAGTTAAGAGGTCTTTTTCTTTCTGTTCTCTTATTTCTTCAATATGTTGATTTGATTCCTTAACAATCTTTTCAATTTCCGTCCTAGTGAGATCTGCTTCATCCTCCGACAAACCATTGGACTGCAATTCATCTATCTCTTTCATATATTTCTGTCTTACCTGTCTTACAGCAATTCTTCCATCCTCTATCCTATCCTTCATCAACTTAACATATTCTTTCCTTCTCTCCTCTGTTAGTTCGGGTACTCTTACCAATACTCTGTCTCCTTCTATCATTGGGGAGAGACCCATATTGGCAATATTTATAGCCTTAGAGATATTCTCCAAGATACTTTTGTCCCACGGTTGTATAGAGAGTGTTTTTGCATCGATTGAAGATATGGACGCATAGTTCTTGATCGGAGCCATTGTCTCATACGCATTAACCATTACTTCTTCTACCAATTCAGGGGTCGCTCTTCCTGTTCTAATCTGTACTAAATCATCATGTATGTGATCTATACACTTTTGTATATCCGCTTTAAAAAGGTCTATGTCCATTTTGTTAATATATACCTAATATTATCAATCTATTGTACAACATTCCCAATTACCCGGCCAGGCCTTAGCCTGGCCTTCATTCAGAGAAAGTTCACATCCCACTGTTATGCTCTATAAATGAGCAAAAAGAAGAACTCCGAGATTTACAAAAGTAATAGTTTCTACCATTTATATAATCGTGGGAATCGTAAGGCTTTGATTTTTCACAATGATGATGATTACGAAACATTCAAAAGACTCATGTATCGATACTTGAAGAAATCACACATTCTCCTGATCGTATATTGCTATATGCCAAACCATTACCACTTTGTTTTGAAATGTGGGAGTGATTGGCAAGAAATCCCACGGTTTATGCAGTCATTTATGACTGGCTATGCACTCTATTTCAACCGTAAATATCGTAAAGTTGGAAGACTATTCCAAGGTCCATTTCAAATTCGGAGAATCATTGGAAGACGCGATCTGGAGTCAACAATAGAATATATAAAACGAAATCCACTCGAACTCCCATCGATGAAGAATTCCTTCAATTTAGGAAATGAGTACCAGTGGCTGTATGTTAGACAGGGATGAACAAGTTATGAACAAAGGCCAGACTATAGCCAGGCTTATTATTTGGTTCCAAATTCCCAGAAAAGTATTCTAGTAATCTGTATAGGTTCACCCATTTTTTGAGTTGTCTCATCTAAGAGGTTACTCATAGTCTTGGACTCATCTTTAAACCATTTCTGCTCTAACAAACATTTCTCTGCGAAATATTTTGAGAGTTTTCCTTCAACTATCTTTTCCCTAATATTCTCTGGTTTGCCTTCGCTCTCTGCTTCCTTAGTGAATATTACTTTCATCTTTTCCAGCTCTTTTTCACTGATGCTATCCTTAGAAACAAAAAGTGGTTTCATTGCTGCTACCTGTAATGCTATTTCATGAGCAAATGCTCTAAACTCATCATTTTTAGCAACAAAATCTGTCTTACATTTTACTTCTACCATAGAAGCTAACTTGTGGTCTGTACCATGTAGATATGTTTCAACAACACCTTCTCCCTTTTCTATGGTTTCGTCAGCTGTAGGCTCATTCCAGCCTCTCTCGTTGATAATGGCGACTGCCTTCTCGAAATCTTGTGCTGCTTCTTCAAAGGCCATTTTACAAAGACCAATTTTTGCACCTGTGAGATTTCTTAACCTGCTGATTACATCACTTCTCTTATTTATATATTCTACCGCCTTTGCCATATCTCCACCTGCATCAACAAGGGCTTCTTTACAGAGAGCCATACCTGCAGATGTTTTAGCACGCAACATTTTAATATCTTCTATGCTTACTCCCATTGTATTACTGCTTAAAAGTTATTTAAGTGATTTCAATATATCTACTGCTGCTTTCTCCCCTATTCCTTTGATTTCGATTAGGTCATCTTTGGTTTTACCAGAAAGATCACTTACACTCTTGATTCCATTCTCTGCTAAAGCTTTGACTATTCTTGCTGAAAGTCCTAGATCTTCAATGCTCTTAGAATCAACAGCCTTTTTTACTTCTTCTGCTGCTGCTATATCTGCACTGATATCTTTTTTAACAACTCTTACAACAGTTCCTTTTGTTTCTGCTACTTTCCCATCTCTGAGTGCTTTCATTCTTTCTCTGTCTTCTTCTTCCATTCTTGCATTTCTTTCTTTCTGTTCTGCATATTGCTTTGCTAATAGTTCCAATGTCGCTTTTTGGCTGTTCCTCAATGCAATGATGCTTTGAGATCTCTTAGATTCTCCTACCACTTCTCCTAAAACTGCCAAGAGTAAGGAGATGCTCTTAAGAGAGTCATCGTTTGCTGGGATTGGGAAATCTGCTAAGTCTGGATTACAGTTAGTATCTAACAAAGCAATGATTGGGATATGTGCTATTCTTGCTTCTTTGATTGCTAGTTTCTCAACCTTACTATCTACTATGATTACTGCAGCTGGTAACTTGTCCATGAATTTAATCCCTTTGTATATTCTATCCAATTTCTCTGATTCTCTTTGCATGAAGAGTCTTTCTTTTTTAACAAGATCTTCTCCTCCTCTTGCGAGGCTTTCTTCCATCTTAACTAATCCTTGAACACTCTTTCTAATAGTTTCGAAGTTTGTGAAAAGACCTCCTGGCCATCTTTTGTTTACATAGAAGGCTCCATTTTCGGTAGCTACCTTTTCAACTATTGATGCTGCTTGTCCTTTTGTTCCTACGATTAAGACGTTTCCTTTTTCAGTTAGTTCGCTTAATGCTTTTATTGTTGCTGTTATGAGTTCCTGTGTTTTTACTAAGTCTATGATATGAATACCATTTCTTTCTTCATATATGTACTGTTTCATTCTTGGATTCCAAGCACTTTTCTTGTGTCCAAAATGACAGCCTGCTTTAAGTAAATCAAGTATCTCTGGGGTTTTTACATTTGAAACTTTGTTTAGAGTCTGTGTTTCTACGACTACTTCTTTTTTGTTTTCCATTTTTATATGTTTCCTTTTATTAATATCTCTGTTGGGTGATATTTATCATCCAGGAAAATTACAGGGATATATGAGATTAAATAACATAGGGATTATACAAAGAGAATGAGGAGAATGCAAGATTAGTCGACCAACTGCTACTCTTCTCGAAACAGACATCTCGTGTGGTATCATATATTCAACAATGGGAAACGATTTAACAGAAGGCAAAGGAACTACAGAAGTTACAAGAGAAATATTTACGTCTGAATTCAATTCAACTTTGAATAAATTATGCGCTTCCCAGGAAGGAATAAAAGACTATCTACTCGAAGTTGAATCCGATCCTGCAGTAACAAATGTCGATCAAGATACTATCTCTTCGACCCCTATCCCACCAGAGATGTTACCCGAAGACGATATCTCCTATGAATTAACATCCGAAACGCAGATGGGACTCTCAGTACTATTAGAAGCTATAAATCAGAAGGAGACTGCACTTGAATATCCGTTTTGCATACTCGGGAAAATAGATAACGGCAAAGTTTCGGCAGATCGATTGGAAACTTTATTCAAATCTTCAGATCAGTTACAAGGGAATATTGTTTTCTATGATAAGGACAAGTTCAACAGAATTATCGAAGAAATTAGCAACGATCCCAATAACGTAATAATTCTTTGCCATACTCACCCAAATGCTTCTGAAGAGATAAAGCAACAGACTTTAACGGCAAAGCTAGATAAAGGAACGAAAGATAAATACAAAATCAAAGACCCAGGACTTAATCTCTCTGTGCAAGATATCCATCAGGTCTCTTCCTTGGCCAATAGACTAGAGGGGAAGGTAAAAGTTTTTGGTGGAGTTCTCATTCACAATGGGGATTTTAATCTAATACGCACATCTGAGAACAAAGTCCAAAGAAAAACCCTAAAGGTCCATTAAGATATACTCTTCCAACTCTCCCTCCCTATAACCATATGATCGAGTAATTTCATCCCTACCAGATCTAAAGCTTTTCCTACCCTCTCTGTAACAGCAAAATCCTCATCACTAGGTAAAGGATCCCCCGAAGGATGGTTATGTGCCAATATAACAGAACTCGCATTAAGTTCTAATGCAGGAATAATAACATCCCTAGGAAGTAACCCAGCCCCATCCACAGTACCAATAGCTAAAGTACGCTGTTCTAGTAACTCAAATCTAGAATTAAGAAATATACCAACAATATATTCCTGTTTCTTGTTTTGCATATCCCTTAATAAATAGTAAGCCTCTTGGGAATTACGAACAACCGCCCTCTCCTGACTACCAAGATCATACAACCTCCTACCAAGTTCGATACCAGAAAGAATCTTCATAGCCGTAGCCAAACCGATACCCATGATATCTACAATATCATTCACATCCACATTCCCATTCTTCTTTATGGATTTACGTATTCGATATACCACAGACCTAGAGACAGACATAAAATCATGCCCCTTGATACCAGAACCAACAATAATGGCTATTAATTCCATATCACTGAGGCTATCTATACCCCTTTCTAAATATTTTTCTCTTGGAAGCATGAATATATCATAGAAGATATATATGACATTACTCTGAATTCTTCTTTAAATCCTTGTTCTGTTTACTTTCTCTCTTTTAGAATGTTGTTCTGTATATTTTTGGTAATACCCTCTAACTTTTTTCTTGTAACTATCACCATTCATCTTGAAATATTGAAAGATTTCTAAGTAATACCCTAGGGGTATATCGGATGGCGTACTATAGCTATTTTCTAGAAGATATTTCTTAATATATTTCATCTGTTTTTCTGTAAATATCTTCTTTAGAGTATCAATAACTAATCTATTTGTCTGATTAAATATGTAGGAAACAAAATCCCTGTACAGTTCAAATTCAATCTCAGGATTTTGCTTTTTTACAATCCTAAGTAAAACAATATCTACGCTTGGTACTGGACTGAAATCGTATCTATCAAGTTCCTCTACGATGGAGAATGTGTATGTTGAGCCTAGAACAGTCGCAATCTGAGTATTAAACGGAATCCCTAGGAATCTTTCTGCCGCTTCTTCCTGTACAAAAAGAAATGCTTCTACCAAGTTAGAATCTATTGCCGTAATCTTATTAATAATCTCGGATGTAAGTGAAAATGGGATATTACTAAATATTTTGAAATCTCTTGCAGGTAACTTTGTAAGAAGAAAATCATCATTTATGAGTTTAATCGAAGTAGAAGACAAATTCTGAGTTAGCTCTTTGAAATACCTAGCATCCAACTCAAAAGCAGTTACATTATCTGTATATTTAGATAGCTCTTGTGTTATTACCCCATTTCCTGCACCAATATCTAATACTAAGTCGTCTGAGGAAAAAGATGCATTTTTCACCATCTCTTTGAGATGATTAACGTTTTTATAGAAATTTTGTGAATAACGGATATCTACCATCAACAAATTATACCACCTTCTTTTTCTTCTTAGCCTTAAACGTCTTCTTTATGTACTTACACTCCGGATAGTTACTACACCCAGTAAATGTCTTACCCCACTTACTCCTTCTCTCAACCAAAGGATGACCACACTCAGGACACTTCTCTTGCAAAAGAAGAGGAACCGTACCCTTACATGCAGGATAGTTCTTACAAGCCCAAAACTTACCATATTTGCTATTCTTAAGTGCCAATTCTCCACCACACTTAGGACACTTCTCAGGTCTAAGATATTTGTTAAAATCTAAACTCTCCTCATTCCCAGACAAATCCTTCATACCCTTACACTCAGGAAATTTAGCACAACTCAGGAACTTACCATACCTACCAATTCTAATTATCATCTCCCCGCCACACACAGGACACTTGTCCTCAGCCTTCCCAAGTATCACAACATCCTCCTTGTTAACATCCTTCTCAGCCTTAGCAATTTCTTCAACCAAAGGCTTGTATTGCTCATCCATGACGAGAACATACTTCATCTTACCTGCAGCAATACCGTCTAATTCTGCCTCAACCTTAGCGGTATATTTGTAATCTACCAACCTCTTAAAGTTATCTCTGAGGAAATTAGTAACAATTCTACCCACATCAGTAGGAATCAAAGCCTTAGCCTCTTTAGTAATATATCCTCTCGCTTCAATGGTCGAAATGATGGTTGCATATGTAGAAGGTCTACCAATCTCCAAAGCTTCTAATTTCTTAACCAATGAAGCATCAGTATATCTTGCAGGAGGTTGGGTATATTTCTGTTCCTTAACAAACTTAATCCATTTTAATGTCTCTCCCTTCTCAATCTTAGAAATCTCTTGTAAATCATCTTCAACTTTACCACTACCCAAAACCTTTCTAAATCCATCAAACAAAGTCATCTCACCACCCAATGTAAATACATATTCAGGCTTCTTAACATCCTTGTTAACAATGGAAACTGTCAATATCTCCGCCTGTTTGTCTGTCATCTGACAGGAAACTACTCGCTTCCATATCAAGTCATACAACTTTGCCTCTGCACTACCAAATTGAGCCTCAATCTTCTCTCTCGTGACATTAATATCTGAAGGCCTAATAGCTTCATGTGCTTCTTGAGCACCTTTACTCCTAGTTTTGTAAAAATTAGGATGCTCTGGTAAATATTCAACTCCATACCTTGTTAATATATACCTAATATTATCAATCTATTGTACAACATTCCCAATTACCCGGCCAGGCCTTAGCCTGGCCTTCATTCAGAGAAAGTTCACATCCCAC
>JAEHHF010000038.1 GCA_019248085.1 Candidatus Dojkabacteria bacterium S2_J21 | reverse complement strand
TGTTGCAATAGCCATACCCATTATGGTTCCGTCAAAGAACCAAGTTAATACAGATATCATAGATATATCAACTAAAATGTTTCCATATCGTTTATTAGCTAGATTTTTTCGAACTATTAAATAGTTAAAAAATGTAGCTATTATTAAAATTAATAAAATACCTGCTGACATTATAAATACCTCACTGCATAAAGAAACATTATTATTATAGACAATCCAAGTAGTGCATAATTTCTGATATCTATTTGTTTATTTAGATATAAATTCTTGCTTTGTTCCAAATCTAATTTATTTTGAGTAATGTATAAATCTTTAGTTCTGTTATCTAGCTTCTGACTCATAATATCTAATTGATCTTTTGTTGCATAAGTAAATGAAAATCTATCACAATAAGTGTTTTCTCTTGGATTTGATATGCTTGTGTGGCTCATAGATTCAATTATTGTTTTAGCTAACTGTTTAGCTGCTATATCTTTTAATACATGCATTGGTGCTTGAACATCAATTTGTGTTGATACAGTTTTTGGTTCTAGTTTTATATCATCAACAATTACTACTGGCGCTCCATAATGATTTGGTGGATAAAAAGGTTCTGAGTTTACTGTTATATTAAAATTATTCATTGTCTTCCTTTAATTCCCAAAGCGCCAGATATTGGTCTTATTTCCCAATTAGTGTGATTAATAGCAAAGCATGTTTTACATTCAATTTTTCCATCAAACATAGAATAATGCTTACAATTTTGACAACATTTTAATGATTCAAGTTCTTCTATTGCTTTAATCAAATAATTTGGCTCTACATATTTTTTAACCATTTCATTCTTTTTTAAAATTTCTATTGCTTTCATTTAGTATCCTTTGATTTCCAATAAGTGCATCCAAAATCATAATCAATAGCTGATACACCCATTGAACATTTGTGTATAGCTAGATATCTGGCGCTATCAAGATTAGCATATCTACAGTTTGGACATTTCTTATTTTCAAAATAATCAAATATTGAATCTATAAAAACTTGTGGCTTTAATGTTCCAAATTGTAAACCGTAATGTAGATTTTGTTTAGTTTCTTCTCGTGTCATTGTTCTGCTCCTGGTTTTGGCTTTTTAATATTCATTATTTTTTCCCATTCATCATTAGCTTCTTTGTAGTTCTCTGGTGGAATTATAAAGTTTGGATTAATCATATAAACATTTCGTTTGATACGAATAAGTATATTCATGTCAACAAGATTTTTATATGATTTAGCCATTCCTTTTTTTAAATATGAGTTCATAGCAAGAGCTTCAATTGTTGGAACTTGCACAACACTAGCTCTATATTTATCCTGAGATGTTGGATTGTTTACATTCCACTGATGTTGATCAATTAATATATTTTTCATATATTGAACTATTGCTACTTCAACTTTAGTTAGTTTGCTTATTACGTCTATTGCATCCATTGATTTGTATCCTTCGTTTGTTTTATATCTTCCGTTTCCAATTAAAATAAATGGAGGTTTTTTAACAATCGTACTAAAGCTTTTACCATGCTCTTCTTCATGACATGATAAACATAAGCATTCTAAATCTTCTTGTTTCTCTTCACCTATATTTTCATAAGTTAAATGATGAGCATGAAGATTAGTAGTGTTATCACATCTATTACATTTGAAGTTAGATAACCTTTTACATTCATCAGAGATAACTTTCCACTCTGGAGATTTTAGATATAAATCATATAGTTTATTTTTCATCTGGCGCTCCAGATACATTATTATAAATTTTTTGAATTGATTCTTTTTCGAATTGATCAATGTTAATATCATCTTCAAAAGTTAACATAGATTTAGGATTTGAATCCCA
>JAEHHF010000037.1 GCA_019248085.1 Candidatus Dojkabacteria bacterium S2_J21 | reverse complement strand
CACTAGAAGCTTTAAAATATACAGATTTTAGTCAGATTGAAGTATTAAGAGGATTGATTGAAAAAGATCCAGTTGGGGTTAGAAATGTAGCTGCTATACATAGAAGCTTTGTTGAGAAATCAAGAAAAGAATTGTTTACAAAAAAAGATACAGATGGAAATGAAATAGATACATCATTTAATGAAATAAAAGGATATACAAAAGAGATATTCGATGCTGATGTTACAGTAGAAGTAGCGCCAGTTAGTGAGCAAAAAGAAAAAGAAAAACTAGGATTTAAGCTTGTAGAGAAATTAAAGAAAAATAAAGGCGATACATCAAAAGAAGAGATGGCATTATATGTAAATGAAGATCACCTGGTTCAAAGCATGAACAGAACAAGTATAAGATATACAGATATGGGTAGAAGAGGAACTACTATATTAGATGTTAGATATAAAGGTAATGAAAAACAAGCAAAAAGATTAGCTGAGTTAGATATAAGAAAATTAAATGATAAAGCATATAAGATTATAGAAAATCAGATGAAAGCTGCAGTTATTGATATGAATGATGATAATCCATTGCTACCTGTATATAATGAAGCAGGTGTTGCTATAAATTATAGGTATATAATGAGTAAGGCTAGAAAGAGATCGTTGCTTAAACAGGATATTAGAGCGCCGTATGTACTAGGCAGAATGGAAGCTAGTATTAAAGATAAGGTTCAGACTAAAGAGTTTAACAATAAAGTATTGGATGTATTGTTTGATGATGCTAGAAAAAACAATAAAAACTTTATGAAATATGGAGATTTAAATCAAAAAGAATATATATTCTTAACTCCGAATAGTATAGAGCCAGATATCCAACAATCATGGAATGTATTGCCTTCAGCTGTTAAAAATAGAATTAAAACAGAAATTAAAATTAATGTGCTTAAAGAAGCTAGAAAAAGAGGCGTAAATGTTAGAGAAGATAAAAAAGGTAAGTTTGTTGTTATTCCAGATGCTAAAAATAACTCAACTAAGAACACTAAGTGGTTAGATGACATTCAAAAAGGTATTCCATTAAGAAGAGATATGATGTTTAACTACTTAGGGTTTAGAGATGCAAGTATTGCTGATGCTGTGCTTATCAGAAGTTTACCAGCTGTTGCAAAACATTTCATAAGGTTAATTGAGATTATGTGGAAAGAAGTAGTAAAAATATCAAAAGTAAATATTATTATAAAAACACCTCAGGTATTGATAGGCAATATCGTTTCTAATCTGGCGCTTAGTGTGCAAATGGGAATGAACCCTATAGATGTTATGAATCTTCAGGTTGATGGCTTCAGAGCGCTTAAAAAGTACCTTGCTGATGAAACTGAGCTTGAGAAATTAAAGATTGCTAGAGATGCTGGAAATATTACTAAATTAGATATAGAAAAAATAAACATATTAGAAAATAATCTAAAAGATAATCCAGTTAGAGATTTAATGGATGCTGGGATGTATCAAGCAATTGTAGAAGATGCTACGCTTGGAGATTTAAAAACTAATAGTAAAATAACTAAGATGTTTGATAAAGTAACTGATGGTAAACCTGAGTTTATTAAAAATGGATTACAATACCTGTTTGTAACTGAGAGAACTGGATTCTTTAAAATGATGACAACTGCTACACAGTATTCAGATTTCGTTGCTAGATATGCGTTACATGAATCATTAAAGAAAAGAGCTGAGCAAAATAAACCTACTGAAAAAGATTTTAAAAGAATGAATCAATTAATTAGAAAGCTTGGATTGAGTCCTGTTGAGTTTCCAGAGTTGCATTCGATTAGAAAGTTTAAAAATGAAAAAGAATTATTAGATATTGGAGTAACTATTAAAGATTTGTTTGATGAAAATAGTGAAAAATTAGGTAATGATAAAGATTTTAAATATAGTGAACTGTTTGAGCTGATTGAGAAAAAATACAATTATGATAGAAAA
>JAEHHF010000036.1 GCA_019248085.1 Candidatus Dojkabacteria bacterium S2_J21 | reverse complement strand
GTTGCAGAAAAATAGCTAGAGTTATTACCATAGGATTGCGTAAGATTCATAAAGGCATATGTATTATTCGCTGTAGTATTAGTCCCGTTTTTAACAATAACTAGATTGGGGGCAAAGCCCACATCAGAAATTACGGTGCCATCGGTTGTATTCCCATCGTATGTACCTTGTTTAAAGAAGTTAGTCTTTTCTCTAAAGGCAAAGAAATGGAATGTGCCTCCTGCAATGCTATCGGTAGTTCCGACAGAGAAACCATTGCTATTAAGAGCACTAATATATGCGCCGGTTGTGTTTTTAACGACATTGATGTAGAAAAGTGTACTATTATTTGTTCCTAGAGTTGTTGTCTTGAAATGTGCTCCTGTAGCATCATTGTTCTTTACGGTAACAAGATCCGGTTGAAATCCTGTTACTAAATCTTGTGTAGCTCCTGTGCCGGTATATGTTCCAATGCAAAAATATCCGGTTGAACTACAATCTGACCCCGCAAATGCTATCCACGTATATGTAATGTTTTCTAGATTTAAATTTGCTACAGAGCCATCAGCTGTCGCTGAAAAATATCCCATCACATTATCTCTCATGGTTGAAGTTTTGAATATGGTAGGAATAGTAGCGGTATTGGATTTAATGAGGACCATTTCTGGGGCAAACCCTAAACCAGAGATTGAGAATTGATTTCCAGTACCAACATAGGATCCTGTTTGTATCTGTAAGCTTTGCATAGATGTTGTAACATTGGCATAATTACTAAAAGAACCATTCCCATTTGGATTGGATGCTCGGACTCTATACCAATAAGTTTGATTAGCGTTCAAAGTATTATCTGCGATTGCGAGACCAGATGTTGTTGCGACATATCTATATAGTCCAGGAGAACCAGACCTATCCCCAGCTCGTTCTACAATGTAGTAATCTGCGCCTGTGGCTGCAGACCACGAAACTATTGTCCCAGTTGCTGATGTGCTTGAAAACGATGGGGTACCAGGCGTGTCGGGGAGGTTTGTGGGCGGTGCGTTGTATGGAACTTTCCATGCACTGTAATATATTGTGACAGCACCGTTTGCTCCAGTTCCTGTTCCCACACTAAATCCATTATCAGTTATTGCTGTAATTTGAGTATTTGCATCCGCAGTATTAAGAAAATATTGTGAATTAGGATCAGCGAGTGTAGATGGTTTTGAAATTCCTCCTACAGCATTTGATGGTACAGTCCATATTAAATTAGATCGAAATGCAACAGGATCTATTTCAATAGTTTTAGTGCTAGGGGTGTTTCCAGTATATGAACCAATTTTGAAATTATCTCCTGACTTAAAAGCGAACCAAAAATATAGAACAGTGGAAGTATTTACAGAGGCGTTCGTACCAATGTCGAAGCCATCGGAATTAAAAGCCTGTATTATATTTGCAGTGTCTACTGTAGCTTGGAAATAGCTTGAGATATCAGTCGTTTGTGCAGATGTTCGAAGCACTGCAGCACCTGCGTTAGTTATAGATTTAACTACTACCAGATCTGGGGCAAATGGTATGTCTGATATGTCTCGATTATCTAAACTATTTCCATATATTGCTCCTATGGCAAAATCTGAGGCACCTTTATTATCCAACGGATCATATGCGTTCCCGAATGCTTGCCATTGATAGGTATCGCCATCTTTGTTTGTAGTAAAACTTGCTCCGACATCAAAGCTATCCTCATTTAGGGAAAGAATTCCACCATAGAAATTTGCACTAGCTCCGGTCATTAGTGCTGTACTGTCTAAAGCCATTAATCTTGTTCTAAAGACTTCGATTTGGTTGGCATTGTTTTTTATAATTACCAAATCAGGTGCAAAACCAATATTCTCAATACTCTGTAATCCACCATTCCCAGTATATGTACCTAAGGCCATTTTGAATGTCCCAGAGGATGTTATCGTTGCGCCTCTAAAGGCAAGATAGTAGTATGTATTTGAGGCAGTATTTACTTTCACATCAGTTCCCAAGCTAAAGCCCGTAGGTTCAAGTGTTTTAATCATATTAACTAAATTGGC
>JAEHHF010000035.1 GCA_019248085.1 Candidatus Dojkabacteria bacterium S2_J21 | reverse complement strand
AAGTCATATTAGATGTATCTATTCCTGCTAAACAAAGGATACCTATAGCTGAATTACCATCTAAATCTGTAAATGGTTTTAACTCTCTTTCTCCTGTCTCTTTATTAAAAGATAACATTCCATGTACAGCAAAATCCTTCCATAATTCTTTTGTTTTTTCAGAAAATACTTCATTCCCTAGTTCTTCAGTTTGAGTATAAAAATCGTCCCAAGAAGACACCCTACCTAGTGTTATTTCAGCAGCACTTCGAGAATAGTCACAACCTTCTTCAGAACCTTTTTCACCTATAATATAATACATTATGATTATATTAGTATTTCAATATATCAAAAAATATCTACCTTAGCAATTTTATGAAAACTGTCTCCCTTAATTACATTTTGTGAATAATTCAATCGTCTATTATTTAAGAATATGATAAAATAATCATGATAATGGATATATTAAAACAGATAGAAGACTACAAACCATATAACCCTCAGGAAGAAAAGGATAAGGAGGTATTTCTTAAATACATAAAATCTTTTGATAACTATCTTAGTAGAGAAAATGAATATGGACATATTACTTCCTCTGCTTTTGTTCTTAACAAAGAAAGAACAAAGATAGTAATGATATATCATAATATATACAAATCATGGGGATGGATGGGAGGACATGCAGATGGAGACTCTAACCTCCTTGGGGTAGCAATTAAAGAGGCTCAAGAAGAGTCTGGTTTAAAGAATGTTAAACCGATATCAGAAGATATCTTAATCCTAGATACCCTATCTGTACTTGGACATACAAAGAAAGGTAAATATGTACCTGCTCACGTACACCTAAGTGTAGCCTATCTCCTCGAAGCTGATGAAAATGAGACATTGCATATAAAAGAAGATGAGAATAGTGGAGTTAAATGGGTTTCAATAGATAAAATGTTAGAGCTTTCTACTGAGCCTTTTATGCAATATGTATATGACAAAGCAATAAAGAAAATGAAAGAATTAAACTATATTAAATAACAATACTATGAAATCTGTAGTTATTTGTGGTTCTCGTAGATTTAAAGAAGAAATGAGAGAATTTGCAAAAGGATTAAAAGAAAAAGGAATTGTTGTATATGAGCCATACCTACATAGTGGTGGAGAAGAATGGAAGACTTTATCAGAGGCATACAAGAGATTTATATTTCTTGGATTAACACATGATCATTTTTATAAAATTAAGAAGGCAGATATCGTATTTGTATATAACAAAGGAGGATATATAGGGAATAGTACTACATTAGAAATAGGTTATTCGGTAGCATGTGATAAACCAATATACGCACTAGAGGAAGATAAAGAAGAGGGCTGTAGAAATGTTTTGTTTACAGATATTATAAAGACTCCAGCACAACTAATTAAGAAACTTAGATAGGATTATCACTAGTTCCCAGAAGTATGTTAAAGCAAACAAAATCCATTATTAAATGGATGATTTAGTATGGTCCGTGAGAGTCCCGTTCACCCCGCCATATTCCTTTGGTTGCTACAAGACCCGTCCACTATGCTAAGTAATGCTTACTGGCATTGAGTTATTTTCTTTCAAATTGTTCTGTTTTTGAAATAATAGCCTGGTGTATGAAAATATCCATTTTCGGACCACTTTTCAATACCCCTCGGTTCGAAGGTAAAAGCCTTGCGTGATACAAAGATTCCCATATGTAGTAATCTTTTTTTAACATTGCTATAATTCAATAGTTATATTTTAGTTTTATCGACATTATATGAACGAAATTATATGTCCAAACTGTAAAAAAGCATTTAAAGTCGATGATGCTGGATTTGCAGATATACTAAAGCAAGTCCATAACCATGAATTCGAGCAAGAGATAAACGATCGTCTCAAAATATTTGAAAATGAGAAGGATAATGCAGTTAAATTGGCTGAAGCAAATATAAAAAATACAGTACAGGAAGACTTAACACGAAAGGATGCTAAACTTGCAGAAATGAATTCAAAATTGGAAAAAGCAGAACTGGACAAAAAACTTGCGATAACTGAGGCTGTAAACCAAGTGGAGAAAGAACGAGACGAACTTCAAGGAGAGTTAAAAAATAAAGAAAC
>JAEHHF010000034.1 GCA_019248085.1 Candidatus Dojkabacteria bacterium S2_J21 | reverse complement strand
GCTGGCTAAGCGTGCAGGAATCAGTCAGAACTATCTTAGTTTAATTGAGAATGACCATGCAGAGCCGTTATTGACTACTTTAAAAGTAATAGCGGATAAGCTTAAAACAACAGCAAGCGATTTAATGAATTTAGGAGAGTAGAACAGGTAATTGCAACCAAACGTAGTTCTTTGAAAAAGTAAACAATCGTAAGCCATGAGAGCGTTATCCGTGGATGTTTTTTCCTCCGAAGTGGGGCTGGTTCGTAACAGCCAGCCCTTTTAAAAAGTTAATAAAGCTGGTAAACTAAATATTTTAGTCAAAATTCAGCCAGCTTAAAAGGCCAAGGTGTTCTTGGCTGTAATAATGGGACTGGAAATATCCGGTCGGGAGCTAAGGCCATCTGTCGAAAGAGACCAAAGAAACGCCTATAAATGCCTCTCATTGAAGCACACTATTATAGGGTTGTCTAAAACTACGGGAAAAGGTGGCCTAAGGCTCTTTTAAGGAGATAATAAAATGTATACAAAATGTGATTGGGAATATTTAGAGGACGGTAGGGGTATTCCATATATTAACATAGAAAATAGTTGTAGAATAATTGCACAATATCCAGATACCATTAACATCAAAGAACTTCAAGATAATCTTAAACTTGCTTCTGCTGCCCCTGATATGTATGAGGCTTGTACAGAGGCATTGAATGTTTTTTTAGCTATCTGTAAAACTTGCACGTCTACGCTACCAAGGCCGTGCAAGTGTAAATGGCAATATAGAATCGATAAACTTCTCACAGTAATAGCTAAAGCGAAAGGCAAGGAATGAAACTACTACTACTATCAATATTATCCGGTCTATGGGCTGGACTAACTTACAAATGGAGAAACTAAAAATGGACGATCAAACAGTAACATCAAGTGGAATAGGTTTTGGCTGTGCTTTGGCGATAGCTATATCATGGAGTTTGCATCATTCTATTTTATGGGCTATGTTGCATGGCGTATTTAGCTGGTTTTATGTTATTTATTATGTCATGACAAGGAAGGGGTAAAAAATGAAACGATGTGAAGATTGCAGATATTTTTGTTCTGGAATTTATCGTATAGCCAATAATCATAAACTAAGAAAAGAATTAGGTTTGACTTTATCACCTGATATACTGGCTTGTTGGGGAAAATATTGTCAAGATGTAGAATCTTGTTTGAAAACAAAGGAATTTTATGAACGTAAATGGTGGAAGTTTTGGAGGTCAAAATGAGTGAAAAAGATGATATATCGTATTATTTAATGCAAGGTCACGGTTTAACACCATTGCAAGCTTTTCGAAAGTTTGGATGTCTAAGATTATCAGCGGTAATATGTCAGCTTAAAAAAGAAGATTGGGATATATTTACCACTATGATAACGGTAGGCAAGAAAAAGAAACGAGTTGCATGTTATAGGATGGATTTAAAATGAGTAAATACAACGTTTTAACGTACAGGGCAGAAATGTACGATTGGCTTTGTAGAGGTGAGGATGGTCTACTTTATCGAATAGATTTAATAAGTGACAGGGATGATACAACGAGTATTATTGACGGCATAGATACAATAGATTTTACCCATAAACAGATAGGAGATTTATTTGTTGGAAGAACTGTTGATATCGAAGAATTACAACCATATTCTTACATCGGCGTTGGTGTAAAGCTATTGCCAGAGGAGATAAAATGAGCGAAAAAGACCCCCCACGATTTGCTGAGCCAGATAGAGAAGAAAAACTAATGCCAGAAGATAAGAACTGTTACTGCGTCCATTGCTTTCAGGATAAGCCAGAATCGGCGATGTCAGTAGTTGATGAATGTTGCCAAGCATGCTTAGATAGGGCGTTTGACAGGGATAATAGATGGGATGATATGTTGAACATTATCAGAAAGTGGACTGACTACGCATTAGAAAATCGTATCTATCTTGGAACACTATGGAAAATAAAGGCTTATCTACAAGGAAGATGAAATGAAAAATTAATACTGTAAATTAAAAGGTTAAAATTTAAAAATATAGTTGACAATCTCTAATAAAAGGTTATTCTGATGATATGTTACGCAGCAAAAATCGAAAATATAAAGCTAGACAGAGGCACTTCGGGCACGAGCCTAAGCTGCGTAACAACTCTGTCTAGCTTTTTTGTTGGAGATTTTAAAATGG
>JAEHHF010000033.1 GCA_019248085.1 Candidatus Dojkabacteria bacterium S2_J21 | reverse complement strand
GTGCCAAACTGCTTTTTGAAAACTTCCACCACTCCATCCGCTATTAAATCTCTCTGTGATTTATCCTTAAGCTCCAAAAGATTGAAGCCCACAGGATGGTCTACATCGGTAGGATTGAAGTAAATGACATCATCTATACGATTAGGAGGAATATGATCTAGTAGGTCCTCCACAGTGTCTCCGTGAGCATCTATGAAGCAAGCCCCATCTCCTGCCAATACATCGGAAATGAACATATTCTTAAAGACCGTAGATTTTCCTACACCAGTCTTACCAAGTAAGTAGAAATGTCTTCCACGATCAGCCCTTTTAAGCCCAAACTGTACCATAGCACCTCGGTAATCTGTCTCTCCGAAAATGGTTACATCTCCGTCTGTTGCCTTTGGAATATTCATAGGCGGTTCGAGTTTCCTGGACCTACTCCACGCAATATTGGGTGTTTCTACTGAGATATTTGGTAAATGGTACAAAGATGCTAGTTCTTCAATATTCAATATATCTGGTTCATCAGAATCCATATGTCTAATGACAAATTCATCATATATCTCCTTCCCTGTTTTAGTCGGCTTAGAATGTACAAAATTATTCAAGTGTGCAGTAGTAAACTGTTTGAAACTCGCTGTAACATCTCTTAGTATTTGCTCGGATCTTTCCTGAGAAGCAGCCTTTGTAACCACACGAATCTTCACCTCAAATCCTAATTTAAGCATCTTTGTTTCAATTTCTTTAAGCTCTTCTTCTTGCCCTGGCTCTAATTTTACAACCTCTTTTTTGGCAGGACTAGATTCGCTAGTAGATAGACTCTCCCCCATCTTTGTCAAAGCTCCAGCTATCTTACTGAATATTGATTCCCCATTCAGATCCTTGCCCTCCCTTATGGCAGTAATATATTTCTTTGAATCTTTTTGCCAGAAATTCGACACAGGCCTAACTATTATTTGAAGCCAAGCTCTCTCTCCTTTGGAGAAATCTGACATCGCACCTGTTATTGCTGCAAGAGGATCTACTTCGAAATTCCTAAATGTCTTTATTGGGAATATCGAATCCTTCTCCATCTCAATCTCGCCACATGTTACATATGTATCCTCATCCCCATTCGCCTTTGCGGCATAGTCTGGGACATAGCTAATATCTGCATTTGGATACTGTGCGTACATCTGCCCCTCGACAAATTTCGCTAAATGTTTAGGTGTGACAATGTAGAAACGGATACCATCTTCTTCACTTGATATTATTTCAAAACTGATAATATCCTCACCTTTTATTAAGTCTCCAAGGATTCCATGCACAGATGCAAACATCTGTTCTGCAGCTAATGCTGACTTGTCATTCTCTCTTGGGACTAGGACTTGTAGTACTAAAGGACTTCTTATATCCTCAAAAACTTTTAATTCTAGCTTGTTAACCTTACTTCCCCATACCAAAATGAAGGCTACAAAAGCTCCAGCGAAAGCAAGAAGTATTAACATAACTGCAATCATATGGAAATTTTAATGTAAAAAGCACATTTAAGCAAATATCTCTAGAAACTGTACATTTGCCTAATATCTTGACCTAGCACCACGACTATATCCCCTGTCGTCATGAATTCTGGACGACCTTCTATGAGGTCATAGCTTCCCGAGAGTATCTCAGACACAACCTTGATTGAGCTCTTGAAATTCTCCTGATTGGATATATATACAACAGTTCTGTCTATCGTTTTAGGGGCGTTTTCATATCTAACAACATCACAACCAGAATTCTCAATTTTTCTCCCAAATTGTTGTGCTGCTCCAGCAACTCCACTCCCATTATATATTTCTACCCTCACCCTCTCTTTCTCAAGTGTCCTATCTATGATCTTTGCTATTAATTCTCTGTACACTTTGTCGAATTCCCCCGTATTCATATATCGAATCTGTCCTCCACTAGTAGACAAATCCTCTGTGGAGTATCTGTAGAATGAGAGGTCAATTCCATATGATTCTGTTGCTAGAACTGTTTCGTTCAAAGTTGCAAAGAAATCTAGAAAACCGGTAAAGCTTAAGTTACTGTGCACTGTTTTGCTTAGATCCATCAGTCGGGGTAATCGAGCCATGTTTTTGAGAATAGAATACCTAGAAGCCATAACATTAAGTTTGAAAAGTGCATCGTTGAGAGAATCTTCACTGGGAGCTTTGTAATATTCCTTGAACTTATCCTCTACTCCACTGATATCACCATACAAACTGACATAGTTTTTTACTCCCTGCGGAGTAAACCAAATATAGTTATCAACTTTTATACCCAACATCTGCCCTATTTGCCATATCGCATATTCGACCCCTGTCCCCTCCTGAAGAAAATCTCCTGCATATCGGAAGCTAGAAACTGCAAGGCTATTCCCAAAATCTTC
>JAEHHF010000032.1 GCA_019248085.1 Candidatus Dojkabacteria bacterium S2_J21 | reverse complement strand
TACTGTTTTTGAAAACGGAAAACCTGTACTATATAAACCTACTGAAACTAAAGCAATTGAAGAAAAACTCAAAGAAGTAGAAAAAACTTCCAAAGCGCCAGTTGATACTTCTTTTGATACATCGTTAATACTTTTTCTAATTTCTGATACAGCTACATATTCATCTTTGATGTCTTGTAGGGTTTCTTCATCTAATCCAGCATCTTTACCAGCTTTCATATAGTTTTTAACTATTAATTCGTCATTGAAATCTATCTCTCCAACAGCATTTCCTTCTTCATCTGTAATATCAAGCATTCTCTTGAACTTCTCTTTATTCTGCGGATCTGAAGCCAAGCTTTGCATTCTTGATGTGTTACCATTTTTAAGAACATCATCTCTTCTAGAAGCCATTAATGCAGTCAAGGCTCTATTGTTTGCTAAGACCTTACCGTAGATGATATCCTGTGTTTCTTCATCTATATTTTTACTTTTTGATGCATATAGTGATGCTTCTTTGATATCATCAAGCATTGAATCAACTTCTGAATCGGTTATGTCTCCAGCAGTTATTCTAGCAGTAATATTATCCATTTTTGTATTATAGTTTGCAACATTTACTTTGGCAGCTTCAGCGTCTTCTTTAGCTACTATTTCATTTGGATTATCCATAACTATGTCTGATGTCTTATTCTTAATCTCTTTAGCTTTATTAACAGCTGAATCTTTTAATCCACCAAACTTTTCACCAATACTTTTTGAAGATTCAAATACAGCTTTAGGTAATATCTCAATTGCTGCAGCACCAGTTACGTCTCCAGCTACCCCAGCACCATATGCCTGGAACATCTTTCTAAATGTTTCATCTTCCAATAATTTTTCTTGCTCATCTGTTCCATATAATGCACCAAATTCTTCAATACCAGTCTGAATTGCTTCTGTAGTACCTCCAATAGCAACACCTTTTCCGATAGCTTCTCCAGTTTTTTTAGCAATAGTTTTCAATACTGTTTCAGTTGCTTCTTTGTTTTCACTTTTTAAAGCGCCAGATATTAAGTTATTTATAAACTGTGGTTTTGTAAATATTACTTTATCTGCAACTTTTTCTACTACAGCTGCTCCTAAAGCTAGTGGCATAATAGCCATTCTTTCTGCATTTGATATATTTTCAACGCCACCAACAACTTTTGCTCTTTCCTCAAGTATATCATTTTGGAATATTGATGCAACAGCTATATAGCCTTTTTTAGACATTGATGCAGCTATATATGCAGCACTTTCAGCTAAAAAAGGTAATCCAGCATTATAAACTCCTTCTATAACAGAAGAAGCCATATCTACAGCATCTCCTGAATCATAAGCTTCTCCTAGCCTATTCATAGCTTTTTCTGTAGCTTCACCTTTGTATCCATATGTTTCTTTTTCTTTGTATTTGTCTAATAATTTAAAGTCCATATTTTCATCAAACCAAGCTTTACTATTAGGCATATCTTCTTTCATGTATTTTACTGCTTCTTTTTCTGGCATATCTTTTATGCCTTTTGTTAGCTCAAGAGCTATTCTTCCAGCAGCATCAACAACAGCATCTCCGACATTTGCAGCAAATGATCCACCAGCATATTGTAATGCATCTGTTATTGTATCTTCTCCTGGCATCTGTATGTTTTTACCATCAGTTGTTCCGTATTTTGAAGATATATTCTCCAACGCATCTTTAGCAGCAACTTGTTCAAATTTAGGCTTCTCATATCCTATAGACTCACCAATACCTTCCTTTGTATCTTTATTTCTAACATCTGTTAATGGTCTTCCAAAATGACCAAATTTTCCAGTATTTAATCTTTCAACTTCTATATTTAATGGATATTCTTTGCTTCCAAGCTCAAGAGGTGTATTTTCATTTATAAAGTCTAATGGTCCAGGAGTCCATTCAGCTTTTTCACCAGGAATCATATTATATAGCGCCATAAGCTTTTGCTCTGTTCCTTTTTGATATATCATATCATCTGTAACTTCATTTGGGTTTAAACCTAATTCTGATGCTAATCTAGCTCTTTGCATATCAAATTTTTTCTTTCCAGATTCAGTATTTTTATAATTATCACCAGGATGAGGAACTTCATATGCATCAAATCCTTCAATTCTATCTTCTGTTTCTTTTCCAGTTAAATCATATCTTTTACCAGTTAATTTATCTACTCCACCAAGACCACCAGTTGTTCCAATGAATTGAGGGCTATCTGCATCAGTCATACTCTCAAGCATAGTTGGAGTCCATACATTTAGGTTGTTTTGTGTTAAGTTTGTTTGTTGATTTTGTTGTTTAGTATCAGAATATCCAGAAAGTCTATCCTGTTTTTCTATTGTTTTATCACTTAGCGCCAGTATTTTATCTTCAAGTATTCCCATTGGGCACATCCTTAATTTCTATATTTGATTTATTATATCTAATATATTATTAAGGATGATTTATTGGTTAGTTTTTATTTATATCTTAATTCGTATAAATTGTCATATGCTTGTTTATTTTTTCTGTATTCTGACTCACTAACATCTCTCTTAAATGCATCTGATTTTGAATTATATGATTCAGCATTTTGATCAACTTTTTTAATAGATGGAGTTCTATTTCCAGTTATCAATTCTTGAGGAACACCAGATATAAATCTATCACTTAATACTTCATCTTCTGTTTTTTTAACTGGAGCAATGTCTTTTTGACTAACACTTTCTGGCGCTTTGGAAGTTTTTTCTACTTCTTTGAGTTTTTCTTCAATTGCTTTAGTTTCAGTAGGTTTATATAGTACAGGTTTTCCGTTTTCAAAAACAGTA
>JAEHHF010000031.1 GCA_019248085.1 Candidatus Dojkabacteria bacterium S2_J21 | reverse complement strand
CATTCGAGAATGTATATCCTGCATAACTGTTGTACTGTGTGTATCTATCTATGGCCCCAGCATCCAAAGCTGCAGTAGCAACCAATGTTTTGAATGTAGAACCTGCAGGAACCTGAGCTGCAATTGCTCTATTCATTAGTGGATTTGAGGAATCATTGAGAAGTGTATTGTAATCTTTTACTGCGATTCCTCCGACAAAAAGATTGTTGTCATAGCTTGGATATGTAACCATCGACAATATCTCTCCCGTATTTACATCCTGTATGACACCTGCACCTCCTGTTGCTTTAGAACTCTTAACCCCAGACTGTAGAAGCTCGTATAGCTTGTTTTGCACATCGATATCCAAAGTAAGGTACATATTCTCCCCAGAGACTGGAGATTTTAATTCTAGACCCTTCTGGGAGATCTTCTTCCCAAAGACATCGACTTCCCAGGCTATCTGACCATCTTCTCCTGCCAACTGCTCGTTATATTCTCTCTCAAGCCCAATTCTACCAACAACATCGGTAGAATGAAGGTAGCTAAGACTCGTTAAGTCTTCTGCCGTTACATCACCTGTATATCCTAATATCGAGGCAAGAAGATTCCCGTAAGGGTATGATCTCTTGCTACCATCATCTATATATACACCAGGAAGGCTCTCTGCATCTGCCTTTATTCTTATCAATTCATCATTGCTAAGATCTGAAGCTACAAGTATGTCTGTAAAGTATGGGCTCTCCCCATGGATCTTCACAATCCGTTCCATAATGGAAGAGTATTCGACACTCCGGTCATCAGACGCCTGCTTCCAATGAGCCCCTAGCATACCCCCAAGGGTATCTGTGGTCTTTTGTAGAAGTTCATTATTGAGCTCCCCTTCAATTATGTACCTATCGATCATCACATACAGGTTAGAAGACGAGATGTTCTCAGCAAGCTTGACTCCGTTACGGTCAAACATAACCCCTCGGTACGCAGGGATATCCTCTACTCTCACCTGATTGTTCTCTGATTTGGCCAACATTTCCTCGCCCTGTGCAATCTGAAGGTCAGACAATTGCCAAAGAAGAATTGAGAAGATACCGAAGAACATAACAAATACGATTAAATAGTTCCATGGCGAGAAATTCCCTGCTGCCGGAGCAGATTCCCATGCTTTCTTCATATCTCGTTTAATATTGAAACCTCCTAGAAGTTTCCCTCGTTTCTTCGAAATACTTCGGCCGGTTGTTTTTAAACTCTTTGAGAATCTTAAATCCATATGTACTATTTTAATCTTAACTTTGTTCCCTCTTCTTTTTTACGAAGTCGACCCCAAACTATATCAAATACCAGACAGAATATTATTGAAATGATAGATTTAATTAATATCCCACCTACCATCGGCCATGTGATGCTCCCTAAGCGGCCTGCAGATATGAGTTCAGGGATAAGGGCTACAGATATATAGTAGAGGAATATGGAAGCGAACTTAACAATATACCCAGGAAAATTATACCCGCGAGGTATTAGCAGTGAGGCAATTAGCAACAAGAACAACGAGATACTAAGTAGAAGGAGATTGGTTCCTAAGACATAATGGTAAACCACATCAAGGATTACAGAAGTTACAACAGAGAATATCAAAAGATACTTCCAATTTATTTTATTAAACAGAGTAAGTGCCAGAAGGTAAAAAATTCTGAAATTACCCAATGCAACAAAAAAGCCTTCGAGGAATATTACAAGAAATGATATTAAAAGGGCATACAGTATCGGCATTTTAAGATATATTAAATTATTCTGTTCTAACAAATACAGTCATCAGATTATCATAGTCCAATATTGGAGAGACAAATGCGGTTTTGTATGTACTAGCTGGGTTCGTGGAAAGTCCAACAACATATCCAAGTGCAAGAAATCCCCCCACTTTAGAATCATTTATGAAGACCACATCGCCGTTCACTACGTCTGTATTCATAGAGATATTCTCGAGTTTGATACCCTCGGCAGAGCCACTTACCACTCCGTTACTCAATATGTTTGTTTTAGCGCTGCTCTCCTGCCCTGCCTTTAAAATCACTACAGACATGTGGGAATTTTCGTCAGCTGGGAGCCTTACTGTACTACCATTTAGGTCAACGCTACTTACAATTCCTACAAAGACATTACCTACTACAACTGCATCTCCCTGCTTAATACCGGCCTTACTACCCTCATCTATGAGTAGAGAATTTACACTATCATCTCTTAATACATTAACCATTGCATACGTTGCATCTTTATTTCCCAATACTATTTGCTTCTTAAGAGCTTCGTTTTCGCTTCTTAGAATGAGGTAATCTGAATATTGAGCTTCCTTTTCATAGACACTGATCTTTAAATCATTGTATTCGTTCTTGAATTTGCCCAATTGTACAAAGGTCTGAAAGTATTCCCTAGTTGCAGATCCAGCCATATTTGCTTTAAAAGATACTGGCTCAAACACATATGAAATTCCATTTCTAAGACCCCCAAGGCCTCCCAACCCATCAAAGAGAAGCAGAGCTACGGCCACAAACAAGGAAAGCAACACTGCGATATTGTCATTCTCAAAATAATTTATCGTATTCTTTTTCATAGCAGATATTTATTAAACTAACTCATTCCAAGATCTTTGGACTCTTTCAAGTAGCTCGATGTGATCTAACATCAATGCAGTACCTCTTGCAACTGCAGAGAGAGGATCGTCTACTATTTTTACGGGAAGATTAAGCTCGCCTGCCCAATATGTATCGAGACCTTTGATCAATGCACCGCCACCCGTTAAATGTAAACCTGAGGTTAGGAGATCTTTTAAAAGCTCTGGTGGAGTATCTTCAATTGCATCCTTAACAGCCTCTGTAATCTGATATATGGAGGTCATCATAGCCTCTCTGACTTCTACGCTACTTAGGTCCACGGTCTTTGGTAACCCCGTTAAGAGATCTCTTCCTTGTACAGCCATTTTAGTCTCTTTTTTTAACGGCATAGCAGAGCCTATAGCTATCTTCACATCTTCAGCACTTCGCTCCCCGATTAATACATTATATTTTTCTCTTACATAATTAACGACATCCTGATCCATCTCATCTCCGGCTATTCTTATTGTATTATCTACAACAATATCACCCAATGAAAAGACTGCGATATCCGAGGTACCACCCCCAACATCAACAATCATACTTCCAGAAGCATCTTCAACTGGAAGACCCGCTCCAATTGCAGCAGCCATTGATTCTTCAACTATGAAGACCTCTCTTGCACCAGCAGTCTTTGCAGCATCAATGACAGCTTGTCTTTCGACTTCTGTTACTGACGAAGGAACACCAACGATTACTCGTGGTCTCGGAAGTTTAAATGAGTTACCAAAGTATGAAT
>JAEHHF010000030.1 GCA_019248085.1 Candidatus Dojkabacteria bacterium S2_J21 | reverse complement strand
CCGTATGCAACTTGAGCTTTAGTAGCACCATTAGTAGTAAGTTTAAGAATGGCGAAATTAAGGCCGACACTATCTATGGCAATGTCCTCAACTATCGGAGCGGGTTTTGTTGAGAAAAAAGACTCTTGACTCATTCCAGTATTCCCATCTTCATCTGTCCACTTAATGCGATAGTAGTACTGGGCTCCTGGAAGCAAATTACTTAAAATAATTTCATGATCAGTGACCATCTCCGATCTATACATTTCATCTTGAAAATATTGACCGCTACTCATACCTATTTGTACCTTAGAATCAGACGCTCTATCTGTGACCCAATTAATTTCTGCATTCCTAGTGGTAATATTACTTATGACAGGATTAGAAATTAATTCTGCTGGTTGAGTAAATCTTCCCTTTGGGGAAATACTTACAACACTCGATTGTGTGGGGTTAAGTATAGATTCATTACTTGTATCAATTGTAGCTACTTTGTAATCGTATGTTTTACTCTCTGGAACTATGTCTGTATACGACAGACCAGAAGTTCTTGAGACCTCCGCCCAGTTTAAACTGTCTGTACTTCTAAAAACAATATAAGTCAAATCACCATTCCCTTTGTATACTGGTTCCCCCCATGTCAATGCAACCCTCCAGAGTTCGTTCTCCTTAACAGAAAGGTCTGCTGCAGAGACATCCAATGGTGCATCTGGTAAAGTTGAATTTAATTCAAATACTCCATGTATAGCCTTTGTTGGTGAGTAATTGTCATTATTATCTACCGAAACGACATATACAGTATTCTGTCCTTTTACTGCGCCTATTAATCTTTGTACAGATACCTCTGTTTCTTCGATAGGAATATATATACTACTATTGTCTCTTAAGGTTGATAAATTTGTAGGCGGTTGAGTATTGACCATGTAATAGTAAGATGTGATTTCATCTCCGTCTTGTAAAATTGCCTCAGGCCAATTCAGTGCAAAATTATTAGATGTACTAATTGTAGGAGAGACAGTAATGACAGATTCAGCAGGGAATTCGGGTGCCGCTCCTCCAAAATTTATTCCCCCAGTTACATATGAGCTTACATTTCCTGCGTTATCAATACTTCTAAAATATATTGTATTGTTACCTATTATGACATTATCTCCATCGATATCTTCACTAAGATTGATTGTATAAATACCACTAGTATAAGGAATATAATTAATTCCTAATCGAGAATCGAGTGCTGTTCCTTTCCAAGATTCTTCAGTAGTAGAGTTAACAGAATATTGCCAACCTAACAATTCAGATTCTGAATCACTTGCCTGAGAGCTTCCTGCTATTGGCCAACTAAAGAACATATCTTCTATGCTTCCGAAATCCATGCTAGGAGTGGAGATATACATTACATTCTTTGGCTGAGTACTATCGTATTTAAACCATACTAGGTCTTGGTACTCTCCAGAAGGACCTCCCCAAATATTGCCTGCGAAATCTACTGCCTTTATACTAAAGAAATATTTCCTGTTACTTAACAATGTCAGCCCGTCTATCTCTGATAAATCTACATTTGTTCCAATTACTATGTATGGGCATGCAGAATTAATAACTCCATCATCTAAGCCCATCAGCTTGCCTGATGTTATTTCTGGATTTAATGATGATGAGGATCCTGAAATTTCTACTTCCTCTAGAGATATACAGTAGCCTTCTACTCCACCACCTCCGACATTATCCGTACCTACGCTCCAAATTATGTTAGGTTCAAACTTTATCCAATCATCATTATCTACTGAGTTGCCCAAATATACCGTATGGGCGTTGCTAATTGGAGCTGTTTGATCTGAGGCCGTAAATGATATTGATATATCCTCTAAAACGGAGCTACTAGATTCCGAGGATTCCATTGTTACCTGATACTGGAGATATCTCTCATCATCATCGACACAATTATTACTTGATATATCATTATTGCTCACTACCGGATTACAAGTTGACCAATCTGGAGCAGTATTCATCCCATTGTTAATATCTGTTCTTACTTTAACGGCTATAGTACCTGATCCTGATGTCGAATATGTTAAATCTCCCCAAATGGAGGCGTATCCTGTATCAAAGATGTTTGATACTAAATTACTGGACAAAGGGAATTTAGACACTTCGTTATCGTAGACATTGAACTCATTCTTGCTTGACTTGTAGGACGAGGATACCCAAGCAGCAGAGCGAGTAGTATTACTAATTCTTACTTCATCCATAATTCCTGCAAAATACATAGAACCACCATTATAGTTACCTATAAAAAATAAATTTGCGTTGTCTGTGATTGGTCCTCCAAAGCTCTTGCTAATAACAGGAGTACCATTAAGGTAGATGACGACTAGATTACTACTGTTTTTTGTTACAACTATGTGATTCCATGCATTCAGGGATACTGTTCCATGATAGCCGAAACTCGCATAACTCCAAAGAGAGCTATCTGCGTAAGTCAAATTACAATTACTCATAGCAAATGTATATTGCGACTCCTTGTGCAAAAAATCGGCAGCACAATTCGTCGGATAGATCCAAGCATCCATTGTTATATTTGATCCTGTTATAGAAAGACTTGCTGAATCAGGGAATCTAATAGAGCTTGTGCTAAAAGTATCTGACCCATCAATCTTACCAACTGTATTACCTTGGTTAACTATATTTGTAATTAAATTTGATGTGTTTGCATTTGTTGTTGAATCAAAATGATTCCCCGAAGATTCATCTAGATGCCAAACCCCCTTGAAGCCACTATCCCAGACATCTGTTATATTCTGAGCATCTGTAGCAGATGTGTTTCCGTAGTAGATGTAGATAAAGTCTTGATCCCCGATATCTATTTGAGGGACTTTTACCCATACAAATGATGCACCACTCTCATTCCACTTCTCTATCTCATAACTCAGAGCTGTTCCATCACTATCTTCAAACCTAATATCTGATCCATCATTTTTAGTCTTACTGTAATCTACATTTACCCCATTTTCCAATTTAACAAGAGTTGGGAAATTTACTAAATTTTCTGGTGCTATACCTATGTTAGATTGAGTATTGTTGAATGTTATCTTCCTCCTGTATCCCCAACTTGAGAGATCCCAATTACTCTCCTGCAACATTGTAATTGAACCTTCTTGAGAGTAATCTATACCCTCCTGTTGTAAGAATGTTGTAACATTTTCGGTTATTACCTCACTGCTTACTCCACCTCTCCAGTCGCTTTGAAACCAACTCCTCTCCTCTGCTCTTACCTTTGTTATACCTTTATACAAAATATAACCACCTAGAAAGGCTATAACAATTAACATAATCAGCAGGAATATTCTTTTTTTATTCTTCCTTTTGTTCATTATTGTAGGAATTTAAATATCCTTCCTAAACTACCTAGTACACTTTCCATAACTGTGTCTGTACTCTTTGGTGTTATGGCTGTTACACTCCCACTC
>JAEHHF010000029.1 GCA_019248085.1 Candidatus Dojkabacteria bacterium S2_J21 | reverse complement strand
AGAATTCTTCCTTACAGATGGAAACCAAATACCCATTACAAAAATACGAAAAAATGTACAACAGCTTCGATGCTGGGCATAATCAACAGCATATGGAAAGTGTAAGAAACTTTGCAATCATATTGGCTGAGAAATATTGTCCAGAGGAGGTAGAAATCGCATATGTAGCAGCCACACTTCATGATATTGGGCTATCTGTTGCTAGAGATGGACATGAGCTTGAGGGATACAATATCATTAAGAAAGATTTGAAATTAAAAGAAACATATGGAGAAGAAAGGTTCGAACATATCCTAGAAGCTGTTAGAGAACATCGGGCATCTTCTGGAAATCCACAGGGTATCATTGCTAAGATTGTTAGTGATGCCGACAAGATCTCTGATACAGCAAGTTCTGCTTTAGGAAGATCATACAAATATGGGTTAGAAAAGTATTTGGAGCTTAATGATACTGAGCAGATCCTGAGAGCGGGAGAACATCTGTCAGAGAAATTTGGAGAGAATGGAACTGGTACTAGAGTATATTTTGAAGAAAGTAGGGCTCGATTGAAAGAGACATATGGACCAATTATTGAAGCTCACAAGAAGGATGATATTGAGGAATTGAGGAAGATATTGGGGGATATATAGTTTTTACACCTTTGATATTTCAAACACCTCTGGTAATAATCCGCCTTCATCAACCCTTATGACACTCTTTACATTCCAATCCTCTTTCTTAAATACCTCTCTGATTAATACTTTCTCCTGAGTAAGTAATACAACCTTACCTTTCGTTCTTAATATCTTCTTTGCGAGTACTTCTAGGGCCTTGTATGACTCTGTATTCTCCTCATGACTACCAACCCTAATACCAAATGGTAGGTTACTAATTATCTTATCTATATTTTGTTTACTAAGTTTGTTTTTCTTAATATCACATCCAAATATCTTGTACCTATTCCCCTCGATATTTGCACTGTAGAAATTCTTCTTACTCTTGTCTATGGCATTACCACTAATATCTGAGCACATTACACGTTTAACATTAAAATATTTTAATGCTGTAATTGGGAGAACAGAAGCACCACAGAAAGGATCATATACAATATCTGAATCCCTTAAATCTGCAATCATACACATGATATATGCTAAGGAGGGGTTAATACCTGCTGGTACATATTCTATTCTCCATTCTCTGTCTGAGAGATTAAGTTTCTGAGTTTTGTTTTCAATATGGGTAGGGGAATACAGATTTCTAAAGGATTCAATTGTAAATATCTCAGACTCAAACGTAATATCTGAATCAGTTTGAGAGAGTATCTTTGTTTTTGGATATTTAGAAGAGAGTTCCTTGAGAACATATTCCTGAGTACCTTCTAGGATTGTAAGCTTGTATATCATATCGATATTATATCCCAATTGAGAAGAAAAAGAGAGGCATTCCCGCAGCATATACAGCTTTTGGTAGTCCTCTCGTCGTGTTTCTTAAGTATATAGAAAGAAGAAGCAGAATTCAAGAAAGATGATTTTGAATTCAGAGATATGTCATTCTTTTCTCGTACAATATTATCAATGAGAAAAGAAATAATATATGTGTTTATTGATAGCCAAAACCTCTATAAAGGAGTCAAAAATTTAGGTTGGAGAATAAATTACAAGAAATTGTATATTCTTCTAACAAGGAAGTATCAAGCACAAAAGATTTTCTACTTTATCGGTTATCTCAGTAAAAACAACTATGTGTATGAGGATCTAAAGGATATTGGCTATATTCTAATATTCAAACCAACTATGGAAATTAAAACAAAGGATTCAACTCAAATTAAAGGAAACGTTGATGGGGAACTAATACTCAATGCAATGATTGAATATTCTTCTTACGATAAAGCCATAATTGTAAGTGGAGATGGCGATTATCATTGTTTAATAAGCTATTTAGACAAAAATAACAAGCTATACAAAATAATCGTTCCTGATGGGAGAAGGTATTCATTTCTACTTCGGAAATTCAGCCCACACATTGTGGATATTAATCTGCATAAGAAGGATATCTCTGACTGAATTACTATTTCTTCACCTCTTCCTTTGCATCCTTCTGTACTAGATCCATAACCTTCTTTACTACTAAGAACAGTACCAATGCAGTAATTAGGAAAGAGAAGAGAGCCATTATGAAGTTACCATAGTAGATAATGGCTACCCCAGAAGCTTGGGCCTCTGCTAAAGTACTAAATTTCTGTGCACTTAGAACCCAATACAAATTGGAGAAATCTAAACCAGAGGTAATATATGCAATCGGGGGAGTAAGAATATCCTTAACTAAGGATGCAATTACAGTATTTAAAGCAGCACCCATCATAATACCAACCGCAGCACCAATCGTAGCTCCACTAAGGGCAAAAGCTTTAAATTCACTTGTTAACTCTTTACTCTTTTGTAAGACTTTTTTCTTCTCCATTATTTCTCTTTTTAAAAGTTAAAAATAGATATATTAATGTTAACACGGTAAGCAGGGAATAAACAATAATCTGATTATACAACACCTGCATCAAGTTACTGTTGTAATTTACGAAGAGGAAGATCTGTAAAGCAGTCATGAATATTAATATGAAAATATATTTGAAACTACTAATGGAGATGAAATAGTTAGCTAACATATATACCACTGCGTAACCGGTCATGCACAACCCAAAGAGAGCAATATATGGCGCTATGGAAAGGTATTGGCTACCAATTGTCATATTAATTAAAAAGTTTTTGAAGAAATATAGTCCAAGGGTTAGTACTAATCCGATAATAACTGTTCCACCAAGCGAAAGGGCAAGTGTTCTCTTTTCATCCTTTACACTAGATTGGTTTGACAATCTTGCAAACATTACAGAGGCAATAGTGATTGACGCAAAGTATACCAATTTGCCTAGTAATGAGACTGCAGAATAGTCAGATCTGAATGCCGTGTTAACAAGAATGAGGTCTAATGTATATGGTGCGCTTAGAAGAAGAAAACTAATGGTTGCTAAAATGAGATCTTTGTAATTAATTGATAATTTCTTCTCTAACTTTTCTCCGTTTAACTTCGTAAGTGGGATGACAAAGAGTGTTGTTAGTAAGGCAGGAATACTGTTTGCTAACATTAAGAGTGGTAAAGAGCCACCCATCTTTATAGCAACGATTCCCATACCTAGCTTCAAGATTGTTTCGCCAAAGATTAATAAATTAACAGTAACAATTCTCTCTGTTCCCAAGAGTATTCCTTTTGCAACAGAGCTGACAAATGCAATAACCAAGACGATGGAAAGATATGGGAAGATATTCTCAGGGATAGAAGCAACTTGGGAAAGTGGGAATCTGAATAAGAATAAGGCTGAAGAAACGAGAATACCGATAGCTGAGAAGGTCAGTAGTGATTGCCATTTGAATTTGTTTAAATCATATTTACGATTCTCTCCAACATTTTTGGTAATAATTGCCTGGATAGAGGTAAATGGAATCTGGAGGAGATAGATAACAGCCATTGCAGCACTGAATGTGCCAAATATT
>JAEHHF010000003.1 GCA_019248085.1 Candidatus Dojkabacteria bacterium S2_J21 | reverse complement strand
AAGACATTGACTATTCAGATGTTAAAACTACTACAAACGATTATAACACTGTAGAACTTGATAAAATCATTAACACAACAAGTCACCTAAATCTGGCGCTTCTTGAGTGTCATCTTGGTTGAATAGATTCTTATCTTTATCTTCGGGCTTAACAAAAGATGTGTTGTTTATAAACGCATCAAGGATTAATGGTGAAAGTCTTTTATCTGTTTTAGAGTGATAAGCTCTTGCATTGTATCCGTCTTTTCTTAAGATTTCTTCAAAGTTGTTGGCTTGGTCTATAGATGAACAAAAAACAATTGTCTTTTTAGATTTAGCATTCATCTCATTCATTGAGCTAAGCGCCAGATTTAGGTGACTTGTTGTGTTAATGATTTTATCAAGTTCTACAGTGTTATAATCGTTTGTAGTAGTTTTAACATCTGAATAGTCAATGTCTTCAGCCCATTTAGGAACAAAGTATTTAATAGGACACAAAAATCCAGCGTCTTGAAGTTCTTTTGTTCCAAGATTAGATAAATATTCATAACCTGAAAAAGCATAACCTTCTGCAGTATATGGAGTTCCAGAATAAAGAATTTGGACTTCTGGTTTAATAAAATCAATACAATCAGCTGTTCTTTTTGATACATCTGGATGAGCTATATGACCTTCGTCAATTTGCATTATTTTGAATTTATGTTTGAAATTAATTTTACCAATTCTTGCATGAAGTGTTTGAGCCATAATAAGCTGAACTTTACAATCTGGATCGAAGTGATTAGTATAATCAGCTTTCAGGATTGAATAGGTTACACCTTGTTCATCAAGATGAGCTGCAATCTGTTCAAGAAGAGCTGTTATATTAATCATTAAAATAACACCAGTGTCTTGGTTGATTCTTGCCATTTCAGCCATAACAAGACTATTGTGAGTTAAAGTATAGTCTTTTGTAATGTATAAACTATCACTTGAATTAATTGTTATACATCTACTGTTTTCTTGATAATCTAGTTTAGTTATTGAAACTATTGATTTTTCTTTTCTATCAAAATTTATGTAAACTCTATAATTTAACAATCCTTCTTTTTTTTCACCTTTATGTGAATATGTTGGAATTCTTGATGATGAAAAAACATACAATCCTAGGCTTCTAGCTAGATTTATTATATTATTTGCTAATCTTTTAGATGATGTAGAATACTCATAGTATTTGTTTTTGCAATTAACAAGATGTCCATCTGTATCAAGAAGTCCTTGTAGTAATTGTTTTCTGTTTTCTATAGATGAATACATATAAATATCAGGTATAAACTTTTCAACAGATTTGTGATTTAGTAATCCAAAAGATTCAAGTATTGATGCAAGATTTGTTTTGCATCTTCCTTTTCTTGAAAAGAATATATCGTGTTTTCTTCCTTCGTTTCTTATATATTCTCTTGATACAAAGTCTCCAGCTGGAAGAGATGATATAACTTTGTTTCTGATCTTTTCATTATTGTTAGAAAGAGATATTTGTGCATTTCTAAAAGAACCGTCACCTAATAATGCTCCAAGAGTATATGGATCTAGCGGCAAAGTATTATCTTGATAGAATTCAACTGGAGCTGGAAGTTTTATTTTGATTTTCTTTTCTTTTAATGCGCTTTTTTTGTTCATTATTTCAGATAACGATCCAGTTCTATATGGATCCTGTCTTTCTCTGTATGTCCATAAATGGTCTATTCCGCATCTTGTAGAGCTTCCATCAAGAAAAGTAATTTCATAAACATCTTTTGTTCCTTGTTCATGAATATGAGTTATTGATTTAGACAAACCATCAGAACCTATAACATTATCATTTAAAGTTAACTCTCCCATTGTTTTCCAACCGTTTGATGTCAGAACTGGCTCAGAATATGGTTGCTCTTTGCCATACGCTGGTGGGCAATCTAGCATTAGTTTTGTTTCACCAAATGTTATGGCTGCCATTTCTTGTTCTATTATGTCTTCTTGATGTTTTCGAAGTGTATAAGCCATTATTGTTCCTTTTATGTATTTAGCCGAATAAAGCCAATTTAACTGCTTGTTTTGCTTTTCCTGAGCAAGATATTGATTCGTAATCTTCTCTATTTGCTAAAGCTTCAGATGTTTCGTTTTGATTACAGTTTTCGAATATATCTATTGTCCATGAATTGTTGCATTCCGACCAGAATATCCAATAAACTGTGTTTTCATACTGAAATGCTACATCTAAAACTCTTTTAAGTCTTTTTGTTAACATTTTAACTGTTTTATTGTCAAATTCTTTTAGTTGTTGAATTTTAAAACTACTCATATTTTAATCCTTTTAGCACAATCTAGCGCTTGATATTGTTAATAAATAATCATTATCTTTTATTTCAATAAAAGAGTCACATATATTGAAATTATTGAAATCATTACTAACCACTCCAACTATATCTATTTGAAATATTCTTAATGTTGTAAAATCTTCATTTTTATCAAGTATATTGTTACATGAATATCCAATATCGTTTATTTCAAGTAATTTTTCTTGTCCCCAAAAATTATTGCTTGTTATTGAAACATCTCTTATTTCTATATTGTTTACATTTATTCCTATAATCTTATTAAATATAGATTTTAAGACTTTCTCGACATAACTATATTTTCCTGTTTTTGTTTTTAATTTTTTATATTTATCTTTATCAATATAGAAATCAATAATTGCACCAGCTAATAATATTTTTTCCATCTTACTTCCTTATGTATTCTCATTAACACCAGCACTGAGTACTGGCGCTTTGAAAATAGATTTTAAAATCTAAATTTTTCTACAGGTTTGTATTCTTCTTCTGTTTTAGGTGTTTCTATTTCTAGATTTTTAACTTGAGATGAAGCATAATATGGTGTATTGTTGTTGTATCTTGGACATACAGTGTTATAGTCACAATATGATAAACATCTGTTGGCTGAGCCGTTTGACTTACCATATGCAAAGATATTGCACATTTCGTCATCATCTGTTGGCATAGTGTTATTATCTAAATGAAATTGAATCTTTTCAGATCTGTCAATAAACATTTGTTTGATTGTGTCAACATCATGCATGAATAATTCCATGTTTTTCATAACATTGTCTTTAGATGGTGAACCACCTTTGTTTACAATATGCAAAGCGCCAGAGTAGATATTACCAGTTTTGTGAAACTCTAGCATGTTATAAGTTGCAACTTGAAGATTATAATCATGATTGATATCATTCATAATAACCTTTTTATAGCTTGAATCAGATAAAACTTTACCATCAATAATGATTTTATATTTATGGTCAATAATATCGTATTCACCTGATACAATCCAACCGTTACCTAAGTCAAGTTTATATCGTTCAGCTGTTGTGTATCTACCTGGTTCTGCGTATTGAGCTATTAAAGCATCAAGACCTAACTGATAAATAGAACCAGTTGTATTAGCGCCATAATTCTTTTGATTAGCAAGTTTTCCGTGTTTAACCTGAAGAATATTAAAATATAATTCTTTACCTATAGATGAAGCTGATAGCACCTTATCACCTGGTTTAGCTGTTCCTGAGTATTCAGTACCTAATAGCAGAAGTGCTTCGAAATCAGAAGCCCATGAGCCTGTGTCTATTGGTTGTTTTTGTTTTGATTCACTCATTTGAATCTCCTTTGAAATAAATGCAGTTTGGAAATTGATAATCTGGAAAATCTTGTCTAAAATTGTCACAAGTTTTATTAAAGTTTTTCTCAGATATCAACCCAGCTGCACTTGCATTCATTGCTGAAATTAGACAGCTTAATGAATTAATTAATTCTCCATTGTCTGGATTGTTTTCATCTTCAAGTTCTTCAATATCATTGTATAAATCATCAATGTTCATTATTTTCTCTTTTTGCATTAAATAATGCTTCAAATAATGATTTTCTAATTTCTTTATCTTTTTCTGTTTCGTCTTCTGGATATTCGCCACAATAGTTTTGAGCCATTTCTTGAATAAAGTCTGCTTCTTCAGCTGATAAAATTAAAGTTATAACTTTTGTTGTTTTGCAAGTAGCTGTTGCCATTATTTTTCCTTTTGATTGCCACATTTGTGGCAAGTGTCGTTTATATAGATGTTTTTAGATTTGCAATTGCTGCATATCCAAGCCATTACGGAATGTACTCTATTATAGTGTTTGTAACGAAGTCAGAAGCATCTAAAACTATTTCTTCAGCATTGTACATATCATGAGCTATATCTAATGCATCTGATAGTGTTTCTGCTTCAATTTCTACAACCTTTGATAATATTTCTTGTATTTCAAGTTTAAATTTTTGCATTTAAATCCTTTTGGTTTTCTGTTTTATTTTCTTTTATCATTCTTGATTGAAGTTCATTTATTACATCAGATAATGCATCTATGTGCATTTGAGATATTCCAGTAACTGAATAGTCAGTATTAAAAGTATATCCTTTTAAGAACCATAAAATATCTTTACAAGCTTCTATTTCTTCAACTATTTTTACATTTTTTGCTTGCATATTTATTTTCCTTGTTCTAATTGTTTTAGCATTTCTAGTGCTTGCGTGAAAAAGCTTTTGTTTTCCATTGTTTATCCTTTGATTGTTGTCATTTCTTTTATTTGTTTGAAATATCTGTGTTTTGTTCTAAGGATGTCTCTTGATATTTGTGACATATTAGATATTTCTTTTAGCACATCTATAAAATAATCTTCCCATTGTTCTATCGACTGAGTTGTTTCAGAGATTTGTATCATGTATAATCCATCCATTTGGTATGCACTTAGATATATATTTGGATGAGGTGTATATACATTAATCATATTATCAATTCTTGCTCCTCCGTAGATTTTTGCATTCTTCAAAATATGGATGTTCTCATTGATAGTTGCTCTTTCTCCTATATATACACCAGAACCTATATGAACATTGTTTCCTATTCTTGCTCCATAATTTATATGTGAATAGTTTCCAATTATAACATCTGGTCCGATGTATATATTAAGATCAAGTCTTTTGATTTCCTCTTTTAGCTCATCAATTGTATTAAAATCAAATAGTTCTCTATTTGGTCCTAAATACAGTGAATAATAATATTCATAATCCCAATCTTCATCATCTTCGTACATTATTTATCCTTTTAATTTTTCTATCCATCTGGCTCTTATTTTGAGAATGTGTCTGATAGTGTCTTTTAAATCTACTCTGTGATTATCTTTCATCTTTAGCTCTACATAGTTTACAAGTTTTTCTAGGTCAGCTATGTTGAGCGCCAGACATGGTATAGTTCTAGATGCAATGCTTCCATTTCTTATGAATGTAACTTTTTTTATATCGTAGACTCTTTTAACTTTTGATTGTTTAATCCACCAGTTCAGGAATGATTTGTCATCATATGATATGGTGTCTACAACTAGTAATCTTTTTGTTCTGTTTTTAACTTTTGGAAATATTGTAACCGAAGTATTATCTGAGAAGATTTTATTAGCTGAAAGTTTATCATTAATTTTCTTTAATCTAACATAAGCATTTGTGCATTCTTTTGAACAATATACTGTTTGTTTTCCGCATAGTTTGTGACCGCATTGTATGCAGAATTTCATTATTTAGTCCTTTTAATATAATTAAATACTTACTAGAGAGTAGTTGCTAATTTAAACCGTGTAGCTTAGCTGCTTCTCTTGTAGTTCTACTCTCCATAAATATTTATTGCTTTAGTATAATATTCACATATACAAGATTAGTTGAGCTTCAATCAACATCTGGAAATCCCATCCATATTCCTATCGTCTTCCCACTACAATGATAGGTTTCGTAGCCAGTTATCACCTTTTCAATACATACCCTCATAGCCTCAAGAAGATCTGTTGCAACAGGTTGTTTTCTATATCTATTACTCTAGTGTATTGTCACTACTGAATCCCGATTATTATATTAATTTAAAGAATTTTTTTATTCTATAAATAAATCCAGTATTATTTTTATAACATGAAATAAGTTTATTGTTGTCATTATAGATATAAACTTTTCCATGTTTAATTGTTAAAGTATTAACATCTTTTGAATGAATAGTTGTTGATTCATCTTTGTGAAATATTCCTTGAATGTTATTTACTATTCCAATTGATTGTTGCTCATAATTATAAATTACTGCATACATCTTTCATCCTTCATTGTTTCATAAGCATAATCTTGAATTTCAGATGTGTATGCTTCATACCATTCCATAAGGATCCTTGCTTCGTTTGCTTCTAACATTACTCTGGCGCTTTGAAGAGTAAATTTGCTTCCAATATTGTTTTCATTTAGAAATTCATCCATTGAATCAAGAAGTTCATCAAATTTGTCTGAACCTGTTTTTTCAAACCATTCGTCATAATCTGGAATTCTCATTGTTTATCCTTATCTAATATATATTTTACACATAAATCAGAATCTGTAGCTGTTCCAGTATTTAGTTTATCAATATTGTATTCACAAATTTTTTTAATCTCATCTGATATGATTTGATTATTTTCATAAGATAATTCTTTTGATTCAAATCCATCTGATAAATAAAAAAATGAATATATATGTAGCTTAGCTATCATATTTACTTGTTTTTTAGTTAATTCCTTATCTAACATATTGTGAACCATCATCGTAGAATGTTACATCTACATAAAGTTCAAAGCAATTATAATCTGGATCTAGGTCTTTGCCATGGCATAGTGCTTCAAGCATTTCTTGAAGTTCTTGCTGTTTAGATTCAGATAAGTCTTTGAATTGAATATTAAGTGTTACTGATTTCATCTATTGTCTCCTTATAGTTCTTGAAAATTCTAGACATTTCTTTATTGCTTATTGTAGTACAACCAATTGTTACTGAATCCTTAGAAGATTTTACAACTGTGTATTGTTCCAGTTTTAAACCTATGATGTCTTTATCTGAGATGTATCGTTTCCAAAGCGCCAGTGCTTTGGTGAAATTAACTCTAATACTGTTTGTAGTGTAAAGTAAGTCTCCAACCTTTTTGATATATACACTGTTGTAATTTGGATCATATTTTTTAGGCTTGATAGCGCCAGATTCATCGTCTGATAAGAAGTTGGCTAAATGTGCATTTCTTGATTCTTGATATTTTTTATCATATAGTGCTTTTAGATGTTTCTTTTTTCTAGCTTCTTCTGCTTGATAGTCTAGTGCTGCTTGTGTTTGAGCTGCTAAATCATCAATATTATTGTAGAAATTTAAGATTGCTTTGTAGTTGCTAGAACGCTTGTCTTGTTTGAAGAAAGTTGTATAGTTATAAGCTTCATTGATGTATTTTCTGATTTCTCTTGTGTAATCGCTTTTTCTAGCTCTTGATTGCTTAGTAAGTAATTCATTAATTTTATCAATATAAAAACCTAATGGATCAGATGTATCAGTTCTGAATATATTATAGTAAATAGGAGTAGCATCTCTAAGGCATCCAAAGTGTTTTCTAGATGTATTACTGTAATTAGCAATTCTGTCTTCTACAACAAGTGTTTTTGCTTCTCTATCGATATATGCTAATACTGAGTTATAGCTATAAAGCTTTTTGCCATGAAATGATACATTGTATGAAGCATAATTATATGATTCTCCTTCTTTTGCATAAATAAATTTATGGCATATTTCTTCGTTTTTACCCATCAAATCTCCTTTAGATTATATTCGTAATTTAATAGTGAATCCATTTCAGCAAGTATCTGTTTCCTACAACTAACTATTGCTCTTAAGACATTATTTGTTGTTTCAATTAATCCTCTTGCATCCATAGTGTTTGATTCAATATATGATATTTTAAATGGATTATAATTTGGTGCGTTGTTGCATGATTTAGAAAAATTATATTCAATCATTTTTTCATGACCTGAAGATTGAAGAATATATTCAAATGTTGAAGCTGATATTGCTATCTGTAAATCTTTAAATCTAAAATCAATATCTGTTATTTCGCACCATAGATTTGATTGAGAATAAAGTTTTTCAACTCCTAATTCCTTTGCTATTATATTATGAACTGTATCTTTAAAAATTTTTTGTTGGTTATAAAGAATATTCATTATATCTTTTCGTTTCATGTGTTACTCCTGTAAGTAGTCTTTTCTATAAAGTATTATGTCTTGATATGTGTATTTATCTAAACATTGTATTACTTCAACTTTGTTGCCTGCATTAAAGTCAGCTGTTTCGAATTCTTCTTTTATTTCACCTGGATAGTCTTCAATTACTATGTTAGTGTTTGTTTTTAAATCAAGTTTTAGATACATTTAGTTTCCTTTGAAATCGCAATCAATTTGTCCACCTTTTTCGTTAGTGAATAAAGTTGTACAGTATCGTCCATGAGCATCAATCCATGATACAGTTCTTAAGTCCCATCCAGAAGCTTGCACTTCATTGATTGTTGATTTAATAGTACCTTCAGATCTAAGTTTAGTTTCAATTCTAGACCATCCTATAGTTGTTACTATAAAGTAAGTAACTGCAGAAGACAATAATACTATTGCTAAGACTGAGTAATAAATTTTTGTTGATGTTTTCATTGTTTTTCCTTAGCGAATGGTTTTGAGTTTTTTAATTGTCTTTTGTTTTTATTGCACCAATCAACAATGTGAATAAAACAATTAGATAAATTGTCATCTAAAAATGCTTTTATAAATGCTCCATTATATAAATCATAAGTATCATCTTTTTTAAATAGATAGCAATTATAGCAATTCATAATTGGATTCCAGTGAACTTCTACAGCTAGATTGTATTTTTCAAATATATGTTGTTTTGTTTTCATATTATTTCCATTCATAGTATCTAATAATTCTGAAGATTTTTTCAGTATCATTAGCTTGCCATGCTTCGTACAAAATATCTTTAGATTGTTCTATATATGCATGAAATTCTTTTAGTTTCTTATCTGATTTTCTTGATAGCTCTTTGATAAAGATTTTATAGTTACCTGGTGCATAAAGTGTTGTTTGAGTTGAAGTATAACCGTCTCTTTGGATCTTAGTTTGTTTAGTAAAATTAAGATAAATTCCTCGTTTTTCTGGATTACCAGTTCCCCAGTTCATTCCACCTAATTGGTATCTAGTCTCTAGCGCCAGATATTGGTTTTCCTCTTCTAGAGGTATAAGTATTTCGTATGCCATTATGATTCCTTTATAAGTTTTCTGTGTTTTAAAACATCTACTATTGCTAAATCTAAATGTTTTGTTATAAATTTTATGTCGCCATCTTTATTATATAAATCTGCAATAATTTGTATATTTTCATCATCAAGTTCGTTAAATAATCTTTTAATCATTACATATGTAGATGATTGCAAATTAAATTCAATAGGATTAAAATGATAATCCATTATTTCTCTATGTTTCTCATTCATTTTTTCATGAAAAGATTTTGGTTTAAAAAAGTTTTTAATACAATCTATCATTATGATTCCTTTTGTGTAAAATTTTCTTAAATAAAAATATAGATATATTCTTAATTAAAAAAAAGCTAAGCGTGCATGCAGAGGCTTAGCGTAAGTGTTTGCAGATACTGCTAAACTATAAAGTGCTAAATACTTCCTAGCGTCCGTACAAGAAGTATATTTAAGTCTACGGATGATATTACACTTTAAAATTATATGTTATTGAAACAATGTAGCTTTATATGTAGCTAATAAATCAGCCACTTAGTTTTTCATTTTAACCTTTTTTAATTATACTTTTATATTTTGAATATATTCTTCTTGAGCTGAGAACATAACTTCTACTATTTCAGACATAAGTTCATCTGTACACAATAATCTGGCGCTTTCGTGAGATATTCCATGAAAATTAGATATCTCATTGATTGTATCCTCTAATATAGCTTGATTGTTTATTATATATCCATAATCTATTCTTTGATCATCTGAAAGTCCTGAAATGATAGATTCATCCCATTCTCCTGAGAAATCTTCGAATATGTATTTTCCTTGTTCTGTAATGTTTGCTATTTGATTATCTTGAAATTCATCATAAACTTCTAGTTCTTGAAAACTAGAGTTTAATGATTTTTGAGACTCATTAAAACAAACATATTGTCCAACTTGATATTTAGGCATCGTCTTGTCCTATTAATGATTTCATTGCTTCGGATACAAGTCTGATCTCTCCAGAATTATGAAATAAAAATTTATGGTCTTCTGGAATAGCTAAGTACACAGCTATTGCTAAATTTCTTATTTCCCATAGTGCAGCCTTAGATGACCTAAGTGTTAAAAAGTTTTGAAGGCTTCTTGCGTTTAAAGTCCAAGCTAACGATGTTTTGTATGATTCTATCAGACAATACTTAGCAATATCATTAGATACTCCTTCAAGTAAAATATTTCTTAAATTGTTTAATCCAATTATAGAAGCATTATCTACGATTTCGTTTCCTGTGATTACAATATATTGCTCTGCTCGCTTAAAGTCGTTTAATGCAAAAATTTCTTCTGTTTTTAATTCTTTAAGAGTATATCGTGTTGACTTAACAGACAATGAAGTCATTCTGTGTCTAGCTAGTTCTTGCAAGCATGCTCTAGATATTCCTTCTATTGTAAAAGAATAAGTTAAGTGTTCTAATGTTGAAGAGTGTTTGTATTGATTTCCAACTCTATCTATTAGTGCTAAATCTTTTTCTCCACCATTGTCTGACTTATCTTGTGATTGCCAGCATTCTCTAATTGCATCTGAACACACAACTAATGGTGTGTATGCATTTAATGTTACTTTCATTTTATTACGCCTTTATTTGACATTCTTGCCAAGTTCTGTTTGATTTTATATTTCCATTAGTTTCCATCTTTCATCCTTTGAAGTCTTTTAAATGATAATATGTGTAATTCCCTGACTCTATTCATGATGCATCTTGGTAAATGTCCAGAGCATGAGTATCTGTTTATGTCTTGTTTTGTAAATGATGTCTTCATCTGTTTCCTTTTAAATTGTTTTCTTCTATTTTAGATTTAATATATGAATTGCAATCTTTAACCCATATTGCTTTATAATTTCCATATTTACATTGTTCCAAACCAGCTTTTGCGTATTCAATACTTTGTTTTTCATAAAAGTATATTCCTGTAGACATTGTTGCTACAAGCATAGATATGCCAACTAATACTCCAAATATATTATTCATTTTTTCATTCCTAATAATTCATTATATTTTTTCCATGTTGTTTTAACAGCTATAATATTAGCTCTTCTTGATGCTTTATCTGGTGATAATTTAAGTATATAAATACCATTAATCTTTTCACCTTCATATATTGTTTTGTATAATCCTGATAACATTTATTTTTCCTTTTTTTTTACATTTAATAAGCGCCAGTGTTGATTGAGTTTCTATGACCATAAGTCAGTGAGCTAATTTTATACTACATTAAGGCGTTGTCTCCTTGATGTTGGTTGAGTACAATCTATCTGGCGCTTATTAAATGTAAAATTTAGAGATTATTGTTGTTTTACTTTTCACATAAACTACTATAACCTCTAAAAATTTTGGTTTCAAGAATGCATTTTGAAGCTACATCTTGGTTTACCATTGTAATGCCAATAATTTAAAAATTTAACAAACTAAGCAACATTTATGCAAGTTGCCAGCTAATTTCTTTACATCATCGTGGATGGGTATAAATACCATCGAGAAGTAAAGATTACTCCTCTGTGCTATCTATTTTAATCCTATGAAAAATTTTGCATCTAAATAATCTTGATAAAATTCTTCTGGAATACCATCTCCCATTGATGCTTCATATTCTATAAGATTAATTAAATTTTTAATATGACCTTTTGCTTCTAGCTCTATATTTCTATTTTTACAATCTGGATGATGATTTGATGTTAGTATTTCACAATTAGTTACATCATGCCATCTCACCCAGCTAAAGCATTCACATTGTTTATTTTTTAAATTTTCCATATTTACTCTCCTTGTTCACAATGCATAATCAAATTTTGCTTTAAATTCTTTTTTTGGAAAACTTATGATTGCATCAATGTTTCTGATTTCTCCAAACTTTTCTCTGTTTTTAAGTTGTTCAACTAAATCATTAAAATCTTTTGGTTTTAGGTCATAAAGCTTAATATATTCTTCACCTCTATAAATACCAGTAATTATTACATTAGCATTAATATTAGGTTTTATATCAATATCTAAGTCAATATTAAATTGTTTATCAATATCAGATCTAAGTTTAGCTATTGATGTTATGTATCCATATTCAGTATTCTTGTTTGCAATATATTGTTTATTTTCAACTTTAGCTAAATCATTGCTACATAGATATGATATGTTTTTAAATAATTGTTTTAGTTTTTTAAACATTATTAAGCCTTTAGAAAATCATCAATAGATGATTGGTTTGGATGAATCTTTACAGCGCCAGTATAAGAAGATTGCTGCTTATCAAAATAACCAATCTCATTAAGCTTACCAGTATTGTGTTTGATAGCTTTGTGAACTTTATTAATCCTATGAAAGTCTCGTTCTAGATGATTAACATGAAGTAGCCTCTCATTGAGCTTCTTAGCAGCCTCTAGCTGAAACAATAACGCATCAGGGTAGCTCATGGTATTCATTGAACGCATTTGAGATTCTGATAGATCGTAGATGTATTTAGATTCAATCATTGTTTTTGTCCTTTATTAATTTTAAATTTAGGATTACATTTCTTATCCCATTCAAGTATTGCTAAAGTTGAATCTTTAGCCAATATGAGTCTTGGGTTAATCTGATAGACACCTCTTGATACTCTAATAATAATACCTTTACCTTCTAGCAAAGGATATGCTCTTTTGATATATTGTTTTTCAGTAGATGATAATTCATCCATGTTTAGCTTAACTTTATTAATAGATCTCTCATCCCAATAGTCTAAACCTTTTTCTAATAACGCAAACATAACCTGCTCAGGCTTTGTCATTTTAGCCATTTCTTGAATTAAATTCATGCTCTCTCCATATCTTCCAGTTTTGCCATTACCAACTTTTAAGTATGGTAAATCTTTTACTTGATTATCAGTTTGTACAACTAGCTTTTCACCTTTCTTTAAGGCTATAGCAGATACACTTCCCCTATCAGAATCTTCTAAATATTCATACAAATCGTACTCCTTGTTTTAACTTGACCGTTATAAGTATACGATTTGTACCTTTAAAAGCTCCTTAAGTATACAATCTGTACCTTGAAAATACTATCTGGATACCATGGTTAACGCATTCATCTGTTTAAAGTAAATATATAGCGAATAAAACAAAAGCTACCTCCCTCTCAGAAATCTCGCCTGGAAGCGAACGACGGGAAATTGTGGAACGAAGCGCCAGCGTAGTGGAACAATTTGACTAGTCGGAGCGCAACAGGAAGAGATTTCTGACATCATCACATCAGTGATAAAAAAATAAAACATTAAAATGTTTCCAGTATCCTCTATCTGGCGCTATATAGATGACAGTAACCTTCTTTATCGTAATCTGGTAGTTCTAGATTAATATCAACTACATCTTTGTATTCTTCTTTCAAGCTAGCAAGTTCTTCATTAATATTTGAGTCTTTTTCAGATTCTGATATAATTCTTATTCCTATTAATGAATTAAATACTGAATGAACTTTTTTCTCATATTCTTCATATCTTTTTTGTTCCGCATAAGTCATTTCTCTGTGAGTCTTAGTTTTAACCCATGAAATACATTTAGATGATATACAATTAGATCCGCAAGTAATTAAAGTTTTATCGTTTTCAGTTATTAAAAAATCACTTATTTTTGTGTTTTTACCAATAAGAATATTTTTGTAATAATCTTCATTTTTTATTATTATTTTTTTTGAAAATAATGTTTTTGTACATATTAGCATTTCAGCTTCTGATTGCTTCATGGCTTCTCCTTACCTGGCGTTATTAAAAATATTAACCATAGTATTATTGCCAATATTAGAGAAAATAATATATCTTCCATCATATGTAGTAATTATCTAAACATGCCCTGAACTGAGCTTGGTGTTTTTTGATAATCTCTCCATCGCCTTGTGTTACCATTAATGACTCCAGGATAGTGATTAGAGACATTATCTTTGGTAGATTAGGGTTTGCCCTAGCAAACTCTTGTTTGATTGATTCAGATGTTCTTATGAATGTATCTGAGCTACCTTGATATGGCGCTGCTAAAAGTTTAAAGAAATTAAGTATCTTGGTTAGCATCTGATAACTCCATAATTTTGTTAGCTCTTAGCTGACCTTTGAATGATAAAGTGTTTTGAACCCATTCAAGCTTTTTGCCATTGCTAATATATTCAAGTTCTTGAAACATAATATGATTTGAAAGTTCAGTTGTTAGTTTGTTATTACATAATGCATATAGATCTTGTTTTGCTTCATGATATTTTTTAAGTTTGTTTTTAAAATCTTCTGCCGATTCTTCAGTTAGATAATCTGGCGCTTTGTGTTGACTAAGTTCAATATTTAGGTATTGCATAGATTGTTTAACAGCTTCTACTTCTGGCGCTTTGTCAAGTAAGCAAGATTTCAGAAATTCTTCAAAGTCTAAATGTGATTGCATAAATGCATTATAAACAATTGGATGTCTTGGTTCAAAACCATGTCCATCAACAAATTGACCATCAAGTAGGATTGTTTTCATTATTTCAGTTATATTAATTTGCATTGTTTTCCTTTATTTCTTTTAAATATTGTTCATATGTCATATAGTTATCCCAGGTTTCTCGTCTTCTTGGTTCCCAGTTGTTTTCATCTGTCCATGAAGTTTGACCGTTGAAATATGTCATGCATTTTCCGTTTTCGTCAAATTTGTAGAAGTATCTAAAAATATATAGTCCATCAGCGTGTGTATTGTGCCATACGACAACTTTGTCATCTGTTTTCATTGTTGTTCCTTATTTGATTCATATATAGTTCTAAGTCATAAGCTATCTCTTCTAGTATAGCCGTTGAGTCTTCGTCTACATACTTGCATTCTTCTATGGCTCTTTCAGATGCATAAGTGAAGTCTGCATAGAACAAAATAAGACCTTCATTTGATTTAGATTCTGACATATCTAGTAAGATCTTACCAGATGTTTCTATCCATAAATTACAGTCATAAACCTCTGTTTGAAGTGAAAGTATCTGTGCGCTTTGGTATTTTGGTGTTGATGCAAATAAAGCGCCAGATAGTAGTATTATTGATAATAAGTGTTTCATTTTAATCCTTTAGAATTCGAATCCGCCTGAAGTATCTTTCGACATAGATTCATAAGTTGTTTTAACATAGTGTTTCCTTAGTTCACAAGTGAAGAATATTGAGCAATTAATACATGAATTGTTTATTCTTTGACTACAAGCTTTTAGCTTATCTAGCGCCAGATTATGTGCTATTTCATATTTGTCTTGTTGATTATCCATTCTGGATTTCCTCCGTACAGAAGATAGTGTTCTAATAAGAATTCATACTTTGTAATAAATTTATATTCATATCTATATAATATAAAATCATTTACTTCGCATATTAGATCATATTTGCTTTTTGGACCATTAAAATAATAATTTCCATCGTCCATATAGTCACAACTTTCATGATCTGAAAAATCATATTTTAGATCTTCTGCTATTTTAACAATAGAAACAATATCACCTACTGCATTAATATATTTTTTCCCTACTTCAATTCTCATTTGTATTTCCTTAATAATTCTTTTTGTATTTTGAATACTTTTCTAATTATCCATTCTTTTTCTTTAGATTCTATACCTTTATACTTCTTTAGCGCCAGATAGGGTGTTTTGTATCTGTCTAGAAGATTATTGTATATGGCTTCACATGAACGGATTGAATATGGTGAAATATCTTGTTCTTTTAGAAAGTCTTCCCAGTAGTATAGAACTGTTCCACATGGTCCTACAGTAGCTCCGTTATCACGATGATCTACATAGTAATCAAACGATGATTCTGTGAATGCTAAGGCTAAAAATAGATACACATCCTCTGGTGCTTTACTCTGCAATCCGATGTATATCCTTTACAATAGAATCAACATGCTTGTATTCAGATAACTTATTTTTAAGCCTAAGATTTTCTTTGATGAGATAGTCTATTGAGAAGTTTGTAATCTCTTGAGATTTTTCAAGCTCTTTGCTTACTGATATAGCTACTTGCATTGCTTCTAGCTTCTGCTGTTCTTGTTTGGCTGTTTTATATGTTGAGTTAAAATACATTCCTGATGTTATTATTAGAGTGTATATTAAACCAACTGGTAATAAATCTTTCATATTAAATCCTTTTTAGTTGATGAATTCAAACTTGTTTGAATCAAGATTTTCAAATTCAAATCCATCAATTTTTAGTCCTAGTTTGTTTTTTACAACAACTGAGTAAACATTAGCTTGTATTCTTGAAATAAGAATCTCTCTTCCGTTTAACATAAATATTCTAACAGCTATATAATTAGAATAATCTTTTATTCTTGCATCAGTTAATATTTGTTTAGATTGAGCTCTTAAATCATTAAGGTTTGATTCTTTTTGATAAAGTGTTTTATACATTTATTTAAACCAAGATGGTTTTGAGTTTAGGAATGGTTCACAATATTTCCAACTTCCTGTATTATCTTTAAATGAGCATCCGTCTAGAGAATGAAATTCTGCTAATCTTGCGTTATTTGTTACCTTATTATTTGTAAACCAACAAAGTTCACCTGCTTGCGGTTCCCACTTAATCATTTCATTAAGTCTTAATACTATTCCTGAATTATCAAAATAATATCTTTCACAATTAATATTATTAATTCTCAAAGCTTTGTTATTATTTGAATTAATATATCTAACAAAATCGTCTACTTTAAACTTTGGTTTTTCTTCTTTTTTGTATTTTTTAATTAATTCTATATTCATAAGTTATCCTCTTGCGTTGATTAAATCATCTAATTCTTCAGCTGTTAAAAAATCTGCATTACCAGATTCAATATCACTGATTCGTTTTTGAATTTCATCCTCTCTGGCGCTTAGAAGAGTTAGTGTTTTTCTCATACCAAGTTTATTTCCATCTCTCCAGATTCTAGATTGTTTAGAATTTAAATAGTTAGATACTATATATTTTTTATCATTCATATAAATTCTTACTTTTAGTCTTTTGTTCATAAATTTATTCCTTGTATATTTTACTCATCATCAAATAGTTCTAATGGTTCTCTATTATAAATAGAATCAACATCTGCAATATCTAATAATAGTGTTACCTCTTCATTTTCATCAAAATAATCACATGGCTCATCTTCTCTATAAGAAAACAACATTTCATTATTATCTCTATCAATATTAAATTGACATTTTCTTCTATATTCAGCATAATGAATTTTAGAAACTGTTTTCTTAACATAATCAAAAATTAAATCACCTGCCCTAACATTATATGCTTTTACTGTAAACAGTTGCTTATTTTTAACATCTTTTCTTTCTAACTGAATAAGTGTTTTAATTTTTTCAAGAACTTCACTTTCAAATTCTTTTGGTAGTAATTTTAATCTATTATATATATCTAACATTAATAAATCTGTTGCTTTCATAAATTATTCCTTGTATATATTTAATAAACAGATATGTTGCAGTCAGGGACCGACTCCTTGTGCTTGTATCTGTTTATTAAAAATAATTGTTTCATGTGGTAGACTTGCACTACCTTTCTGATAAACCAGACATCCTATGGAATAGTACATATAAAATTGGAAGCGCCAGCAAGATTCGAACTTGCGACCTCTATAAAATTAAATGAAATTAATCATTTTTATCAGTGGCTCTACCCCTGAGCTATGGCGCCGTATATGAAAAACTAAACAAGCTATGTAATATTCAAAGCACTATTTGGCTTGTTTAGTTTATTTGTGTGCAAAGACAGAATCGAACTGTCACCTAGACGCATAAAAGCGCCTATAATCATACCATTAGAAATTTGATTTGCACACATTTAACAAAGCGCCAGACAAGTAGAAAATGGAAGATAAACTACCTCTTCTGGCGCTTTGAAAGTTACACTGCATGTCTATTTATATACCGCCGCCTTGATGTGTGGTTTGCGGTAGTGATAATTCACTAAAGAGCAGTACAGTGACGGTCGTACTTTCAGACTTCCACTTTACAGTTAATGTGTAGCTGACAGAGTTGCCCTCTGCTCAGGTATGTACTGCTCATTACTAAATTATTAAGCGCCAGATAAAGTGCTCTTCAATATCTGGCGCTAGGAATCGATTGCATCTATATTCGTTTAGTCATCCTCGTTTTAATCCTACCATTCAGGCTTGCGAGCTACACAGGGTCAATGGTTCTATGCTTTCACCCAGTTGTTATTATTAATCTTTTAGTGACTTTAAGAAATTAATTTTTTCTTCAAATTCTTTAATTTTTTCATCAATTTTTTTCTCTATATTAAAATCTTTTATTATAAATAGAATAAATGTTGCAATTCTATTAAAATCTGATGAGCATATTATATTATTTAAATATTTATCTCCAGATATAATATCTATTGTTGAATTTAGATCACGATTTGAAAAAGAGTTTTTAATTGTCATATGTAGATTTTTAAATACAAAATCTGTATTTCTAAGAAGATGAGTTTTCTTATTAATGTAATCAACTATTTCTTCTCTTGGAGTTGATAAAACTTTTTGTTTCTCTTCTTCAAATAAACAATGAAATGATGCAGACCAAGTGTTAAAATTACTTAAGCTACTAGAGTTAATGATTGTGTACATGATAAAGTCTTTGTGTCTGTATAAATACCTAGTATGTCTTCAACTCTTGCACATTCGGTATCAGTTGTTTCAATAATAAGTTTTGAAGGCAAATGATAAAATGTAATAGTTCCTTGAATTGCATAAGCTTCAAGTGGATTACCATAAGATATTAATATTTGAACCCATTCGTTAAAATTAGGCTCTATATATGACGAACCGTATTTTGCTTGAAGAAAGTATTCCAAAGCGTTTTCATTAAGTTCTACATGAGCTATGACATCATTATGTGGTAACATTATTCTATTCCTTTTTCAGAAAGTTTATCAAGAAGTTCATGAATTTTTGTTTCAGATAATCTAAGCTTTACTCTTGTTTGATTGCATCCGTTGAATATTTCAATACAGTTGTCAATATCTGTGTATCCAAATTCCTTACCAAATTCACCTGGAGTAAAGTATTCAAAGCCTACAAGTGCGTCTTCTAGGATTGCTCTTAATTCAAATAGAAGTTCATTTTCTTGAAGCTCTGAAGCTTTAGATTGTGAGAACTTATTATGAACATCATTAATAGTTGTTTTTCTGTTTGAAAATATTCTTGGAGCTGCACCGTTAGCTGAGGTTCTAGTATAAGGTCCTGAGTCTATATAGATTTCACTATTATAAGCGCCAGAATGTGGATGTTTGTAAGTGTTTTCATAAATGCATCCTTGTTTAAGACCTAACCCTTCTGCTAAATATCTGGCGCTTTGAGAATATTCAAATGTTTCATTGTTGATAGTAACAGAATATTTAGGAAACAATATGTGAAAGATCGATGAGTGTCCATCTGTTGATAAACTCTTACCTATACCTATAAATTGAGAAGAAATTGTTATTCCTTCAAATGTTGTTTGTGTCATTAGTTATTCCTTTAGTTCTACTGGCTCATCTTGCCATGTAAGTTCTTTACCAATAAGTTTTTCTATTGTTCCTTTTGGAACTTGAAACATCATATTATCTGAGTATCTTCCTTTGAAAATCCAAGTTCCGTTAAGTGTTTCACCTTCTAATTTTCTAGTTAATGGAGTATATGAAATATATTCTATACCTTTACTGTTTACTGCTAAAAATGTCATTGATTATTCCTTTATTGTTAACATATTTATAAAATTAATAAAATTCTCTTTTAAGTCAGGATGAACAAATATTCCTTTTGATTTTGAGAATTTTACATCTGGAACAAGAATATTTCTTTTTCTTTTGCCTAGTTTGTTACCATCTTTTTTTCCAGTTGGATATTTTAATTTTAAAACATTTTCATCTTCAAATACTTGAAATCCATATACTTGTCCAACATAGTTCATTTTATTATTCCTTTGTTAACATTAGAAGACACAATGTAAGCGCCAGGAGTTGTGTGTGTTGTATAACTCAAAGCAATGTGCTTTATAATGTTAACTTTCGTTTTTGATTTTTCTACCTAGCTGGTAGGATTATGCAAAAAATCTCCACCGACCGCTCTCGAAAATTTTCACTTCCGCTGCGCTACAGTGAAGAATTTTCTCGTTTGCCGTTGCGATTTTTTGAAGGGTCATGAGTTTTTGTTGTTTGGTTTTTCCACAATCTTAGATTGCTCTTCAGATTTTTTGTTTCCAACTTTTATATGTGTTGATTCTTTTAATCCAAGCATATATTTAACTGTTGATATATAGTCGTCTGGAATATAAGTATTCATATCTTCTGTGTATAATTTCCAAACTTGTTGACATAACCATTGAGATTCCCTTTCGTTTTTATCATACTTAGGTAAAACTATAAATGGATTAACCATATGTTTACCTTCAACTTTAGCTATAAAGTTTAAGTCTTTAAGTTGTTTAATTGTTTTTGAAATTCTTGATTGATCAGATGTAATATCTTTAGCTATATCTTTCCAAGAAGCTTTAACAATATTATATCCATCACAATTTTGCAATATTGCAAAAAACATTAACTGTTCAGTTTTATTAAGTTCAGTTATTCTTGTAAAATCATTCATATAAATCATTGTTCTATCCTTGCTATTAACTGGAAACATTGAAACTTGTGAAATATTATTCTCAACTTGTATTGATTGAATTTCTCCAGTTTCACTCTGTATAATGTTAGCTTTATTAGAAATATTGTATAATTTTCTCATAAAAACTCCTGTAGGTATTTATAAGTTTAAACTCTCACCTCTAAACTTGGTATGATTATACCAAGTTTTTAATAAATATCTACTGAAACTTGGTATATTTATACCAAGTTGAAATTTCCAATAAATCCCATAAAATAGAATCAAAATTAACATCTTAATGTAAAACGTATATATAGGTGTTTAAACATAAAATGTACACCATAATTCACATAAATATTAAAATGTGAACTGTGTAGTACATTTAAAATTGAACAAAACCTCTATAAAATGGTTATTAATTGAAGTTCTTCAAAGATAGGTCTATTAAATATATTTATATATAATACCTATTAAATTATTTTAAATGAATTTCTATCTAAATGTATATAGCAATGATTTTTATCATCATCTATTTCTATTTTGTATTCATATCTTTTTAAATAACCTGATACTCCACTTATTTTTCCAGTCATTTCAATGTTTTTAAATTTAAATTTTACATTCAATCCTAAATATTTATCTGCTACATAATCTATTCCAGTTTTTTTGTTCACTTGTTTTCCTTTAAATATAAATCCAATCATCACCTTCGTAGCTTTTGTGACGGCAAACGACAAATTTCTTTTCCGAAGGCGCTAGCCGTAGGAAAAAAATTTGGAGAGCGGTCGGCAAAAAAAGCTACGCTACTATACAGTCAGTATAAAAAAATCAAACAGTTAAGTGTTCTCAATATCTGGCGCTAATAAGAGTAATGATGCATCATATAGAGCTTTTTTATGGCTTCTGTGAGCTTTCATTGTTTTAGCGTGTGTTTCTTTGTTGTAGTATTGTTTTGAGCCTCCACGGGCTTCTCTGGCTTGTAGATTAGCCTTGTGTTTCTCTGGATCAATAATAAACTGAATAAGTCTTCTAGATACACCAAATTGAGTAGCTAGTTTTCTCTGTGAAGTATCTGTGGTTTCATATAGATGTCTTATAAGCTCTTTTTGCTCTTGATTGAGCTTTACTCTCTTATCGTGTTCTTTTGGAACTAGAAGCTTATCTGATTCAAATTTATATGGCATATTAGATTCCTCTATCTGGCGCTTTGAGAAGTAAATTAGTATTACCTCTAAAAGAAGCAGAGCTACAAAAAGAGCCAGAATCTGACTCTTTTAATTATTTAGAAGCTTTAGTTTTTGGAGCTTCAACTGATAGTTCGAATGGAACTGTAACTTTACCAGATAAGTCATATCTGATAACTGATTCAACTCTTGATGACCACATGAATGATTTTAATGCAGCTTCATCAGCAAATTCCATTAATGTACCTTCTACATTACATACAATTTTTGGTGTTTTTGGTTTTTTAACTTTTGGTTTTCCGTTCTCGTTTATTAATTCTAAAATTGCGTCTTGTAATTCATTATTCATTGTAAATTCCTTTGTTTTATTATAATTAGTTTTAACTACTTCAGTAGCGCCAGTTATTGGTTGTAAATATTCAAGTTTCCAGTTACTATTTGCAAGTGTATAAGATAAATCATCAAGTGCATCATCATTAAGTTTTGATTTGATTCCGTTTTGTGGAACGAATGAAATGTCTGGTTGTGATGCATAATCAACACCTAAATAACATGGTGATTGTTTTTCTGGAACATATTCATCAAATGGATTTTGTCCAAATAAATTATCAACATTTTGTTCATGTTGTTCTTCGCTTAATAGTTTTTCGAAATATACAATAACATCATATAAATCTTCATAGTATTGGAAATGTTTTTCTCCACCAATATCTGGCGCTTCAGTGACATGATATTTTTCTAACCATTCATCAATTAAGTCATGACATTGATCATAACCTGATTCCCTAAGTTGAGTTCCAGCGCCACGCTCAGATGGATTGAAACGGTTATCACTGTCTTCAAGAATAGATTTCAAGTTTGAAATTAATTCATCAATGTCATCTTGAGTTGGAATTATTTTTCCAATTGTTTCATCAAAATCAACTTTTTTCCAAGTTTCTTTATCAGTGTGTTCTACCCAGTGAGTAGAAAGAAATTTTTCAATACCTTCATTTTTTTCAAATTTTTTAATAAATTTACCTTTATTTAATTCAGTAAATTTTACAACTATTCCTTTGTCAAAACTATTTTTTATACATTCAAAATACATTGGATAAGTAAATTCTTCTATTTGTTCGATATATAACATATCATATTTAGTTTTGTTTAACTCCATTAGTTTAGATGGTAGTATTGTAAACTTATGCCTAATGTGATAATAATTATTTTTTGAATAATAAACTGGTAATCCAGCTTTAAATCTTGCATCCCAGTAGTCTAAATCATCAACCTCTGGCGCTTTTGAGAAGTCATAAGGTTTCCATGTATGAGAATCATTATGATTCATCCATGAATTATATTCATAACCTGGTTGATCTCTAGATTCTCCTTGTATTATTACTATTCCAGAAGTTAATGAATTAAACTTAACAACTCTTCCCTTATTTGTTGATTCCATAAATAATGGATAGGTAAATTCTTCAATAATCGTACTATTGCAGTCACATAGTTCAAAATCATCTTTATAGAAATATGAATGCCATAACGATCCATCCTTTGTTAATTCTGGAAGGTTTCTTTCAAAAATACCATTTCTATAGCATGAAAAATCTAATCTAGATTTTCTTCTTATGTAAAAATTTTTAACTTCCCATTCTTTAGTTGTAGCAAATTGATCTATTTCTAAATCTGTAAGTTTCATGATTCTCCTTTCTTAAAATTCTACGACTCCTTCATTAAGAAGTCTGCATAGTTTTTCTGCATTTTCTTTTGACATATATATTGTGTTTATTGATTTAATATATACAATATGTGATTTTTTATACATATTTTCTTTTTTGATATATGTTATATAATATTTTTTTTGATCTACATTATTCCAGTCAGATATAAAACCATCGTTGTTTTCTGATAGCCATTTCAGTTGTCTTGCATATGAACGAATTGCTTTAGATGCATTGATTGCTTCTTCTTCTGTTTCGTATTCAACTCCAGCTTCTGTGTATTTTTCGTTTTTAATATTAGTTTTATATGGATTATCAACTAATGAAACATTCCATTCACCTGATGATGGAGTCCATTTGTCTTGTTTTGGTTCATCAAGATTGATTGTTAAAGTTTTATTGCTTTGTAGCTGTTTAAACTGTTGTTGTGTTAAAATTATTGTGTACATTATTGTTTCCTATTTATGATGTAATTAAGTTTCTCTATCTGGCGCTCAGTGAGATTATCTTCTTCATCTTCTAGAAATTCTCTTAATAAATCAAGTGTTGATTTTTGTTTGATTGCAGATGCTTTAGATGATACTGGTTGTTCCCAGATAAGGTTTCTTATAACTTTTGGTACAACAATAGGGTTTTTAACTTTAATGTTGTTGTCTTCAAGGATTTGTTTATCAGATTGAGTAGAAATAACTTGCTTATGAGCAAATTCGTCTTTGATTTTGGTTACAAGGTTTTCTGGAAGATTATACTTCTCCATGTAGTCAAAATCCTTAGCGCCAGATTTTAGGTCATCATACATTTGATCAATAAATTCATCTGAAGTGTGTTGAAATATATATGGTGCTTTATAACGAATCTGGAAGGTATCAGTGATGTTTCTGTCTCTTCCTATCTCTAAGATGCCTGGATTGAAATTATAGCCGTACAGAAGCTCTGAGCTTGTCGAAATGTATAGCCCACCTATATAGATTCTACCAGCTTCTGATTTATCAAGAATTTGACCGTATCTGTCGTTTTGAGCTATAACTGTAAAGTCTCGTTTTTCAAGATAAATATTATGCATAATTAAATCAAAATCATATGAGTTTTTAGTGATTATAACTGATACACCTTTTTGAAGGTTTTTACCATGCTGTAGCTGTCTACAAGTGATTTTAAGTACATCAGTGCCATATTCATGAGAATAAGAGATTTGAGGCTCCCAGAGCTCTCCTAGACCATAGTTAGCAATACTAACTTTAAATCCTAAACGAGTAAGAACTAATAGTGCAATCTTATAGCCTTCTCCGAAGCCTCCAATAGCGCCAGTGTCATCAGTTTTTGTTCCACCACCAAGTAGAAGTGTTTGTCTTTGCAGAACAGAAAAATTGTTATCAATAATTAAGCATCCTTTAGATGATTTTATTGCTGAACCTGCTTCTGGTTCTTGATTTCTCTGGTCTATCCAGTTTTGGATAAACTCACGGATAGCATCCTGTTCTGTCCAGTTTTTAACATAATCTGGTGATATTGTTAAAGTAAATGTTTTATCCATGAGCTTATTCCTTATTTATTTTTATTTATCTTTATCTTTTACTAAAAGTTGTTTCATTCTAAAAGATAGATCGTATACATCACATTCCCAAGTTTTGCATATTCTTAATATGAAATTTACAAATGTGTCTCTTATTTCTGATTTATCATGTACAATTAGAAATATAAACATTGTTTTTAGTATCCATATCAATATTGCATACAATGTAAGAATTAATTGTATTATAAAAGTTATCATGCTAATTTCTTAGAATGATAGTTTTTTTTGAAATGAAATTTCTTTGGCTTGTTCTAAACTTAATTTACCTTTTTTGATAAAGTATTGGTGAATTAAAGTGTTTACAAGTCTTGCACCTAGAGTGTTTTGTTCATAAGTAGCTTCGATGAAACTAGAAATCTTTTCAATAACTTGTTCTTTATCAACACCATCGTGAAGATTGATATAGTGCTCAAGTAATGTAGAATTTCTTAAGATGTATAGCAATTGATCAAGTGTAAGTTTTTCAAGATTATAAACTAGCCCAACTCTACCGATGAATTCAGTTTTGATACCGAAGTCTCTAAGTCTGTCGATTGTAATATCTGGCTCTCCATTAAAAGCGCCAGCGAAGACAAATAGAACTTTATCAACTGAGATATCCATATATTTACCATAGTCTCCAGCAACTGAAGCTTTGTTTGATTCTAGAACCTTTAGGAATTCATTTTGAACACCGTTAGTTGTTTCATGAGCTAAACAGCTGTTATTATTGCCACTCACGAAAAGTTTATCCCACTCATCGACAAAGCAAATAGTTGGCTTGCCACCAGTGTTTCCTAGTGCAGACATTGCTTTAGTAAGTGAGTTTCCAGCTGTTCCCTCTTTAGTTAATTGAGCAGCATTAATTTCAACAAAGTTTAATCCATTCTCTTGTGCAATAGCTGAGATGTTATGAGATTTTCCTGAACCTGATGGTCCAGTAACAACAAAGTGTGGTCTGATAATACAATCAGATGCTTTGAACATTTGCATGATTCTATTGATATCTGCTAAAGTTTCTTTTTGATGATCACTCATAACTGCATTTGGTTTCTCTTCTTCTAAAATTTTCATGTTATTTTCCTTTATATTTATTTCTTTTGCTTTATTAACTTTTTTAACATTAAAATTAGTTAGAAGATATTTGTTCATTGGTCCTTCTATTTCTATGTTATAAAGTTCTGCATCATCGCATGGTATTTGTTCTATGTCAATAATTCTATATGCTTTAAAGTATTCTTCTTCTGTTAAGCCTTCAAATAGTTTAGTATCTGTAACTTTAACATAGTCACCGATTGACACCTCTTCTGGCGCTTTGTGGAATGATTTTTGTTTATTATCAGTAGATGATATAAACCAATTGTTATCATCTCTTTCACATTGACAAGGAGTTGATTCACAATTACCACATTCTGGAAATCCTATCATGTTATTTTCTTTTTAAATTGTTAATGATTTAGATTTAATATCTTTCCAATTTTTTGATGCTGTTGCTTTCATTAGTTTGATATTTTCTCTTTTGTTTTCAATATCAAATCTAAATGATTGATTTATTGCAGATGCTGTTTTTGTAATTGCATTTGCTGTTTTAACATCTATGGACATATTTCTTAATCCTGTTAATGTATCAAGTAATATGACTCTAACATTTGATGAGTTTCTCATTTAATATTTTCCTTTTATATAATTGTGCATCTTCTAGTGTTTTAAAACTTTTACTTATTGTAGTTTTAATTTTATTTTTTTCTTTTACATATATGAATACATATGAAATTCTTCCTCTATATTCGTCTATTCTTATGTATTTTTCTACAGTCTTACGGCTAACTTTTAAATCCTTAATATTGTTTCTAATTTTTATATTATCATCGTAATCAATTTGATTCATTCTTATTTTAATATATTTAGATTTATTCGATGGAAATAGTTTTAGTCTAAGCTTTTTGGTTATCCATTCATCAATTGATAATCTTGCGCTTTTGTCTGTAATTTTTATATACGAACCATAATTGTTTGTACATATACAACATGGATATTCTCCAATATAATCATAAGCTATATTTTTAAATTCCAATATTTCTTTAGTAATTCTGTGTGAATTTCTTTTCGTTCCAATATTATCAGTGTTGCATAGTTTACACATTTGTTAATCCTTTATTGTTATTAAAGTCATTCCTTCTATGTCTGTAGCTATTCCTGCATTTATTGCTCTTGTTGCTGCTTCTATTGCTTTTACTTCAACATCATATGAGTTTATAATTTGGTGCATTAATTTACTAGATGCTAATGCCTCATCAATAGATATTTTTCCGTTTTTTAATGCTGCAAACTGTTCATATATTGCTCTTCTGCATTCTGCTAATGTTACATTTTGCATATTATTATCTTGCATATAAATCCTTTTCATATTGTGATAGTAATGTGCTTCTTACATATGGATATCTAGATATAAATTTCCTAGATTTCTTCTTGTAATCATTTGGAAACATTTCATCTCTTTTTGCTCTTATGAATTTTACATAATCTTGAAGCTTCCAAGGTTTTAATATTGAAAATGTTATATTCTCAATATATTCTGATTTTATGCTTCCGATAACAGGTATAGATTTTGCTTTACCTTCTACTTGGTAAAAATATTTCAATAAAGTTTTAGCTTCATTTGTTAGTGAATGTTTTGGAAATATAATTCTATCAACTGATGCTGGGTACTCTTCTGAATCATATGAGTCTTGAATGCATAATTTTTTTAATGCATTATTGAATTGTTCATTTGTTATCATTTGTTTATATTTCTTTTTATACTTAGTTTATATTCGCATGCTGCAATTATTGCTTCCAATTCTGAATTAAAAGGTTGAAAATCTTTAAAGCTACCATCAAATATTATACAATAGCTATAACCTTTACCTTTTCCATCATAAGTTGTATCAAAATCAGAATCATAAGCTATTCCTGAATGAACTCTATAATAATCATCATCTATAAGCCATTCCTTGCATAATCTAATAAGATTATCTGCATCAATTAAATACTGTTGATCTGATGATCTTTCATAAACTATATCATTTATTCTTGCATTTATCATCCAGTCTATAGCATTGCCTATTACTTGCCAAGCTTTAAATCCAAGAACTTCTGATAATAGTTCATGAGAAAATAAATCTTTATTTCTAATATAATTTTGTTGCATTTTTTGATTCCTCCAGTAAGAATTGTTTAATATTTTTATCTATATCTCTTCTTGTTTGTCTAAGATGTTTGATTAGATATTTCTTGATTGCTGAGATTGTTTTAAAACCTTTAGTTCCATCTATTGTTTCAAATAATGAGTCTGTACCAAGATTTGTATTATTTGATATATAAAAGTATTCATTGTTATTATCTGCAGTGTCTACATAGATTATTGCTAAGTAATCACCTATCCATAATAATGGTAAATTTTTATAATGCGTAAAATGTTCATTGTAGTCTTTGATTGTTTCTATCATTTGTTTATTCCTTACCATATATAATTTTTATAAAATAATTCTCTGTTTTCATTGAGTCTTTTAATATCGTTTCTGTTTAATAAAAGTAATAATGATTTTATAGATTTAAAACATTTATTTAATTCTTTTATTGGTATAGCTCTGCACATTGTGTGTCTTGCTATGAATTCTGGACTAATACATATATTCCATTTTCCTGTTGAGTTTTTATATATAAATATATAATCCCTATTGATAAGTCTGTTTTTAATTGATACTATCATTTTATTATCCTTTTGAGATTAGATATTTATTCTCTCTTATTATTTTAATGTGTTTCTCTATCTGGCGCTTTGAAGAACTAGATACATGTCTTGATTTGAAAGCTTTTTTTATAGCTGTTTTTGAGTTAGCTATAGCTTTTAATTCTTTCTTATATGGATTTGATTGATATATTTTTGAATTGTATTCTGATGTTTTATGAAGCTCTAGAACACATTTGTTTTTGATGTTTATAAGTATAAGTTCGATTTCTCTTCTTGGATACTTTTTCATATTGTTTGTTAAACAAATTATGTCTGAATATATTTCTGCTCTTCCCATTGTTTATGCCTCTTCGTATTCTTTAGCTATAAGGTCTAATAATGCAAGTTTTAGTTCTATCTTACCATGAGATGTTTTAGAGTTGATATAATCTACAAAGTTAGATAATGCATTGCATATAGTTATTGCTCTAATCATATCCATACCAGATCTATATGCGAATACTTCTTTGATAATATATGGTTCTATTTCTTTAATTAATTGATTCTTACCCCATGAGTTTTTAGTGTCTATTGTTTCTATGATTTGTTTTAACATTGTTTATCCTTAGTTAAATGTATTTATATTTATATATTTATCTATTTTTATATAATAATTTCCATTTTCAATTTTATCTTCTATATTGTTTTTTAATAAATATATTACTTCTTCAAATATTGGCTCTATTGCAGCATAAACTTTATCTGTTAATCCAAATCTGTTTTTATAAAATTCTTCAATAAATTCATCAGTTTTATTTTCAGAAATACCTATAATATATTCTTGTGAGTTTTCATAAAATGGTAGAATTTTTTTATCCATTATTGTTAATCCAGAGTCTCCATCTGTATATATTGTAAATATCATTGTTTATCCTTAGTTAAATATTTTAAATAAATATTTGAGTAAAAATAAAAAAAAGGATACAGGCAGCCAGCCTTATATCATTTTACGGTATCCCAAAGTTTTGAAGTTTATAGCATAGATTCCTGCAGAAATCATTTAACTAGTATTGTTTATATATGCATCTTCTCATTGGTTTCGTTGCAGTAGGTATGGCATGCAATAAGCAAACCTATTCCTCAAAAGTAATCGAGTAACTTATAAAACCAGAACTCTGTGCTTAAAAAAGCGCCAGTGTTAGGTGTTTTAAATACTGGAAATACTAATTCTCTATATAACATATTATTGATTTCAATAAGTGCTTCAGTCATTACCTCAGCTATATTGCTATAATCTATCCATGACATATTAGTATCTCCTTTATAAATTAATTAAAGTAATCATCAAACCTTGGAGTATTCTGTTTGATTACATCTTTGTCTGCTACGCAGAAAATTTTATATCTTGTATCTGATTGATCAGCAAAGTGCTTAAATTCATTATCGCTGAATGCAACTGCTAATGCATAAAAATATCCATTATTTACAAAACATATAATCACTAAGTCGTCTGGTATTGTCGAAGGTAAAATGTCTTGTGATATTACTGGAGAGAATTCTTGTGCTCTTGCTGTAATTATTAATTCATTAATGAAATCGTTTTTGTTTTTACCTGGTTCTACATATAATCCCATTTTTTATCCTTTTATATTTTTATTACTTTTTGTATTGAATATGAATAATTTTCTGTTAAATTATTATCTTCTAATTCTTTTTTTTTATTTAAAATTTTAGAATAACTATCTGATGCAAAAATTATTGACATGCTATATGAGTTATAATATTGCTTTGCTATTACAAAAATGTATGTTCCGTTTTCTAACGATTCTTCATGTATTTCAGCTTCATATTTTGTTTCAAAAGATTTACCATCTGATGTTTCATATGTTGTTTTTGATGTTATCATCTGTTAATCCTTTAAATTTAGGTAATATATTTTGATAATCTACATTAAATTTCTGAAGTATTTTTTCATGTCTTGATATTACTGTTTGTCTTAGTGCATTTTTTTCTTGAACCATATAAAGCTTTCTAATGTATTGATGACATGTTTCAGGTTTGTTAACTCCTCCGAAAAACTCGTAGATGTCTATAGGGTTTTTATCAGTTAATGTATCAGCTACTAGGTTTCTAAGCTTGTGAACATAGGTTAGATACTGAGATGCGTTGTAGTAGTTATGTGGATCTGATTCAGTGAATAAATGCTTCCAGATTCTCTTATAATAGTATCCATTGTTTTTTCCTAGCTCGTGTTTCTTTTCAAACTGTTTAGCTTTCATTGCGAGTTCCTTATCTAAATTTTCTTTTTAAATATCCAAATTTTTCTTGAAATGTTTTTTTCTTTTTTGGTGGTTTTATTAATTTATTTATTACAAATTCTTTATATTCTTGCTTTTCTTTATATTCTTCATCTAATTGATAAGCTAAGTCATCTTGATATATCATTGGTTCAAATGATGATCTTGATATTCCAAAGAATATATTTTCGTTGTTAATTTGTTCAATATGAATTCCATCTTCTTGTGATGGTTTAAATATTGCTATTCCGCATCCTTCATCTCTGGCGCTTTGGAAGACTTTTTCAAATTCAGATGAATCAAATGATGGTGTTCCAACTATTATCATTCTTTGCTTAGCTATACGACTTCTTAATTCTTCATCAAACTCTTTTTTATCTTTAATCATTTCATAATTAAATTGCAATAATTCATCGTATGTTAGTCTATCTTCATTCATTGCGAGCTCCTTTTAGCTATGAAATCAGCTATGAATTGGTTTTCTTTATCAGTTAGAGGTCTTGATATAGATTGTTTAAGAAGTATATCTTTCTCTTCTTTTTTAACACGATAATACTCTTTATCAAGAAGTATTTTACATTTCTTGCATTCGTTGGCTTTTCCATCAGCTGAAGAGTAATGGTCATAGAAGCTATTGGCTGATTTTTCTTTACCACATACGATACAAGTTTTTTTAGTGATTATAACTTTTTGATATTTGTTTTTTGGGTTTATTATTGTTTCCAATGTTTATTCCTTTTAATTATTGTGCTCTTCTTGATGGCATGACCAACATAGTGATACTAAGTCTTGCATGTCTTCGTTAAAGAGTGTGTTGTATGCTATGTGGTGACAATGGAAGCTATTAAGGTAGATTGTCTTACCGCAGCTTTGACAGATGCCTTTGTCGATGTTGAATCTAGTTTCTCTCTTTAAGCGCCAGTTTGGAGATTCATTGATATATGTAAAGTATAAATTCTTATCGTTTGCTTGGCGCATATAGTAAGCTGTAATATCATCAATTGAATTGCTTGATAGTAGTATGCTTGTATAGTCTGGAGCTTCTGGTCTTGAGACTTTAGCTGGTTTTATAGGTTTTGAAGTGTCTTGATCATCCACTTCTTTAGCTGCTTGGATAAAGTCTTCTACTGTGAAGTTTTTAAATGGATCTTTTGATTTAGATTTAAGCTCATCAATGTCTCTTATTCTTGGAGCTGTGAACCAGATATAGGCTACTAAAGCTAGTATTGCGTATATAAGTTCCATTATTGATTCTCCATCCACCAGTTAGCATATGATTCTGCATCTTTGGCTTCTATAAGTTCTGATGGATATATAGTTTTATTGTCTCTTGAATCAAATATTATAATTGGCGCTTTTAAAGTTGGAACAGAATTAGAACTAAATATTTGATCAAGTAATATTTCTATATCAATTTCATTCATTGTTTTATCCTTGTAGTAGATCTAACTCTTTTTGTAATCTAATTTTCTTTTTTTCTATAGAGTATTGTTTGTTTTTCTTCAATGCATTGTTGTACCAGATGCTTAGTTTATCGCAAAATTCTCCTAAGTTTTCTTTTGTAACAAAGTATTTACTATTTATTGAATCATAAAAATATAATAAATCTTTAACAGATTCATCAAGTTCTTTTGTGATTTCATCATAGAAGTCATCACCAAACATTGAGTATCTATTAATATAAAATACAATTAATGGTACTTCAATTGGCTTACCTGAGTAGTTTGTTGGTGTTCCACTGTTGGTTTCAGAATAGTTATAAAGACGTATTGCTTGACCTAGATATACATCTAGAACTTTTTCACCTAATTGTGCTACCATGTTTTTGTTGTCAATCTTATTCCTAAGAATAAAATCTTTAAATAATGGAAGTCTCTTAGCAAATTCTTCTGCTTTTAGCATTCTGTTTAGCTCATCAATATATGGTTGATAATGCAATGTTTTCATAGTGTTTTTCCTTTAAAAATGTACCTGAGCTTATTGAAGTAAGCTTGAGGGTTTTTTGTGTTTTTTGAACATGAACAAGTTGAGGTTATTGGAAATTTGTTTTAAGCAAATTCTGCTAAAAATACATAATCATTATCTTCATAAGTTCTATCTATGTTTAGTTCCTTCATTTGTTGGTTATAATAAGCTTTAAATTTGTTAATTATTGCAGTTCTAATTTTTGGGTTAGTAACATTAAAGTATGCACTATAAATGTTTAGTATCTTTTCGCAATCGCTTATTAGTATATCCTGCACTCTAACAATCCTAACATCAATACACTCTTTGAATGAATATCTTGATTGTTCTTTTGTCATTTGTGACGCTGCAATATGTTTATCAAATTCATTTTCTAAACTATCCCATACATTATAGCTTGGTGATATATGATAATCTTCTTGTCTATATTCTGATTTGTAAAAGTAGTATTTTTCTCCTTTTGTTTCAGGTCTTCGGTCTAATACTTCCATAAACTCTTCTTTTACAAATATATCTTTATTACCTTTATTAATAGGAAATGAATCACCTATTGAATATCCTTTATTTATTATGTTTAAATCATAATCCGATATAGGAAGTATAAACATAGTAGCGCCAGACTGTAGTGCTTTAATTTGAGATTGTGTTAATTCAATTGATTTCATAATTATTTTATTCCTCTTCTACTGCTCTTAACATTCCTGTTAGTGCTGAACCTATAAATTCTTGTGATGATTTAAGTTGTTCATCCATGTTTTGATTCATTGCTTGAGATATAAGTTTCTCAGCTTCTTCAAGTTCTTGATATCTTTCAATTAGATCATCAGCAATATGAGGAAATGTGTATCTTAAATGTCTAGAGATACTTTTGATCTCTGACATTGCTTGTCTTTGAAGTTTTTGTCCTTGATGGAATTTTGATAACCAATCAGTTGATTGGTCTATATCTTTTTTCATGACTATTCTCCTAGGTTTGTTCTAGTTGCTAATGATTCATCCAGATATATTACATCTGGCGCTGATGAGAATGAGTAATCTTCATCGTTTATTTCTGCTTCTAGTAATATTTGATCTATTTCTTCTCTTGACATTTGGTTAATCCTTTAATAGTTTTTGTTTTAGTGATTCTAGGTCTGTTGACCAGTTCATGTATGTGCTATCTTTGTGCTTCTCAAGTTTTGAGATAATAAGATTTGTAGCCCATAGTTCGTTCTTTTTAGAGTATCCTTTAGATGACATAGATGCAAATGCTACTGCTATTGTTTCCATATCTGCTACTTGTCTTCCTAGGTTTACAATTGATCTATGCATTGCATGAGATGATGCTATTAATACTTTTTCAAGTAAATATGGATATCTCTCAATTGTTGATTCTACAAGATTTAAAAACTCTTGTTCCTGCTCTCTTGTCATTTTATTCTCCTGGTATATATTCTGTGTCTGTGATTAATATTTTATCTTGTTGGTTTGTGTTTATATAGAATATTTTATATGATAATTGAATTCCATTAGATTTTCCTAGTTTTACTTGAATACAGTAATCACTGAAGATATTTCTTTCATTGCAGTCTTTTATGATTGGACTATTTTCTAAACCTGAAGATGATATAGATATTGTTTTTAAGGTATATATTAGCTCTTTAGTTGAAAACCTTAATCCAACTAATCCTTGAATCATTTGATCGTGTTGTGCTTTGTTTAACATATCTTCATTCCTTCTAAAATTTTATAGAATATAAATCTTCTATTAGATATACAGGAATTTTATTGTCACTACTAAATGAATATAAATAAAAATCTGGAAGACTTGAGTCTTTCATTATATTTGTATATGTATTTTCTAGATATATAGTTATTCCTTTAAAATGTATGCTATTAAGTTCTACATTTGATATTACTATTCCATTTTTTTTCAATATATATTCTTTCGTTTGCTCTATATCTATACTGTTTTTTGTTAGTTCAAAAATATCTTCTATAATATCAGATAACCTGTGGCGAACGGTATGTGGTATTTTTATTTCATTAAAAATATTATTATTGATTTCAAGCAATATATTGCTTATATCATTTGTATAAAATATTCGTTTATATACCTTATCTCCTATGTTTGTATCAGATAATACAATGTTTTCTATTTTATTTTTTTCATAATCAAATACAATATCTCTTTTTATAAAATTAAGATCTTTTAAAAGTAATTTGTTGTAATAAAATTCATCATGTATTTTATAGTAATTTGTTGTAATAAAATTCATCATGTATTTTATAAAAATCTAAAAGTTTACCTGCTGATATGCTATGTTTTTCTGCATTTTCATAGCTTATAAATCCAACAACTACACCTGATATATCTATGCATGAATCTCCAGATTTTTGTTCTCTTATAAATGCTATTTTTGCATTTGTTATTTTTACTACGCTATACCATTTAAAATCAAAACCATCTTCAAATCTACATCCTTCAGTTATTGGTACTATTATAAATTTTTCATTTTTCATATTTATTCCTTTTATAATTTCATGGTTATTTTTTTATAAACTTCAATATTATTTTCTTTTAATATATGTTTTAAGTCTTGTATTTTAGACTTTAATTGTAAATTTTCAATTCTTGGTTCATCTATTATGCTAATAAACTCTTTTGATGATTCATCTATTAGTCCATCTGGTGTTTTGCTTACTCTTTCATGTATGAATTTATATGCTTCTAGTTCTTTTATTTCTTTCATTGTTTATTCTCCTAACAGTATATATTTAATTGTTGAATAGTTATAGATGCTTTAGATTCTTTTCTATCTGGCGCTTTATAGGTAGTTTCTTTAGCGTTTTTGAGTCTAATTTTATATAGCTCATTGTCTATAGTTAATTCTCTGATTTTCTTTTGAAGTTTTTCGTTTTCTTCTTTTTCAATTTCGTAAAGTAACTTGTAATTCATTGGTTATTCCTTATCTGTAAGTGTTTTCTTCATCTTTTTTAGAGTAAAAAAAAATGAATGCTACGATTGTTGCAGCTATAAATGGGAAGTATGGTATAAAGTATCCTAGAGATACAAATATAGATAGTACTATCATTGCGTATATTCTTGCTTTGCTCATTGATTGCTCCTTTAGGTGTGTTTTCTTTCCTATCTCAAATAAAGAGATAAAAAAAATAATATATAAAAGTAAATATAAACAATATAAATCTTTTCTTCCCCTTGTTGAGAGAAAAAAAAATATCTACAAACATCCCTATTGGGATATCTGTAGATTATAATATTGTTATATTTGTGATGTTTGTTAGCGTATAAGAGTCTTCTAGACCTCTTTTCTTGTATTGCTTAATATCTGCATCGAATTCAATCCAAATTGGTTTTTTATCTCCTCTTGGCTGTATTGATTCGACTAATGATAAGTCTATCCAACAATGATCTCTGTCGAGTTCATCGTTTGGTTCTATGTTTGTAATTAAGGCTTTTGGAGAGGTTGTTCCAATTCCTCTTTTGTTACCACATAATCGTGCTTTGTATCTCATTTTTATTCCTTGTTTTAATTATTATTTTGCTTAAAGTAAACTTATTTTAAAACTAGTGGATTAATTACTAGTTTCTCTGTTAGTGGTTCTACGAATGCTAGAACCTCTCTTTTGAACTCTGCTACTTTAGATGCTCCGATACCCATATCTGTGAAGAAATTACATAAGATTGATGTTCTATTATCATTAATGAACTTCAATGATGGTTCGTTTGGTGTTCTACCATAACTGTATATCTCTCTTGCATAGTCTGCTGCTTCTGCACACAATATAAATGCATCATGAATGTCTAAGCACCAGTTGTATTGGTTTATTACTGCATCAGCTGTGTTATCTGCGCACTGCGAATCTAGTCCATGAACTAATGTAGTTGGACCAACTCTTTTGAATGATTTAAGGTCTGGAACTTTAACTGTACTTGTATTGTGAATTCTTCTAATTGAGTCATTATATGAGTCATATAAGTCATAAACAGTTGTTTTGTCTCCAACGATATGGAACTTATTACAATTGAATTTAACCGTCTCAGAACCTACTCTAACTGACATAGATGGTTTCATAACTGAATTGTCTATAATGAAGTCTTTAAGTCTATTAGCTACTGCAAACTCTCCGAATTCAACATCATAGTCAAATGCTTCAACTTCTTGCTGAGTGAATTCAATATCCATTTCAGTCCACATTGCTGCAGCTGTCATTTGAGATCCATAAATTTTTCGCATGATTGTTTTGCACTGAGGTCTATTAGTAATTATTTCATGACCCCATGCATCACCTAGAATACCTGGTAAAACATTACATCTTTCCATAAATGGTTTGTGATTTAATAATAGTCCTATCACTGCTAATACACTGGCGCTTACATCTATTTCAATGGCAAATTTCCATTTGTATGTACCTACATTATTGTAGTAGTTATCTATGTCTTCGTAAGTGTTTTCCAGCCATAAATTCTCTACAAAGCAATGAGTCATTGTTCTTTGAGTATAACATTTGATTCCAAATGCAACTTTCTGAAATGTTGTTCCTACTTTGAATCCACATAATTCAGCTATGAATAGATGCTTGTTTCTTAAACCTTTATCTGTAGCTATATTTCTGTATTGTTCAGGTATAACTAACATGCTTCTCATAACTTTAAAGCCTATTGGATTACCTATTCTAGACAGCATACCAGCTATGTTTCTACCTCTGAAGTCTGATGCTCTTTCTCCTGAAGTATAAGTTGCGTCTTCTATTGATAGATACTGAAGAATTTCTGTACCTAGTTCTCTATAATTAGCGTGGTCTGTAGCGATTTGAGGATATTTAACTATCATTTTCTCGATACCTTTGTTGATTTCTTTTAGTACATCTTCAAAGTTCTCGTTGATTTGGTTTGTATTGAATGCAAACTCTGTATTACCTGTTTTCATAAATCCATTTCTGATTAAACCTGAGTCAAGTTTATTACCATTTTGAGTAACTTTAGTGCTTGATACAGATACAGTATTAGATAGCTTATAATCAAAGAATTTATTATGCATTCTTACATTATCAAGTACTTCTCTAGTAACATATTCTAATAATTTTGCTTCATTTAAATATGCAGATGACCAATTGTTACCTGGTCTTGTTGATACTACTATCCAGTTATTCTTAGATAGTACCTTAAGCGCCAGATTATGAGCTTTTGGGTTTTTGATTCGCTTAGCCCAATATGGCATTGCAACTGTGTGTGCTGGCTCTACATTAGGTTTGATATGAGCACCTTTCTTTAGATATGTATGAAACATTGCTTCAAACATTGCTTCTATCTCTTTGTACACTGTTGATCCAAACTTAGATTCAAGATTGTTTATTCTAGGCATAGATAACTTTCCTAAGCTAATTTGGTAAGCTATTCGTTCTTTTGTTGTCATTTTGTCGGTCCTTATTTTAATTTTGGTTTTGAGCAGTTATAGCTTGCTCAGGCTTTTGAAGAATTAATCTTCCATAGTAAATGCCGAATCTTCTGCATTAACTGGTGTTCTGTTGTACTCATCTAGTTTAGTTTGAGCTTTCTTTCTACTGGCGCTGAAGTGGTTAGTTAATTTAGCATCTGTGATAAGTTTTGCTTCATCTGTGTCTAAACCTAATGCTGCAGCTACTGCCATTAATGGAATATCATAACCTTCTTGGAATGGTAATTCATCAACTAAAGTCATTTGTTTGCTGAAGTATGCTGGTCTACCTAATTTGTGATATGCATCAAGTGCAATAAGATAGTCAATACCTGTTAAAGCTGTGAATTCAGCTTGTCTCTCGCTTGTGAACATAGCGCCAGCTATTTGTGCAATAGCTAACAATCTTGAACCTACTGCACCAAAGATTGATTCTGCAACTGGATAACAATGGATAGCGAATTTAGTTCCATCTTGAGCTAAGATTGTTTTCATTGCATTGATTTGATTGATGATTACATCCAAATGCACTACATTGTTGTTTTCTATCTTTTTATCAACAAGATAATCAACATATGTTTCATTATTTGCTAACACTTCATCTTTAGCTGTTCTAGCTTGTTCTTTAGCTAACATTCTCTCTGCGATTTTCTTTTCTAATGCTGTCATTTTAACTTCCTTAACTTTAGTTTCTTTGGGTGCTTTAACTGTTTTAGCTTTTGATACTTTTGCATCTACTGCTACTTCATTCATTGATACTAATTCTTTTGCCATTTGGTTTTCCTTTTATTTATGTGTTTATTTTTGAGTTTAAAACTCAATTGAGATATCGTTATTTATTAGATATCTCTGTTGAATTTTATTTAATTGATTCCATGAATTCATATGCATATACTAATGCATATATTTCTGACATTTGATGGTCTTTACCAGTTATAGATTTTAGATATTGTTTTATATCTGACATAGATCTGTCTGTGTCTAGCATCTCTTTAACTTGACATACTACTTCATATAATGTGTCTTTGTGGTATTGTCTTGTATCTTGCAGATTAAGCAATACTTCTTCATCTACTTCAATAAGTACAGATGTTTTTTTGCATATTGGACATTTATCAAATACATCACCATCACATTCTGTGTCTTCATATTCATCTAAGTTGTGAATTTAGTGACAATTCATACATTCATATTTTTCCATTTGTTTTTCCTTAATATTTTGATGTTCTAGATTTATTAATTACTGGCGCTAATGAAGGTGATTCAATAGCTGATAATGCATCTTTAATTTGATTAATTGTAGATGTTGATGTCTTGAATGGTTCAACTATACATTTGCTGTTCATTGTTAATTGTTGTTGTTTTTTAAGATAAGCTACAGTTCTTTGGTCTAATGGTTTAGTACACATTTTAAGCCTTTTTCATGTTTGATATAAATAATATTGTTCCAAGCAATATAAATCCTATTGCTATACCTTTAACATCATATGTCAAGTATCCTATTGATGGTGTTATCATTGCTAATCCAAAAGTTCTTGCTATTGCGTATTCATTTATCATTTTGTTATCCTTTTAGTATTAATAATCTTCTGCGTAAAAATCTAGCATTGCTTCTTCTATTGCAGATTCAAGTTCTTCTTGTGTTTCGAAGTCTTTATAAAAGTCTTCTCCTAATTCTGATTCTAATACAGATTGCTCAATTACTCCCAATCTTTTATATAATGGATGTTGTTCTACTTTCATTATACCGTCCTTATGTTTCTTTAATATATGTGTTCTACTATTGCATTTATTACATGTTGCTACATAGTATAATCCATCTTTAACTGGTTCTGTGAAACTTGACAAGTTGTCAATGTTTTCACACTCTGTACATAGGTATCTTGTTTTCATATTGTGACACTCTTATCTGGCGCTATACAAGTGAATTGTTTTAACTAATGCTTCATATGTTCTAACTCTAAGTTCTTTGTTTGATATGAACATGTTTGACTGAGATTGCATCATTTTGATTGTTGTTGCTACTGCTGGTAATATTTCTTCATCATAGAACAATATATCAAGTCTTGTATCATCGTTAAACGCTAATGATTCTACACCATTCCATAGAGTATTGTTGTTTTTGATGTAGTTATTTTTATGTGATTCTACATATCTTCCTTCTTTATGCATTATTGGCTTTGATTCAAGTACAGATACATATTGTTCCCATGTGCATGCGATGTCAATGTCTGCTGTTGATGATTCAATTAATGTTTGCGAGCCTACAAGGATTGCTCCTTGTTTTATTAGTTCTGATGCTACTATCTTTGCGTAATTAGTTGTCATTATATTATTTCCTTATTTTAAATTTGGTTTATCTATGGTTTCTTGCCTATCTTCCTATCTTGCTGGCGCTCTTAGATTAGCCTTAGCCTATGATTAGGCTTTAGCTTTTCCGAATACTTCTTCTTCTGATTTACCATCAAGAAGTTCTTGAAGTTGTTTTGAAGTTACTCTTGTTTCTATATCACGGATTTCTGCTAGAAGTTCTTCACGCTTTTTAGCATTTGATACTTTTACGATTTTACCGTAAGTTGATAATGCATCATTACTAGTATCTATAGCTTCATCAAGTGTATTTTCAATTAGCTCTGCCATATTGAATATACCTTTTCTGAACATAAATATTAATACACCTATTAATAACATCATTCCTGTGCTCATCCCTACTGCTACTGCTTCCATCTTTCATTCCTTGTTTTAATTTTATTTTTTTGTTGTCTATTTGACACCTCTTACTGGCGCTTTATCTATTAATCTAGATTTTGCCATTCCATAAAAGGAAAGTATTAAATGAGGAGAAGAATAAAGAGGAGAAAGAGAAAGTGTGGAAATGGCGTAAGCAAGTGTGGTTTCTTGATACTGGCGCTTTGTTTCATGTGAAACATTATATGTTTAAACATTATATGCGTTTCTTGTGTGGTTGAAGTGTGGCTAGAGAGTGTGGTAGAAAAAAAAGATAACCTAACCCGAAGGTTAGATTATTAGAATAAGCTGATTTCTTCAGCATCTTCAAGTTTGAATTGGTATGGAATAAGTTCAGCAAAGAACATCTTAGAATTCTTGTTTACTAGAATCTTAGAATCAATAGATAGGTTACACCATAGTGAATTTTCATGAGACACAACAGCTCCAGTTATAGTAGACACAGAGAAAGCTTCACATCTAATATGAAGACCCTTCTCTGAAACAATGAAGTTCTCAAGAGATGGAGAAGCAATAGCATCATCAAAAGTCATACCTTTTCTTAGCATAAGCTTAGCATACAAAGGTGCAGAGAAGATAGACTCATCAACAACAACATTTTCTTTAACAGTTACAACAGCATTTGAATAATTCATAATAAATCCTTAGATTAATGTATAAGCCTAAGCTTACCACTCCATCTAAGGGAAGACATAGATGAGCAGATGAGATGGTTGAAGTAAGCGCCAGATAGAGATGAGCGCCAGTATAGAGACAACCCAAAATAACAACCATAGGCAAACTAGAAGTACGGGGGGTAGGCAATTTAGTATTTGTCTTTTAGCAGTAACTATAAGTCTTCAAAAAAAAAATTTACATATGCGTATAGCATAACCTTAAAGTTGGCTTAAGCATATATTACATACTTACATAACACAATTTGGCAGACATAGGTCACATTCTGCCTTGGCTTATAATATATAATGCAATATGGTTGCGCCTGCCAATATTTGTAAAAAAGTTGTCTAGTTTTCTCAACCGGGCAATTGCCTACATTCTAGCATACATACTTAAGATACAATTAAGTATCAAAGTAGCACTAATAGGTATACCAATCAATCCACAAAGCGCCAGTGCAGAAAGTAATGTTGCAACATGATTGTCCTTATATATAGAACATTATATATAATAAATCAAAGATGTTCCTTTGGGAACAACATATAAATCGAGTGTCGTAAAAGTGTTCCCGCAGGAACACCATATTAATATTGACATTGTTCCTAAAATAAGATATAATATGGGAACAAATAAGCAAGGAATAGATATGAATAAAAATACTATAAATGTACAGCAAATTGATATATCAAAAATAAGAATACATAAATATGCAAAGCTTACACCAATGATGGATGATGCATGCTATGAAGCATTTAAATTGGATATAAGAACAAATGGTCAGCTTGAGCCAGTTAAACTATTAAAGATAGATATTGATAGACCTGATGGGATAGAATATGATATGTATGACGGAAGACATAGATTAAGAGCAGCTGTTGAATTATGTGAAACAACAATAAAATCAGTTGTTGAAGAAGGACTGTCTGAATCAGACATAGAGAGTCAAGTGCTAAGCCTTGAAACAAGAAGACACCAGACTCCAACACAAAGAGCAATTATGGCTTACAATTATTATGTTGAGCAATCATTAAATGAATCAACAAAAGTTAGCCAAGGAACAGCTGCTGAAAAATTTGGAGTAACAAGAACTAATCTAAGTGAAGTAAAAACATTATCTGAAAGAGCGCCGGACCTAATAGAATTTTTGTTTAATGGAAACAAGTTTAATATAGGTAGTTCAATAATGCCAAATTATACAAATAATCTTAGAACAATAAATTCATATTTAAAAGAAGATAGAATGTCTAGGCTTGGAAAACCTAAAGACTTTAAATATACAGAATCAGAAAATGAATTCATAAATGATTCAATGACTGAACTTGTAAACAAATGCGGAATAGATGATTCAATTGAAATAGCAAAAAGAATACTTGCTAAATACATAGGTAAACAATAAATCATCCAAACACTTTGCACACTGGCTGCGCAAACGACAAAATGTCGAGCGACAGCGAGCATTTTGGAGAGCGGTGCAGTAAAGTGTGCAACATAAGCACTATACGCAGTATAGAAAAAATAAATAGGAAAATAAAATGATAAAGAAGATAAAGTTAAAACATTTGATGTACGATGAATTGATACTGTGTTATGGATTAAAAGATTACAGGAAGATGCTAGAGAAGTACAACTTGGAATGTAGAATAAGTCCAGCAACAACTGGACAATGCACATCGTTCTACTATGAAGTAGATGGATATAGAAAGTTGATTATTGGATTAAAGAAGAAAGATAATATAGATGATGTAAAGCTTACATTGCTACATGAAGTTGTTCATGCTGTTACATTTATTATGGAAGCTCATGATTTTGAATGTGATGAATATAGAGCATATACAACTTGTTCATTATATAAAGAATGCTGTGATGCTCTATGGTCATACTTATCTGGCGCTTAGAAAGGTTAAATCCTATTTAAGCGATAAGAATTTATTTGCAATTTCAAATTCAAGCTTTTGTAGATTTTTATTAAATTCTTCAATTGCCTCTTGTTCTGTTGATCCATATCCTGTTATTCTAAACGATACACTAGAATCCAATACATCAATATCTAGAAGTAATTCAGCTTCAAAAGAGTTATGTTTGCATTTTCCATCATTATATATTGTTGGTATTCCATTTACATCTTCAATAGATGTTCTATTTATAAAGTTCATTGCTAAATCCTAGAACTAAAATTAACACATTTATGTGATGCAGATATTTCCATCTTTTCGATAGATTCATTATCTAGTATTGCAAGTGTTGATTCAGATGAAGATATAACTGTTTGGGTTGCAGATGTTTTTATTGTTTCAGCATTGTTATACTCAAAGTGAGCGCCAGTAGTTAGAGTTATTGAGATGTTCATAAAATATCCTTGATTAATGTGAAAATATTCTACATAATGTTTACTTAAACTTAAGTTATGTATAATGTGAACATTTAATGTGTATAAAATGGAGATATAATAAATAAATGAAAAATAAAATACGAAGAAATGTATCGTTAGATCAAGATACAATAGATATAATAGAAGCATATAGCTTGAAGAACAATGGAGAAAAGAACTTAAGTTCTGGAATACGAACAATGGCTAGAAGTATAAACTTTAACATTGAGAATACATCGCTATGTCCTTATTGTAAAAGTATTGATATTGTTAGACTAAGAAATAGTGTTTATGATTACAGGTGTAATTATTGCAGTAAAGTATTTTCATAAAATAAAAGGAGATAAATATGAGTGAAATTGAAAAGATAGAGCCTGGGTTTGTAGAGCCAGATAGTGGACAGTTTATAACATCTGAAAGATTAAAGCAGATGATACCAAAAGGTTGTGCTACAGCTGTAACAGAAGATATATTGAAGATAATTAATAATATGGAAGAAGATACAGGATTGCCTCAAGAGTACATGGAAGAGAAGCTTATGTCAAATATGCACCTGTTAAAAGGTAGGCAAGGTGTTGGTATTGAGAAATTAATAAATGCATTAAAGTTTTGTAATCTAAAGCAAAATATGACAAATGAAAAAGCTTGGTCTATAGTGTTCCCTAAGAAATATAATGAGCTTGTGAGTGCTGGGAAGCAAGTAGATAATCATGTATCAATGTTTAATAAGTCAGATTTGGTTGTTGAAATAGATAAAGCTATGCTTTTATCAGCTTGTATTCAGTATATGCCAGAGAATAGAAGAGCTATGGAAAGATTGGTTGAGCTTATGGAAGGAAAAGGTGCAAATGAAGGTGAAAAAGCTGGTCCTATGGTTCAATATAATGCAGCAAAAACCATAATTGAGATGACTACAATGCCTGAAGATATGAATATAAATCTAAAGGTTGGAATGGATGATGAAAGCAAAAGTATTCAAGAATCATTGTTTGAGCAACTTAGAAGAACTGCAGACATTCAGATGGCTAAGATGCAATCTGGCGCTTCAATAACAGATATTCAAAGATTAGGAATAAAAGCTGAGCAAGTTATAGATGCTGAAGTAGAGGATAGATAAAATGAATGATGAAGATTTAATTATAATAATATCTCCAGTAGGAAGAACAAATGGAAACTAGCAAAGCGCCAGAAATAGAGATAATTAATCCAAATGTGAGTCCAGAGATTGAAGGTGACGATAGTATTGCCTATGAAAACTGGAAAGCTTATGAAAAAGCTGTAGAGGAAGGAATAGAAGAAGCTCCAAAAGAGATAATTCCTAAAAAACATGAACGATATGAGTTTAATGTTGATAAAGCATTAGATTGTATAGATTTAACATTTAATGGATACACACCAAGTAGAGATGCAATAGAGTTTTTCAATATTATGAGGCTTGTTTATGGAGAAGATTTTGAGACAGATAATGCATTAATGCATTACTTCCTTGTTGACCTTGTTTATGGAAACATCAAGAGAGAAAATTTTCCATATAGCCAAGAAATTAACGAAAAAATTAGATTAAATAGCAAAAAAATAGCTATTATCGCTAGTCGTTTTTCTGCAAAATCTACAATAATTACTGCATTTATGCCAATTGTTACAGCTATAACTGGTAAGATGCCAAATTTTGGTGATGTAATGTTCTGGGTTTCATTTGGAGATTCACAACAAGCTGGAGCTAAAGTACAAGCAAATACGATTAGAGATATATGCGAAGATAGTTTGTTCTGCAAAGACTATTTCGAGAAAATGAGGTTTACTGATGAAGAATGTGAGTTCATTAGAAAAGATGATCCAAAAAATCCATTACCTATTAAGAAAAGATGCTTCATGTTTAAGGTTAAAGGAGCAGCTGGTGGGTCAGTAAGGGGTATTAGGTATAAAACTGAGAGACCTCAATGTCATGAAGTTGGAACAATAATTGAAACAGATTTAGGAATAATGAGAGTTGAAGAATATCCGTTTAATCATGGTGTACATATAGAAGATGGATTAGAAATAAAATTATTTGGATTAACTGAATCAGAAAGAGTTACAAAAGATCATAAATATTGGACAAAAAAATGTACAAATGATCAGATATGGAGTAAATCTGAAAAGAGATTAGTTAAAAATTATATTGAAGAAGCGCCAGAATGGTGCGAAGCTAAAAACATAACAAGAAGACATTGGCTAGGAAGTCCTATAGATTATAGAGTTGAAGATGTCAAAGCAATAGAGCATCTTATTAGCAATATAACAGAAAGAAGAGAAAATGGTTCGATAGTAAATACAGAATATGTTCCTGAATATAAAGTTCCAGAATATTTCAATGATAATGAATGGTGGTGGTTATATGGATTATGGCTTGGGGATGGTCAAATTCATGGTAAAAACAAACATAAAGAAGGAATATACAAATATAATAGTTTTGGATGGAGTGTTGCACATACTCAGCCAAAAATAGCAGAAAAAATAAAAGAGTTCTTTAGTAAGTACAATAAAGGAGTAAGTACTGTAAAAGGAGCTGGATGTGATTTATACATAGCAAATCATTCAGCAATAGCAAGATGGTTAGCATCACACAAAAATGGAAATAGTATTAAGAATATGCCAGATTGGATATTAAAGTTAGATTTTGAAAAACAAAAGCAAATATTGCTTGGGTATATAGCAGCAGATGGATACATAGATAACAAAAAAACTTCTCAACAGGTTAGAATAAACAGTGTAAATCTAAATGTTTTAAAGCAATTGCAAGTTATATGTAGCAGGCTTGGGTTACCAACATATATTAGAAATACTAAAAAAGCTGGAAAGCAAGTGTTCACATCAACTGGAAGAGAACACGATATAAATCATCAATGGGAATTAAGATTAGTAGAGAATGTAAAAGAAGTTTTAGGAATAGATGTATCGGCTAGCAAGAAAGTACACTTTAAACAAGTACATATAAAAGATGGAATGTTGTGGAGACAGTTTAAAGAATCAAATGAAGTTAAAGATTTAAAAGTTGTGCCAATAACAATCAAAGATAGAACAAGAGGAAATGAGCCAAAAAGTACCTATATTACGGCATTTGGTAGGTCTAAAAACTGCTTTACTTTCGATGATATTATAAAGAACGAAGCAGATGCTGGTTCAGCTATTATTATGGCTAAGTTAAAGTCTATGATTTACTCAGATGCAGAGAATGCACTAGGTAAAAAAGGTAAAATTATAATTGTTAATACGCCATTTAATAAAAAAGATCCAGTTTATGCTGCGCTTGAGGGTGGAGTTTGGACACCTGTTTGCTTACCAGTATGTGAAAAGATATATTTAGACATGCCTAAGAGTGAATACCGTGGTTCATGGGAAGCTATGAAGCCTTTTGAAGCAATTATGGAGAAATATGAAGATGCTTATTATGGAGATACGCTAAGAGAGTTCATGCAAGAGTTAATGCTTAGAATTAGCTCAGAGGAAGATAAATTGATTCCTGATAAATTGCTTGAAAGCCAATGGTATAAGCGTACAGATATATTAAAAAACTTATATGCATATAATTTATATATGACTACAGACTTTACAACAACTGGTAATAAAGGTTCAGATTTAAGTGGTATAGCTGTGTGGGCTGTAAATCATAATCAGGACTGGTTTATGTTAGATTTATGTCTTCGAAGGCAAGAAACAGAGCAACAGTACAATGAAGTGTTTAGGTTTGTAGACACATACACTCCAGAGAATAAAACATTTGAAGTTGGTGTAGAGGTTGATGGTAATCAGAGACCACATATACATGCCTTAAAAGATAGAATGAGACAAAGAATGAATTATTTCACTATTGCTAGACAAAGAGGCTCTCAACCTGGCGCTGAGGGAATATTATCAAGACTTGAAGGTGGAAGCAAACATTGGAGAATGAGAATGATGTTACCAATGTTTCAGAATAGAAAAATATTCTTCCCTGAAGAATTGAGACATAGTCCTGATATGGTTGAATTAATGGATGAAATTAGATATACAAGCTATACAAGATTCAACTGTGTTAGTGGAGACACGCTTGTTGATACTCCAAATGGAAAAATAATGATGAGCGACATAAGACATAATGATAGTGTTTTGACACAAAATGGCTATACGTCAGTAAACTCTAAGGCAAGTAATCCTATAATTACAGGAGTAGAACAAACCTATACTATAACAACAATTGATGGAGAGATGCACCTTACTGCTGAGCATAAGGTTCTAACCATGAGAGGATATGTTATGGTAAAAGATTTGACGTCTACTGACTTAATAATTAGGAATATAGAATGCAAATTATCAAATATGGATACAAATGGACAAGACAAAAAAGTGGATATTATCAATCAACAACATCAATTAATGGAAAAAGAAAATGGCTTCATCGTGAAATATATGAAAGAGAAAATGGAGAAATTAAAAAAGGATATGAAGTTCATCATAAAGATGAAAATAAAGACAATAACGAACCTTCTAATCTTGAAATATTATCGCCTGAAGATCATCAGCTTATGCATGTTGGAGGAAAAAAACACTGGCACAATAGAGAACAAAGAAGAGATTATGAAAGTTCAAAAAGAGAAGAAAAAAGAAAAAACAGAGACAAAAATAGGATTTGTCCGTACTGTAATTGTAAGTTTGAAATCAATGATAAAGCTAAAAATGAAACAAAATTCTGTAGCGAATCATGCAGAGGAAAACACAGTAAACTTCAAAAAAATGAGAACTATTCTGAACTTACTACAAAGCAATGTGTTGTATGCAATTCTGAATTTGAACAAAAATCAGCAAATCAAATATGCTGTTCAGAAGAGTGCGGAAAAATACATACTGAAAAAAACAGAAGAAGTAAAGTTGAGTTTCGATTGTGCTTGTCGTGCAACAATGAATTTGAAACAATTAGAAGCTCTTCACGAAAGTTTTGCTCAAAAGAATGTGGAGATATTGATAGAAACAAGCTCACTGCAAGATGCACATGCAGAGAATGTGGAAAAGAATTTATTGAAAAGACTACAAAATTCAAGTATTGCTCAAATAGTTGCAAGTACAAGTTTAATAATAAAAATAGAAAAGAGAAAAATAGAACCAGTTTATGATTTTGAAGTAAAAGGAACAAATAACTTTTCTTCAAATAATATGGTTATCCATAACTGTAAGCATGATGATGGTATGGACTTATTATCAATGATAAATGCATTAGAAGTGATTTATCCAGCTAAGAATATGTCATATATACCTACAAAAATTAAAGATGGTAAAGTTGCAGCAGATGATATATATGGAATGATAAATAGACACAGTGATGAAGAATATAGTGCATATGATTCATATTGATTCATATTAAAAATAAAAAGTTAATAAAGCTTACAAAAAGCTTTATTAATGTAAAATATATGATAAAAGTATAAGGATTATTAATATGAAATATAAAGAATTAAAAGTTCTTGTTTCTGCATTATTGGTTGGAGATAATAAGATTACATCTAACGAAGCTGAATTAAAATCATTACTAATGCTTGCATTCAATGATATAGCTAGTAGAGCGCAATCATTAAGACTAATGACAAAAAGCATGAATAAAGAAGTATTAAGAGGATCAGTTGGTGACTACCTAACAAGATATCCAGAATTGCCAGAAAATGATGAATCAGAATTGGATATGGATAAAGATTTGTGTTTTGCTGCAGCTAGATTTATAGCTAGCTATGTAAGTAAAAATAAACCAGCTGTTCATGTTGAAGAAGGTGAAAAAATGATAAGATTATTCAATGGTAAAGTAAATTCAATGATTGAGTCAATTCAAGTAGATGAGGAAGGTAACGGATATGTCGCAAGTTAATATAGGATTGCCAGATGAAGATTCTGGAATAAAAGTAGATTATGCAACAGTTGATCAAGCAGCTACATTCACAAAAAGATTGTTTGGATATTCTGAGCCATATGAAAGATTTGTAAATATATTTGGAGATGTTTCATATATATGGGATAAAGATTTCATTGATATGCTAGTTGGAACATTAAATACAGGAATATATAATAATAATTTTAATTCATATGAGAAATCAATAGCAGAAGATTATGCAGCATATAAATATGAAACAAATGGAACAGGAAGTGAATTAATTATGGCTCTTGATGAGCATTTAGGAGCATTGTGATGTTAGATAATAAATCATTAGTTAGTAGTGCAAATTACTTAACTGACCTAAATAGCACATATTCTAAAGCAATAGTGCTGTATAAAAATAATGTATTAATTCCAACTGGAATAAATCATACAATTGAAGCAACAATAAGTTATTTCGATAGAACTGAATTTATAGATAAAGAATTAATTCTCAAAGCGCCAGTAGTAATAGATAGCAATACATCAATGCTAGTTGAGCTTGCAAATATAGTGTCTGAAATAAGTACACAAATAGATGATTCTATAGTATTAAATTCATCAGCTATAAATGGTACCGATTTATTGATAAATATAAGCGTATCAACAGATTCAACAATATTAAGAACATTAAATATAAAAGTTAAATATGGAAGTGTTTTAAAATATGATTTATATTCAACATCAAATGAATATATTCAAATATTAACAAATGCTGGGTTGTTTGACTTAAATATTATAAATGCAATAAGTGATATTGGAACACAAATATTACCTAATCTTGATGAAATATTGTTAGTGGATGATAGAGCAAATGAGGTTTCAATAAATACTGACTTAGTATCTACAATGAAATCAGAAGTTACATCAATGAGAGATGAAACAAATGCAAATAGAGATAGTTCTATTTTAAGTGCTACATCTGCATTAGCTAGCAAAAATGAAACACAAGAGCTATATGATTTAACTGTTGTGGCAAAAAATAGTGCTCAATCTAGTGCCAGTAATGCATTGATAAGTGAACAAAATGCTGATATAAGTGAAACAAATGCTAAAGCTAGTGAGTTAATAGCTATACAAAAAGCTAGTGAAGCAAGTACTAGTGCATTAAGCGCAAGTAGTAGTGCATCATTGGCAACTGCAAAAGCTACAGAAGCATCTGCGTCAGCATTAAGCGCATCAGTATCGGCAAATAACGCATTAAATAGCGCAAACTCAAGTTCATCTAGTGCTTCAAGTTCTGCATCAAGTGCTAATTCTGCATCAACTAGTGCATCAAGTGCTTCAGCTAGCGCTACCACTGCTACAACAAAAGCAAACGAGGCAACATCTAGTGCTGCAAATGCATTAAGTAGTGCGAATACTGCAACTACTAAGGCTACAGAGGCTAGTAATTCAGCAGATATAGCTACAACAAAAGCATCAGAATCTAGTTCAAGTGCAAGCTCTGCATTAACTAGCGCAAATAGTGTAATTGCAAGCGCAAGTGTAGCAACAACTAAAGCTTCAGAAGCTCTACAAAGCGCCAGTAATGCAAGTACTAGTGCAATAAATGCAGAATCAAGCAATCAGTCAGCAATAAGTGCAAGAGATACGATATTAGCAATAGAATTACAGGCTGAAGGTTTTGCAGCAAATGCATTAGCAAGTAAAAACTTAGCTGAGAAATGGGCTAGTGAAGCAGAAGATGTTGTTGTTGCTTCTGGTAAATATAGTGCATATCATTATATGTTAAAAGCTGAAGAGTTTGCAAGTTTATCATTAAGTGTTATAGATGACACAGAATCAGGAACAAATACAACATATAGTTCAAACAAAATAGAAAATGATTTAGATGTAATAGGTTTTGATTTAGCTGCTAATATAACTGTTGGTCCTGGTCAGATTGCTTGGAATGCTACAGAAGGTACATATGATATGGGACTTGAAAATGGTAGTGTGCTTCAAGTAGGACAAGAAACACTAGTTAAAGTTAGAGCAGGAATTGCAATAACAAATGGTAGAGTGGTAATGGCTACAGGAAGCATAGGTAGTAGTGGAAGAATTATAGTAGGATTACATGATGGTACTAAGGCTAATGCTAGAAGAGTGCTAGGTATTGCTACACAAGATATTGCTAATGGTGCAGACGGGTTTGTAACTGTGTTTGGTAAAGTTAGAAATATTAATACTACTGGATCAAGTGTTGGTGAGACTTGGGTAGATGGAGACATACTGTATATAAAACCTAACGATAATGGAAGTTTAACTAAGATTCAACCATTAGATACTGAAATAGCTATGCCAGTTGCATTTGTAATGCATACACACAGTAATGGTACATTGTTCGTTAGAGTAACAGGAATTGATGAGAATCATGATAAAAATTTGATAGCAGCTAAAGCAGATGCAGCTACTACACTAAATGGATACGGAATTACTGATGCTTATACTAAAACAGAAATAGATACTATAACTGGTGATATAAATAGTGCATTAGATACTATAAATGGCGAGGTGATATAATGGGTACTACAGCAGATAAATTATTATATTTACAAGATACTAAGAGTGCTATTAAAGATGCAATAGTAGCAAAAGGTGTAACTGTTCCAACTGGTACAACATTTAGAGACTATGCTACTAAGATTGGTGAAATAACAACTGGAGGAGGTGGAAGTGAAATTGCAGATGCTTGGGTAAGACCTACTGAATGGTTAGATATACCTGATAGTATAGATGGAGTACAAAAAGTATCTATACTAAATGCTGTATTTGATACAGATAGTGAATTTGTAGCATTTATTTGTCAAGGTGCTTATGCAGTTGATTGGGGAGACGGAGTAGTTGAAGATTTTGCAGCTAATGTAAAAGCAGAACATAAGTATGATTATAGTGATATTGATTTAAATAGTGATACAGTAGCTAATTTTGGATATAAACAATGTATTATTACTATTACTCCACAATCAGGGCAAAATCTAACAACCATAATCCTAAATCAATATCATTCAACAATAGGTATTTCTGCATCTTATGATTTAACTTCTGGTTTTTTAGATATAAGAATTAATGGATTAAGTTGCACAACTTTATCAATTGGAACAGCATCAAGTGGCGGCTCTACTAACTATGTAAAACACTCTATGCTAGAACAATGCTTAATAGGAGAATTAGGAACTACATCATTAAGCTATCTATTCTATGATTGCTATGTATTACAATCAGTATCCATAAAAGATACAAGTAATATAACATCATTTAATAGTATGCACCAAAACAATTATGCTTTACAGAAGATGCCTACATATACTTTTAGAAGTGCTGGAGTTACTTGTCAAACTATGTTTTATAATTGTTATTCGCTAAGAGAAACATATCCAATTAATATATCAGTAACATTTGATGGAACAAATGCAATATTTGGAATGTTTAATGCCTGTAAGTCTTTGAAGTATATAGATTTAATGATAAATGCAACAATAGACTATTCTATTAATAATTTATTTTTAGGTAATTTATCCTTAGCTACAATTGTATTAACACAATCTGGGATTGGTAAAATAACAAGGATATCAAGTGCTTTTACATCTACTAGAATTAAAGAAAGTCCAGCAATTGACACAAGTTCTTGTACTAACTTTACTAATGCGTTTCAAAACTGCGATAGATTAACAGACTTATATGAATATAACTACACAAGTGCTACTACACTAGCTTATATGTTAGATGGTTGTTATAGTTTAAAATCTGTACCTAACTTTAATATTACTACAAGTTGTACAAGTTTATCAAATTTATGTAATAACTGCTGGTCGTTAGAGAAAGCTCCTACATTTAGTGATAGTAGTGGAGTTATAAGAGTAGAAAGTATGTTAGCTTATTGTAAAAGTTTAACAACAATACCTTCTTATGTATTTGGAACAATAACAACATCAGGTTTTACTCAATTTTTATTAGGTTGCGATAGTTTGCAGTATATGCCTAATATAACAGTAGGAAGTTCTTATACATCTCTTACAAATGTTTTAAATAATTGCTACTCACTAAAAAGAATGCTAACACCACTAAGATTTACATTCACAGTAGCTTATGCTAAAATGAGTGCAACAGCACTTAATGAAATGTATAGCATATTACCAACAGTAACAGGACAGACTGTAACAGTAACTGGTAATTATGGAGTGAGTGAAGATGACCCATCAATAGCAACGGCTCGTGGATGGACAGTAACTGGATAATAAAAATAAAAGGAACAATGTGAACTATAAACAAATATATGACAATCTTATATCGAAAGGTAAAAATAGAGATACTTTAGAGTACTGTGAAAAGCATCACATTATTCCAAAATGCTTAGGTGGAAATAATTTACAAGAAAACTTAGTTAGCTTAACACCAGAAGAGCATTATTTGGCTCATCAATTATTAGTGAAAATTTATCTTAATAATACTAAGTTAGTATATGCTGCTAGTGCTATGACTTTTGATAAATTTGGGAAGAGATATAATAATAAAATGTATGGTTGGATTATGAGAAAATTGTCTAAGGCGTATAGTGAAGACAGAAAAGGACAAGTTTCTGCTTTTAAAGGTAAAAAGCATACAGAAGAGTCTAAAAAGAAAATGTCAGAAATAAGTAAAAGTTTAAATCTTCTTCCACCAAGTAAAAAAGGTACTAAAATGTCAGATGAACAAAAAGAACATTTATCTACATTTTGGAAAGGTAAGCCTAAAGGCGAAAGAACAGAACAACATAAAATCAATTTGGGTAATTCTTTAAGAGGCAAGAAAGCCTCAGAAGAAACTAAAAAGAAACTATCGGAAGCAAGACTAGGTAAATCTTATAACATTGTTACTTGCCCATATTGTAATGTATCTGGTGGCTCAAGTGCTATGGGAAGATGGCATTTTGATAATTGTAAAAATAAATATAAAAGGAAAATAAAATGGCATTTTATAAAAAAGATGAAAATCAAATATTGACTGGAGAGAACTTCGTGTACTCTCCTATAGTTACATTAAAAGCAGAAGATAAAGATACTTACGAATATCCACAAGATGGTTGGTATTGGTTTGATACATTTGACGAAGCAATAGCGTTTTTTGCTGGTGTAAAATATGATATTGACAGTATAACACCACTACAAGCAGAGTTGCAATTACATAAGATTGGACTTCTGTCTACAGTAAAACAAATGGTTGCTAGTGATCCAGTAGTTGAAATATATTGGTCAAGAGCACATAAGTTCTATAAGACTGACAATATACTATTGGGTATGGCTGCAGCACTAGATTTAACAAATGAACAACTAGATGAGTTGTTTGCAGAAGCGAGTAAACTATGACAGATTTATTAGTGGAAAAATTCAAAAGAGATGTTGAGAAACGAAGTAGATTAATGAGATTCCTACTAGTTCTCGATCAGATGGGAAATGTGTTGCTATGGAACGGATCGCAAGATGAAACAATTAGTTCACATATAGGTAGAAGAGTAAATGATGGCACTGCAACATGGTTTGATAAAAGATTGTGTTGTTTATTAAAAAGAATAGAATCTAATCATTGTAATAAAAGCTTAGGAGAGTAAAATTAAACACTAGCAAAATATAAGCTTTCAAATATTATGATTACATTAAAGATAAATTTTATCCTAAAAGGAATCGTAACATCATGAAAGATAATAATAGTAAAACTACAGGACAATCTATAGAAGTGCCAGATTGGTGTGCTTTCAACACATCAAATACTGGCGCTTATCTCATTAAAGCTATATAAACATAGCAAATAAAAGTAATCATTATTCATTAAAAATTAAGCCTTAATTGGCTAGTATAATTTAAAACTAAAACTATTGGATTTAAACAAGATGAAAGATTATACTAGTTCTACAAAAGAAGTTCTTAAAAAAATATGGAATGCTGTAAATATATTTGATATTCCTAGATTAACAAGAGAGATAAGTTGTGATGTTAAACACATAAGAGAATGTTACAATGATAGCAAGAAAGCGATAGAACAGTACAAAATAGATTTAGAGAATGAAAGAGCAAGCAGGATTAAAGAACAAAATTTGTTTGTTAGTGTATTAGATCATCTAGATGACATGGTGTGGTCAAAAGACATGGATGGTAGATATATAGTTGCAAACAAAGCATTTAGAGAAAAGTTCTGTTATGGAATGAGCTGGAATGAACTTCAAGGCAAAAACGACTTAGAGCTGGCGCTAAAGTTCAAGAAACTAGTAGGTGAAGAGAATCATACATTCGGAGAGGTTTGTGGTAACAGCGATGTTGTAATACATGAGACAAGATTGCCTAAGAAGTTCCTTGAGCATGGTAACATAAATGGTAAGCTTATGAAGCTAATAGTAAACAAGTCACCAGTATATGACTATAAAGGAAACATGTTTGGAACATGTGGAACTGGTAGGGATATAACTGATTGGCATGATTCAATAGAAGAGGCTATATGCAAAGCTAGAAATAGCTGTTCTTGCTTTCAACAAGAAGATGCAGATAAAATTCTAGATGAATTAAATAAGTTTAAATTTAAGGCAGGTGATCATGTCAGATAACATAAATGAAGGATACGAGGTCCTTAAGTATAGAGTTCAAAAGCTTGAAGAGATGATTAAGCCATTGATTGATTTGGTTAATAATCTAGATAAAAAGATAAGCTTGCTTACACAGAAGATAGTTATAGCTACAATATTATTAGGAAGTCTCTTTCAAGGCGCTGGAGTATGGTATAGTGTTCATGGTTCAAAAGCGCCAGTATATAGTGAGCAAGAGAAGGCTAGCTATTATGAAAATAGAATAAGTGATAGCGATAAGATTAAGAAGCTAGAAAAAGAGCTCTATGAGCTTAAAAATAAAAGATAGGAGTAAAGTATGTGGGATAACATAAAAAGTATACTAGGTACATCAGCGCCAGTATTGGGTACATTGATAGGTGGTCCAATGGGTGGAGCTGTAGGTGGATTAATAAGTAAAGCATTAGGTGTTGAGAATACACCGGAAGCCATTGAACTGGCGCTTACAAATAATCCTGATGCATTGGTTAGACTTAGAGAACTTGAAGTATCAAAGGAAATAGCCATACTTGAAGCTGAACATAAAGCTAGGCTTTCTGAAATAGAGAGCAAGCGTGTAGACAATGAGAGAACTGGAATGTTTTTGAATGATGTATCAAATGCTAGAGGTTTACAGATTGAAAGCTTAAAGCAAGATGATAAGTTCAGTAAAAGGTTTGTATATATCCTTGCTTCATCATGGTCTGTGTTTGCAATGGTGTATATAGCATTCATAACATTTGGAAATATTCCTGAAGCTAATGTTAGATTTGCAGATACAATACTGGGATTCCTATTAGGTACTATAGTAGCTACAATAATAAATTTCTTCCTTGGTACATCAGATAAGCAAGTAGAGCAACAGTTACCTCCTGAGCTTATTAAGGCAATAGAAGAGTTGAAAAAGAAACATCTTGGAGAACAATAATGAGAAATAAAAACACAGTTAAACAATTACAGAATTATCTATTACAGGTAGGCGCTAAACTTCCAAAGTTTGGTGCAGATGGAGATTTAGGTGGTGAAACTAAAGCAGCTATAGATGCATTAGAAGCGCCAGGGTATGTAAAGATAGCACTAAAAGAGGTTGGGATATATGAAGTACCTGGTAAGCTACATAGCGCCAGAGTATTGGAGTATCATGCAACAACAGCTGGTAAATATACCGAGGATGAAGTTTCCTGGTGTGCCTCGTTTATATCATGGGTGATGAAGCAAGCTGGAATAGATCATGGTATAAAGGTACCTGAGAGAGCCAAGGAGTGGTCTAACTTTGGTTATGCAGTAAATGAGCCAAGTCTTGGTTCAATAGCTGTTAAATCAAGGGTAGGTGGCGGACATGTGTGTATCGTTGTTGGTAAACGAAAAGATGGTAAGCTATTATGTGTTGGTGGAAATCAAAATAATGAAGTAAACATATCTGCATATGATAAATCAGTATTTGAATCATTTAGAAACTATGATAAGCGCCAGATAGCATTAACAACAATAGATATAAATACATCAACTAAAATAACAGAAGCATAAACATCTTCATAATCCTTAACCATTAAGCCAGCATGGGCGCAAACGAGAAAATTATTTTACGAAGCACGGAGTGCGTAGTAAAAAATTTTCGAGAGCGGTGCACAAAGCTGGCTTACATGAGTATAAAACCGTCCAGTCTGGACAAAAAAATCAAAACGAAAATACAATCAGCATCTCTAGCTGGCGCTAAGAAAAGCTTCCTATATAATTCTTATAGAAGGAAAAATCAAATAGTCTCGATAAACTCGATGTTTATTTAAATAGATAAGGGGGTGATTTAGTACCTTATCGAGTGAGATAAGGGGGTGATTCGTTCACCTATCTTTAAGCTTAGATTGTGTACAATAAGAAAGTTTGATGATTAAATAAATAAAAAGGAGAGACAATGGAGAAGATTGCCTCAATTGATAATAAGATTATACAGGATAGAATCTTAGAATCAGATGAAATGATGAAGACTCATCAAATAGTTCTTCCTGCTGGAAAGAAGCTAGTAGTTGAAAATGATGGAAAAATGAAGCCATCGTTCATAATGGTAGGAAGTGGAAACAAAAATAAAGAAAGTAGGGCACACAGTATGGATTACACAGAAGAGCTTTTAAATATGACAAAACCTGAAGGTTTTATGTTTAAATTGTTAATGAAAAATAGAAATAATGTTGATGAGTTTGGTTATAAAAAATCAAATATAACACATATTGATAATTCAACTCTTACTGAGACAGAAAAGAAATACATAAAAATAGCATACAAAACACTAAGAGAAAAAGATCTTGTTGTTAGATACAAAAGAGGATGCTACATAATAAATCCAAGATTAGTAGTATCTCAAGATAACTGGGAAAGAGAAGAGCTTATGTATAAAGAAGCATGTTCTAAAAAGATTAATTAAAATTTATCTCTAGCGCCAGATAATAGTGTCATAGGTACCATCCCTAACTGGCTCTATTGAGAATAAATCCAATGTTTCTTTTTTTCGCTACTTCGTGCTGATGCTACAACCACCTTCTCGTTGCACTTGCACTAGTCAAATTGCTACGCTACGCTACGCAATTTCCCGTGCTGCGTTTCCGAGCGGTGGTTGTAGGGGTTTGGGTTTTTTTGGTTTATTAAAATAAAAAAAGACTATCCATATAATATATATTAATATATATAAAAAAAAGACATATGTGTCCTTTTTTCAAAAAACATCAATAAATAAATATTTTAATCAAAAATACAGATGTTCGATTTCATGGCATACTCATTAAAAAATATCGGACAACAAAAAGACTTTCTTAAGTCAGCTCTAAGTCTGTGAAAATTTTGACACCAAAATAGAACGGTGTCAATGACACCAAATCAAGATGGTGTCAAAATAATTCGATACCAAACAAAACGGTATCATTGATACCAAAAAAAATGGTATCGAATTATGTACCAATGGTACAAAAATAAAACGGTACCAATGGTACCATTGGTACCAAAATTGACAAAATGATAAACATAATGTATGACAAGTAATACTCAATCGGACAAAACATTATAATAAATAAAACATGTAGTAAAAATTAAAATAGCCAATCGGAAAAATTTGTCCTATTTTGATAAAAAAAATCAGACAAATGTCTGATTTAAATAAAAAATCAGACAAAATTAAGCCAGAATTAAGTATAAATCATATATTATTACATCGTTAAACAAATATAATAAAAAAGGACAAGAAATGACAAGATATATTGAGCTAAGAGAAGGTGAAGCGTTTGAAGTAAACGAAGAACTAGCAGGAATAGTTCCTATGGCTAACATGGCTGAGCAAGCAGCTCTAACAGAAGATATAAGAGAAAATGGATTAAGAGAGCCAGTTATATTATGGAGAAATAAAATAGTAGATGGTAGATGTAGACAAAAAGCATGCTTAGCTACAGGAGTAAGAATTAAGGCAAAAGAGCTTGATGATGATCTTACAGAAGAAGATGTTATGGTTGTTGTAAAATCATTTAATACAAGAAGAAATCTTTCTCCAACTCAGAAGCTTATAAGTGCTTGTAAGGAAACATTCAATCCTAAGAATAAAGCTAAAAGTATAATTGGTCTTGCAAAGGCATGGAGCGTTAGCCATACACTATTAAAAAATGCTAGGTACATATATACAGAAAGAAATGAGTTCATAGAACCATTGTTTCAAGGTGGATGCGTAACAATAGTTGGTTCAAATGGCAAAGAAACTCAAACTAATAAGATATCAGCAATATATGCATATCTTAAAAGATTAGAAGAGAATGCTACTAGAAATGATGATCATGGATGGAATCCAGATGCACAAATAAAAACACAAGCTGGTAAAGAATGGTATTACCAGACTTTAAAAACAGAAGGAAAAGAATTATCGGTATTCATGAGAATGACATTAGCAGAATGTGCAAATCTAAAGTTCACTAAATAAATAAAATCATAGCGTCATGGTTTACTTTCAACCTGGCGCTTTAGAAAATGAAGCAAAAGCTAAAATTAATAAATCACAAAGTACAATATGCGCATCTTAAAATAAATAGGAATAGTATGAGAGTAAAACAAATTGGTAATGGTGGAGCTTTTGATTTTGAATCAGTAAATAGCTCATTTTTAATTGAAGAAGGTTCAGAATATATTCTGTTTGATTGTGGATATTCTGTTTATGCAGAATTGAGAAAGTTAAATGATTATCACGATGAAATAGATATAAAAATGCTAAGAAATGTTTACATATCACATATGGATGATGATCATGTTGGTTCATTAAAAACATTAATATTTTATATGTATTTCATGCATAATATTAAATTAAACATATTATCATTTAATGAAGTTGCAGATGAACTTAACTTGTATCTAAAAGATATGAAAAAGTATATTGATTTGCATAAGTTATCAAATGGAATTATATATAACGGATTAAAGCTAGACTCAATAAAAACAAGTCATCATGTTGAGTGTTATGGGTTAATAGTTTCAGACAATAAAAATAGCATCATTATTAGTGGTGATACTAAAGCATTAGTTAATTTTCCAGAAATTGTATCTAGATATGAAAACAAAATAATATTTCATGATTTCTCAGAGTGGGACAACGAAGATCAACAAGTTCATGCATGCAGAACAGATGTTGATAGATATTACTCAGAAGAACTTCAAGAAAATATTATTTGGTATCATAACAACAAAGATTTCAATAAAAAATGGAGAACAATATAAATGAGAGAGATAAATAAGATTATTATCATGAACTCTGGCGCTGAGTATGGTAATGCAAACAAGATTAGATATGAAGATATCGAACGAGGATATAGGACGATTGGATGTCATTATGTGATATGCAATGGTAAAGTATATAGAAGTGATGAATATGAGTCAAATGTAAAAGATGGTGCTGTTGAGCTTGGAAGACCTGTGTCTATGGCTGGTTCGCACACAAGAGGAGCTAATATAGATTCGATAGCTATTATGCTTATTGGTAAAAGAGACTTTACAAATCAACAAATGATTAGTTTATCAGAATTAATAAATGAGCTTTGTGAAAAATATGGTATTCAAAAGTCAAATGTATTTGAAAAAAATCATTTCGATAAATTCTTCCATAAATTAAATATAACTGATCTTAAAAAAATTATCGGCTAAACTTCACTTAAGATTGTATTAAATAGATTTTAAATACACTATGTAAAATAGAAATGTATAATCTATTAATACAATTAACTAAAATAGGATTAACATGGCAAAGAAAAAACCTGGTAATAATATGGATGCACTCTATAAAGGTAAATCCAATGGAGCGCCAGCTAAGTTAACAAGCTGGAAGAACGAACCTACATTCGATGATCTAGAAACAGATAGAACCAACTCAGCACATTTCCAAACTACAAATAGAGAAAATCTTCTAAGATATGAAGAGATTAGAAATGGTGGCAAAGAGATTGAGAAAGTAAAACCTGGTAAGAGTACAACTAGACCAAAGCTTGTTAGAAAACAAAATGAGTACAAATATGCAGCTTTAGAAGATGCTATATTGGGGACTCAAGATCTGTTTGATATCAAGGGTGTTGGACCAGAAGATCATAAATCAGCTGAACAAAATCAGATATTACTAAATTATCAATTTAGACATAAAATAAAGATAGATAAATTGGTTGAAGAGATTGTCCGAACAGATGTTGATGAAGGTTCTGTAATATGTAAAGTTGGTTGGAAAACTGAATACGGAATAGGTATAGAGCAACAAGAGCGACCTGTGTATGCATCAGCTGAAGAGTCATATGATATGATGGTTCAACTAGTTCAAGCTGGACAAATGTCACCTGAAGAAATGCAGGCAATGCTTGAAACTGGTGAGCCAATGCAAAAAGGCACGGAGCTTGTAGATGTAGAAGTTGAAAAGCTTATAGTAAATCATCCAACAATTGAAGTTAGAAATAGTGCAAACATTATCATTGATACAACATGTGAAGGTGATATAGAAAAAGCTCAGTTCTTAATTGAAGAGTATCCAATAAGCTTCTCTGAATTAAAAAAGCAAGAATACAAAGAAGAAGAAATTGAAGTAAAAACTGTTGGTCCTGATGGAGTTGAAGTTATTACAAAAGAGATTAAAGCTAGAGGTATATATAAAAACATAGAGTTTATAGATAAAAATAAAGAAGAGTATCAGTATTCTGAGTATCATGGTGAAAGCGCCAGAAATTCTAAGTTGTCTGGAAAATCAAGAGTTAAATTAAAAGCTTATGATTATTGGGGGTTCTGGGATATTAATAATGATGGTAATACTGTTCCTATAGTAGCTACATGGGTTGGTGGAGTATTAGTAAGATTAGAAGAAAATCCTTTTGGTCATAAAAAGATTCCATATGTAATAGCTAAATATATGCCTGTTAAGCGTGAAGTAATGGGAGAGCCAGATGCAGTGTTGCTTGAAGAGAATCAAGAAGCTGTTGGTAAGACTACTAGAGCTATACAAGATATTATGGCGCTAGATGCAGTAAATCAAGAGTTCATAGATGAAACATTCTTCCCGAGTCCAGTAGAAAGAGAAAACTATAGATTAGGTAAAACAGTATTCTTTAGAAGTGGAATGAATCCAAAGAATGCAATATTCAAAAATAATGTAAATCCTGTTAATCCTATTGCGCTACAGTGGATAAGTGCTCAGATTGCAGATGCTGAAGCAATGTCTGGTACAACATTAAACAATAATAGTACAAATGGCATCAGCGTTAATGCTCAGAGACGAATAGATAGCTCAAATAGCAAAAGAGATGCATCAGTATTAAGAAGAATAACTTCGATGCTTGTAGACGCCGCTAGATTGATTATAGCTATGAATGCTGAGTTCCTATCAGAAGAAGAGATTGTTAGAAATACAAATCAAGAGTATGTTAAGATAAATAGAGATGACTTAACCGGCGCTCATGATATTACAATTGATATTCAAACTCCTGAGACAAATAATGCAATAGCTCAAGATTTAGCTATGGTTCTGCAAACAGGTCAACAAACAATGAGTCCTAAGTTGTCTAGAAAGATATGGGCTAGAATATTGAAACTAAAAGGTCAATATGATTTAGCTAGAGAGTTTGAGAGCTTTGAGCCTCAGCCTGATCCAAAACAACAAGAACTTATGGATATGCAGATTGAAGAGCAAAGACTTAAAATTGAAAAAGCTAAAAAAGATATTGAAGAAGTTGATTCAAGAATTAATGAGAGAATATCTAGGGTTGTTGAAAATGAGAAAGATGTTGAGAACAAACAATCACAAAACTTATTAAGACAACAACAAACAGCTGAGTCAGCTGCTAGAACTAGAAAACTAGAAGAAGAAGCTGATATGCTTGCAAAAGACTTTGTTGATTCTCAAACTGGTGCTAAAAGAGCTAGAGAGCTTGAAGATAGAGCTATAGATTTCGATACAAGAAGAAAAGAAAAGCTTGATGATGCAGATATTGAAATGACAAAACAAGAAATGATGTTAAGAATCAAACAACTAGAAGCACAACTAACTGGCGCTTTAACCAAAAAAGGAGAATAATTATGGAAGAAGAGATGAATCAAGAAGGTTTAGGAATGATACAGGGCGCTCAACAAGCGCCAGTGCAAGAAGAAAAGTTTGTAGCTAAGCCAAATATAGCTCTTGAGAGATATAACAATAATATTGTAAACGACATAAGAAATCAAGCAAAGCAAGAAGCTATCCAAGAGATTGCTCATCAACAATCAGTTAATCAAGAAATTATTAATAGAGAAAAAGGTGCTATTGATTATGGTAGAAGCGTTGGAATGCGTGAAGGATTAAATGAAGGCATTGATCTTGGTTTTAGTGAAGCATTGAGATATTCTGAAGGTAGAGATTCATCTCAATCTGGCGCTATGAGAGACGAAGATACATCATATGCTCAGAATTATGCAATGAATGACACAGAAGATGAAATAAACAATGAAATGGATTATGTTGATAATTCAGGGCTTGGAATGGTTTAAAATAACCATTAATTAAAGATTAAGGTTAGAGTATATACAATATACTCACAAAATGCATACAAAAGGTTTACGAGAAATGTCTTACGAAATAAGTTTAGAGTCTATAGAAGCTGAAATACAAAGTCTTGATGAACAAATTGAGATTGAGAAAAAGTTTCATAAAATTATAAATTCTAGAGATTTCACTGATGTTTTTCATGAAACTATTTTTGGTTCTGAAATGATTGAGTTGTCTAGTAAATTATGCGACTCAGTTAGTGATGAAACAGAAGAACAAATAATTGAACAACTTAGGTTGCTAAAAAAAGTTAAAGGCTTTTTAGAATCTAGAGCTGTTCAGTTAGAGGTTTTAACAAATAGACTTGCAGAGTCTAAAGACCTAAGACAAAACATTTTGAAACAACAAAACTAATTAAAAAAGGTAAATTGAATGGCAAGAGAAGAAGAAATATCTGCATCTGACGAACTAGATAGCATTCTTAACGGGAATTTTGAGTTTGAAGAAACTGAAGATGACAACGAAGAATATGACTCTAATGAAGAAGATGATATTGAGGACACAGACGAGAATTCTGAAGAAGAAGAAGATGAAGACACGAATGATCAGGATGCCGATTCTGATGATGATACTTCAGATGAAACTGATGAAGATAGTAACGAAGAAGACGCTCAAGAAGATGGTGAAGAATCAAACGAAGATGAATCTGAAGATGAAGAATCGGAAGACGGAGCTGGTGATAAATCAGAAGAAAAGTCGGAGGAAGGCAAAGAAGATGATGAAAGTGGTTTAGAGAATACGGACTCTGAAACAAATTCTGATACAAATGAGCCTAATGTTGATTTCTATAAATCATTTTACGAAAAAGTAACTTCTACGGAGTTCAAAGCGAATGGTAAGACTGTAAAAGGTTTCACTGATCCAGAAAAGATTATCAAACTCTGTCTTCTCCATTTGCTCCTTCTTTTGCTGCCCCAGGAAAATGGCCAGATGTATATCAATTTGGTTTAGAGAGATTAAGAAAGAATTTCGGATTAGAACCTGTT